>NZ_KB913037.1:3671675-3990684 GCF_000384295.1 Amycolatopsis balhimycina FH 1894 | reverse complement strand
CTCGCCCGCCCACGCGGCGGCCGGGTCGGCGGCCATCGAGTTGGCCGACGCCACCTGGTTGCCACCCCCGCGTTTCGCCTGGTACATGGCCGCGTCCGCGCGCGCGAGGACCTGCTCGCCGCGCTCCTGCGGCCGCAGCGAGACCAGCCCGATCGACAGCGTGACGCCGTGCGAGAGGTGGTGCGGCAGGCCCGCGACGGACTTCACCGCGCGGCCGAGCGCCATCTTCGCCGCGGACGCCGGCGTGCCCGGAAGCAGGACGATGAACTCGTCGCCGCCGTAGCGCGCCACCAGGTCGTCGCCGCGCAGGGCGTCACGAAGCGTGCTCGCCACGACACGCAGCACGTTGTCGCCCTCGGCGTGCGACTGCTTGTCGTTGACGCCCTTGAAGCCGTCGAGGTCGACCAGCGCGACCGCCAGCGGTTGCGCGTCGGCCGAGGACGCGAGCTGGCGCAGCTTCTCGTCCAGCGCGCGCCGGTTCGGCAGGCCGGTGAGCGGGTCCTGCAGGGCCTGCTGGGTGATCGCGCCGTGCTCGGCGGACAGCCGTTCGTGCTCGCGGCGGGCGTTCAGCGTGGCGATCTGCGACTCGCGCAGGCTCCACATCTCGGATTCGAGGCGCCGCGCGTAGTCGATCAGCGATTCGCTGGCCCCGGACGCGTAGTCCGGGGTGGTGTCGAGCCGGGCCAGCTCGCGGGCGATGTTCAGCCGCATCGACGGCTGCGACGTGTCGTCCGAGATGGACTGGCGGGTCTCGCGCAACACCGTGAGGGCCTCTTCGCGGCGGCCCTCCTTGTCCAGGCAGCGCGCCAGCGCGATCGCGACGATCTCCCGGTCGTGCCCGAACGCGCGCTCGGCGTAGAGGTTCTCCAGCCGCTCGATGTGCTCGGCTCCCGGCTGGTTCAGCGCCGGTGCCGCGGCCAGGACGCCGACCTGGTCGATCGCCGCGACGTTCGCCTTGCGCGGGAACAGCGACTCGGCGAACGGGCCTTCGGCGGCCGCCCCCATCGACGCCGCGGTGCGGAACTTCGCGGCGCTCTCGTCGTACTCGTCGATGCGCTCCAGCCGCAGGCCCCAGCCGAGCAGCATCTTGATGCGGTTGATCAGCTGCAGGGCGATGTCGTGCGGGCTCGCGCTCTCGCGGATCGCCGCGGCGGCCCGGCCGATCGCCTCCTCCGCCGCTTCGTAGACGCCGAGCTGGTTGAGCACCAGCCAGCAGTCGATCAGCGTCGAGGAGAGCAGCCGGTTCCAGTTGCGCAGCCCGACCTGCCGGTCCGGGATGGTGGAGTCGTCCAGGATGGCCAGCGCCCTGGCGATCTCGGTGAGCGCGGCGTCCTCCTGCGCGGCGACCACGAGGCGCCGCCCGCGCAGCGCGTGCGCGTCGGCCCGCAGCAGGGCGATGCCGTGCCGCCGGGTGTGCGCGAGCATCTCGTCGAGCCGGGGCTCGGCCTCCGCGGCCAGGCCCTTGGTGGCCAGCCGGGCGAGGGCCGACGATCGCAGCAGCTGGGCCACGAGCAGGGGTTCACCACGCCGCTGGGTCTCGTCGAGCAGCTCGTCCATCATCGCGACGATCTCGAGCTGCTGGGTGTACTCGTGGCGCTGGACCGCGGCGTTCAGCTCCCGCGCGCGCCCGACGATCCAGGCATCGGACATCTCGGCCAGCGCCGGCCGCCTGGCCGCCACCGGGTCGGTCGCCTCTTCGGTCAGCGCCAACCTCCCGTGTCGTGGGGCTTCGGGTCTTTCTGCTGCTCCGCCGCCAGGATTCGAACCTGAACTGTCAGAACCAAAATCTGAAGTGCTGCCGATTACACTACGGCGGATCGATCCTGGTCAGGATAGCGACGATCGGGTGTCGTCCGCGCGGGGGATGCGTTATGCGGCTGTCCGCCGGGTACCCGGGTTCCGAAGTGCCGGTGTGAGTTCGGGCTCTCCCCAGCCGCCCGAACCTCCTGTACCGTAACTTACGGCATCGTAGGTTAGGGCGCCCTTGGTAAGAAGGCGTGCCTGCGTAGGAAGAAGTGAAGCGTATGACGGCCACGCTCGACCGTTCTCAGCCCACCGGAGAACCTTCGGCTCCCAAGGGGCCCAAACCTGTCATTGAAGGAACGCGCGGAATCGGCGTGCAGCTGTCGGTCTACTTCGGCGTGATCGCGCCGCTGGTGGCCCTGCTGGTCGCCGTGCCGTTCGCCTGGGGCTGGGGCCTGAGCTGGGTCGACGTCGGCGTCTTCGTGCTGTTCTACGCGATCAGCGGGCTCGGCATCACCGTGTCGTACCACCGCTACTTCACGCACGGCTCCTTCAAGGCCAAGCAGTGGCTGCGCGTGTTCATGGCCATCGCGGGCAGCATCGCCCTGCAGGGCCCGGTGATCACCTGGGTCGCCGACCACCGCCGCCACCACGCGTTCTCCGACCGCGACGGTGACCCGCACTCGCCGTGGGCGTTCGGCACTTCGCCGTGGGCCATCGCCAAGGGCTTCTGGCACGCGCACATGGGCTGGCTGTTCGAACGCGACCAGACCAACGCCGAGCGCTTCGCGCCCGACCTGGTCAAGGACCCGGCGATCAAGAAGGTCGACGACCTGTTCTGGCTGTGGGCGCTGGTGAGCCTGCTGCTGCCGGCGCTGATGGGCGGCCTGATCTCGTGGTCGTTCTGGGGCGCGGTGACGGCGTTCTTCTGGGCCGGACTGGTCCGCATCTGCGTGCTGCACCACGTGACCTGGTCGGTCAACTCGATCTGCCACATGATCGGCGAGCGCCCGTTCGCCGCCCGTGACAAGTCGGCGAACTTCTGGCCGCTGGCGATCTTCTCCTTCGGCGAGTCGTGGCACAACCTGCACCACGCCGACCCGACGTCCGCGCGGCACGGCGTCAAGCGCGGCCAGATCGACATTTCCGCGCGGCTGATCTGGATCTTCGAGAAGTTCGGCTGGGTGCACGACGTGCGCTGGCCGACGCCGCAGCGATTGGCCCGAATCGCCACGGAAAAGAGCTAGGCAACTAGGCTGCCCCGATGGCGGCGAGACGACGTTCGAAGCGTGAGCAGGTCACCGGGGCACGTCCGGCCGTCCCGGTGACCCGCGTCCGGATGACCGGGACGGAGCGGCGTCAGCAGCTGCTGAACGTGGCACGGGCGCTGTTCGCCGAGAAGGGTTTCGACGGCACGTCGATCGAGGAGATCGCGCACCGCGCCAACGTGTCGAAACCCGTGGTCTACGAGCACTTCGGCGGCAAAGAAGGCATCTACGCGGTGGTCGTCGACCGCGAAACGCAGCTGCTGCTCGACCGGATGATCTCGACGCTGCACGGCGGTCACCCGCGGGTGATGCTGGAGCAGGCGGCGACGGCGCTGCTCTCGTACGTCGAGGACTCCCACGACGGCTTCCGCATCCTGGTCCGCGATTCCCCGGTGGCGAGCTCGACGGGGACGTTTTCCACCGTGCTGAACGACATCGCGAGCCAGGTGGAGCACATCCTGGCCCAGCAGTTCGGATCCCTCGGCTACGACGAGAAGCTGGCGGCGCTGTACGCGCAGGCGCTGGTGGGCATGGTCGCGCTGACCGGCCAGTGGTGGCTGGACGCGCGCAAGCCCAAGCGCGACGAGGTGGTCGCGCACCTGGTCAACCTGGCGTGGAACGGGCTTTCGCACCTGGAGCACAAGCCGAAGCTCCGGCTGGGTTACTAATCCGGCCAAAAGTGGGCCGACCCCCACGCGGCACGTAACCGTTGCTACGAACCCATTCGGCCGTGACTGTGGTCGGATTGGTAACGATCGGCACAGTAGCGGAAACCGTTCGACGGCCCTGCCACAGTGGTGGGTATGGCTCTGACCACCGAGGACGTCCGGCTCATGCAGGGGCTGGCACAGCGGGTCGCCGCGACCCGCCCGGATCTGGTGAACACCGACGCGTCGTTCGGCGAGCTGGCCTGGAACTGGGGCAAGGACCACGCCGTGCACGGGGAGAGCCGGCGGCACCGGCTGTGGTTCTCCGGCGCGGAGCTGGTGGCCTGGGGCTGGGCCCAGCTCCCGCGCCGGGTCCGGCTGAGCGACGGGTCGGCGAAGGACATCACCGGTGCTTATCTGGCGTACCAGGTGGATCCCGGCCACGCGGGGTTGCTCGACACCGCCTCGGAGGCCGGCCCGGACGCCGCGGTCCAGTCTCATGTGGACGCTTGGGCACCCACGTCGTACACGGTTTCGTCGTACGAGGGCGTCCGGCGGGCGCCGGGATACCGCGGCGACCTGCACATCCTGGTGGAAGCCCCGGATGGGACGATGGCGTGTTCGGCGATCATGTGGCTCGACGACGTGAACGAGACCGTCGAGTTCGAGCCGGTCGGTACGCACCCGGCCTACCGGCGCCGCGGCCTGGCGAGGGCGCTGTTGGTGCACGGGCTGCACTTGGCACTGGCCGCGGGGGCCAGGCACGCGACGGTCGCCAGCATGGGGACGCCGACGCAGGCGCGAGACCTGTACTACAGCGTCGGGTTCCGGGAACTGTCGCGGGACGCGCCGCTCGTCAAAACCCGGGCCGGTACGGCGAATGCCCGGTAGGCGTTGCTCAGGTGAGCTGCCCGGTGTCGTGCAGGTGGTCGAAGATGAGCTTGTCCACCGCGGAAACCCGGCCGCGGTCGGCGTATTCCAGCCACGCGGCTTCCTCGATCTCGCTGCTCGCCTCGAGGGTTCCGCGGTACTCCGCGGTGTAGCAGGTCATCCGGACCCGCGTGCCCGCCGCGTGGCCGTGCGCCTGCGCCTCGAACGTGCCTGCCGGGGTGATCGATTCGACCGCGATCTCGACGTCGAGTTCTTCGCGGATCTCGCGGACCAGCGTTTCGACGTCCGACTCGCCGGGCTCGCGCTTGCCGCCGGGGAGGTAGTAGACGTCTTTGCCGCGTGAGCGCGTGCTCAGGATCCGGCCGTCCACCACGTGGAGCCAGGCGATCTTGTCGATCACGCCAGCCCGGCCAGTGCCTCGTCCGTCGTCACGACCGTGCCCAGCCGCGGGAAGATCTTCGTGATCGCGTTTTCGTGCGAGATTCCCGAAAGCGCCGTCATCGCGTCGGACACCGCGACCGTGTCGTAGCCGTGGTCGGCGGCCGCGCGCAGGGTCGACTCGACGCCGAACTCCGTCGCGATGCCGCCGAACACCACCGTGCGGATGCCCGCGCCGCGGAGGAACTCGTCGAGGTCCGTGCCCGCGAAGCCGCCGATCGTGTACTTCGTGACGATCTTGTCGTCGCCGGGCTCGAAGACCAGCTCGTTGCCCGGCGGGTTGCCCGGCCGCGAGACCTTCACGATCACCACCGGCGCTCCGGCCCGGCGGAACGCGGCGCGCAGCCGCAGTGCGTTCGCGACGACTTCTTCGCCGGTGTACGGCGTGGTCGGCAACGTCACGACCCGTTCCTGCAGGTCGATCAGCAGGAGCGCGGCGGTGGCCGGGTCGATCTTCGTCATGACCCGATCCTAGGCACTAAGGTCGGGGGCATGGGGAACACCAGGGAAGTCGTGGTGACCGGCGGCGGCACGGGCATCGGGTACGCCGTCGCGGCCGCCTTCGCCGGCGCGGGCGACCGCGTCACGATCACCGGGCGCCGCGAAAAGGTGCTCGCCGAAGCTGCGACGCTCTCGGGCGCGCGGCCCGTCGTGTTCGACGCCGCCGATCCCGCGGCCCTCGAAGCCGCACTGACGGAGTTGCCCGACCGCGTCGACGTGCTCGTCAACAACGCCGGGGGCAACACGGACTTCCTGGACGAGAACGGCGACGCGGAAGGCCTGGCCGGCTTCGCGGCCGCGTTCGAACGGAACCTGCGGTCCAATGTGGTCAGTGCCGCGCTCGTCACCCACGCGCTGCGCGAACGGTTCGCCGAGGGGGCGCGGATCATCACGATCGGCTCGATCGCCGCGCACACCGGCGCCGGGTCCTACGGTGCCGCGAAGGCCGCGGTCGAGGGCTGGAACGTCAGCGTGGCCAGGGAGTTCGGCCCGCGCGGGATCACCGCGAACATCGTGGCGCCGGGACTGATCGGGGACACCGAGTTCTTCCACGGGCAGCTGAGCGACCGCCGCCGGGAGTGGCTCGTCGGCAACACGATGAACAAGCGCCCGGGCACGCCGGACGACGTCGCCGCCGTCGTGACGTTCTTGGCGAGTCCCGCCGCCGGGCACGTCACCGGTCAGGTCGTGCACGTCAACGGCGGCGCCCACCTGGGACGCTAGCCGCTGCCGGTCCGGCCCGGACGGCACGGTTTGGAGCCGGTCCCCGGAACGCCAGGTCGGCGGTGGCGCTCGGGGGACCGGTGCGGTGCTGCCGCGGGAACGCTTTCTTCGGACCGCGTCCAACACGCGTCGGGGACGGGCGAAACCTCTGGTGCACACCATGGTCCGCGATCCGCCGCCCGGGCGGAAGTGTCCACGGCACCGCGCGGCCGTGGCTTTCGCACGGTCAGGCCGGGGTGACCCGCAGCAGCTTGTCGTCGGTGCCGTCGGACGTCGTCACGTAAAGCGCGCCGTCCGGGCCGCTGCGGACCGCGCGCAGGCGGCCGAACTTGTCGTTGAACTCCGGCGGCAGCGAGACGTCGAGGACCTTGCCGGCCGGGTCCAGGTGAAACAGCAGCAGCTTCTGGCCCTTGAGCGCCACCACGACGAGTGCGCCGTCGTTCGGGCCCCACTGCGCGCCGGTCAGGAACGCGTCGCCGCTGATCGCTTCGGTGATCTTCCCGGACGTCCACAGTGGACTCACTGCGGCCGGGAACCGCTTGAGGTCGGTCATCGGCACGCTCTCGTCGTAGCTCGGGTCGGTGCCGCCCTTCGACGGGTCCCAGCCGTAGTTGGCGCCGGGTTTGAGCAGGTTGACCTCGTCGTCGAACGTCGGCCCGTGCTCGGCGGTGATCACCTGGCCGCTGCCCGGCCGGATCGCCACGCCCTGGACGTTGCGGTGGCCGTAGGTGTAGATCAGCCGCTCGCGCGGGTTCGCCGACGTGATGAACGGGTTGTCCGGCAACGGGTTCCCGGTCTTCGCGTCCAGCCGCAGCACCTTGCCGCCGAGGGAGTGACGGTCCTGGGCGATCGTCGACTTCGCCGTGTCGCCGGTGCCGACGAGCAGCGCGCCGTCCGGGGCGAACGTCGGGCGGCAGCCGGAGTGCCTGCCGCTGGGGTTCACCGGCAGCCCGGTGAGCAGGTTCTTCACCTTCGTCGCGCTCGCGCCGTCGTCGGCCAGCCGCCACGTGACCAGCCGGATGTCGACGGCCTTGCCGCCCTCCTGGTGGTCCTGGCAGGTGATGAACTCGCGGCTGGTCGAGAAGTCGGGGCTGACGGCCATGCCGAGCAGCCCGCCTTCGCCGTTTACGAGGACGTCGGAGAAGTCGGTGCGCACCTCGGACGCCTTGCCGTCGCGGATCAGCGCGAGCTTGCCGGGCCGCTGTGGCACGAGGATGCCGCCGTCGGGCAGGAAGCCGACGTCCCAGCCGTGTTCGAGGCCGGCGGTCACCGTTTCGACCTTGAACTTCCCGGTCGCCGCGGCCGGGGTGGGAGCGGGCGGCACGCTCTGGACAGGCGCGCTGGCCGCCCCCGAACAGCCCAGGACCGCCCAAGACACCACGCCGATGAGAGCCAGCACACGCCGCATACGGCTCATCCTGCCATCAAGCGGTGAAATCGCCGTTCGCCGCCGCGTGGGTGAGGAAGCCCAGGTCCGCTTCGCCAGGGAGGTAGTGCCCGGTGCCGGGCACCAGGTCCACCACGGCACCCGCCGCTTCGAGCCGTCGTTTCGTCGTCGCGGAGTCGACCATGGCGTCTTCCGCTCCGGCGACGGCGTACACCGGCATGGTCAGCCGGCCCAAGGCCGCGTCGCCGAAGACCGGGAACGGCCCGGTGCGGTACCGGTAGTTCGCGGACACCAGCAGCTGGTGCGCCACGATCGGCGACGACGCCGGTTCGCCCAGCACGCCGGCGACGGACTTCCGCCGCCCTTTCTCGCCGAGCAGGGTCAGCAGGACCGCCTTGACGACGAACCCCTTCTTCATCGGGCCGATGCCGATCGGGCACCGCAGAGCCAGCGCGGCGACGCGCTCCGGCCGCCGGGTCGCGTAGTCGAGGGCGAGCCAGCCGCCGAACGACGACGTCAGGAAGGCCGCTTTGGCGACGCCGAAGTGGTCCAGCACGACGTCCAGCCAGCGTGCGTACCGGTCGCTGTCGAGCGGCGGCCGCGTCTGGGCGCTCATCCCCGGCTCACCGATGATGTCGACCGCGTACACGCGGAACCGTCCGGTCAGCGACGGGATCCGGTGGGCCCACTCCGCGGAGTTGCTCCCGGAGCCGTGGAGCAGCATCAGCGGTGGGGCTTCGGCCGGTCCCGCGACCAGGACGAACGTCTCGCCTTCGGGCGTCGGTACGCGTACTTCGTCACGGGGACCTGGCCACGCCCGCAGGGCGTCGAGGTACCGCTCGCGGAGGAGGCGAGCCCCGTCTTCCGACTTGTATATGGTCATGCAAAGTACTCTAAACCACCTTACCAAAGGGATAGATAGGGATTGATCAGGAACCAGGGCGCACCAACCCGCACTCGTACGCGAAGACCACCGCGTGGACCCGGTCGCGCAGCCCCAGCTTGCCCAGGATCCGGCCGACGTGCGTTTTCACCGTCGTCTCGCCGATGTACAGCTTCGCCGCGATCTCGCCGTTCGACAGCCCGCGCGCGATGAGGCCCAGCACGTCCTTCTCGCGTTCGGTCAGCACGCCGAGCTTCTCGACGTCCACGGGGTCGCGGTCGTCGGCGAGGTACCGGTCGAGCAGCCGCCGCGTGACCGACGGCGAGACCATCGAATCGCCGCGCAGCACACCGCGGATCGCGACGAGCATCTCTTCCGAGGGCGCGTCCTTCACCAGGAAACCGCTGGCACCGCCGCGCAACGCGGCGTACGCGTACTCGTCGAGGTCGAAGGTCGTGATGATGAGGACGCGCACGTCCGGCAGCTCCGCGCAGATCCGCTCGGTCGCCGCGACGCCGTCCAGCACCGGCATCCGGATGTCCATCAGCACCAGGTCCGGCCGCAGCTCGCGGGCCATCGCGATGGCTTCTTCGCCGTTGGCGGCCTCGCCCGCGACCGCGAGGTCGTCCTGGCTTTCGACGATCATGCGCAGCCCGACGCGGACCAGCTGCTGGTCGTCGCAGAGCAGGATCCTGGTGGTCACGGCCGGACCACCAGGCTCGCGCAGACGCGGTATCCGCCGTCGGGCAGTGGCCCGGCCGACAGCTCGCCGTGGTACATCTCGACGCGCTGGCGCATCCCGGCCAGGCCGCGCCCGGACGACGGCAGTGCCGGGGCCGGCGACGCGCGGCCGCCGGTGTTGGTCACCTCGATCCGGATTTCGGGTGGCTCGAAGGCGACGCTGACGCGGCCGGTCGCGTCGGCCGGGGCGTGCTTGATCATGTTGGTCAGTGCCTCCTGGACGATTCGGTAAGCCTGGAGCGCGGCGCTCGCGGGCAGGGTGCCCGGGTCACCGGTGACGTCGAGCGTGACGTCGCGTCCGGACTGCTCGACGAGCCCGCGCAGTTCGTCGAGCGTCGGCTGGGGACTGCGCGCCGCCTGGCCGGCGTGCAGGACTTCGAGGAGCCGCCGCAGCTCGGCCAGCGCGTCCCGGCCGGTGTGGACGATCGTGTCGAGCGTGCGGTCGACGGCCGCGGGATCGCGACGCCGGGCGAGCTTCGCGCCCTCGGCGTTCAGCACGATCACGCTCATGCTGTGCGCCAGCACGTCGTGCAGCTCGCGCGCGATCCGGGTGCGTTCTTCCGCGACCGCCGCGCGCGACTGGGCCTCGGCGAGCTTCTCCTCCTCCGCGGTGAGCTCTTCCTTGGTGCGGAAGAACTCGCCGAGCGCCCACGCCGCGATGTGCAGCGGGAGAGTGGCGGCGATCGTCAAGGTCGGGTTCCCGGTTTCCGGCGCGTAGAGGGTTACCCACTGGACGTCGAGCACGACGATCGCGAAGGCGATCAGCGCAGCGAACCACCGGTGCCCCAGCTTCACGAGGGTGAAGAGCACGACCGCCATGGCCAGTTCGGTGCGGCCGCGGTCGTACGCCCAGATCTCGTCGAAGTACACCGCCGCCGCTCCGGCGATGATCAGGACCGCCACCGTGCGCGGAAACCGGCGGCGCAGCAGCAACGGGAGCAGGAACAGCAGCGGGATCGCGCGGAGGCCCCACGAACCGGTGCCGTTCCAGTTCGGGCCCAGCAGGAGGAACACGGCGTACAGCGGCAGGTCCACCGTCCACCGGTGCCGGCGTACCCACATCACGAGTCGTTCCACACCCCCGAACGTAATGCCGGGGGCCTGTCCGGGGCGTCCTTCCTGCGGCCCCGATCTTGTCCTCCTTCGGGAGGACAAGGCCGGTCGATCCGGCGGATTCGCGGCCACCCCCGCCGTTCCTAGCGTCGGGGCCATGTCGATCACCAGTGAATTCCTCCGCCACCCGCTGTTGACGGGCGCGATCGCGCCGAGCTCGCCGTGGCTGGCCGAAACGATGACCGCCGGCCTCGGCCTCGAACGCGCGGCCCGCGTGGCCGAGCTCGGTCCGGGCACCGGCGTGTTCACCGAAGCCGTCCTCGCGCTGCTTCGCCCCGAAGCGCGGCTGACGGCCGTAGAGATCAACCCGCGTTTCGCGGCATCGCTCAGCGAGCGGTTTCCCCAGGTCGACGTCGTCACGGGCTCGGCGGAACACCTCGCCCTGGACAACGTCGACGTCGTGGTCTCCGGTCTGCCCTGGACGGCCATGACCGCGGTGAGGCAGCAGCGCATCCTCGACGCGGTCACCGCGGCGCTGGCCTCGAACGGCCGGTTCACGACGTTCGCCTACGCCCACGCGGCCTGGACACCACCAGCGCGCCGCTTCGCCGCGTCGCTGCGAAGCCGTTTCGCTGTCGTAGAGCGCACTCCGGTCGTCTGGGGCAACCTGCCGCCCGCGTTCGTCTACCGCGCGGCGCTGCCGGTGACGGTGGGAAGGACCCGGCGTGGACAGTCTGCTGCGACCTCTGCTTGACGCGCCCGCGCCGCTCGTCTACCTGGTCTGCGCGCTGGTGATCACCGCGGAAACCGCGCTGCTGCCCGGCATCGTGCTGCCGACGCTGTCGACGCTGCTGCTGATGGGGTTCCTCGCCGAGCGGGGCACGCTCCACCTCGGACTCGCTTGGGTGGTGGCGGTCGCGGCGGCCGTGCTCGGCGACCAGCTCGCCTACCTCGAAGGGCGCCACTGGGGACCGCGCCTGGCCCACCGCGTCGGCCGCGAGCGCTGGGAGCGGGCGGAAACGGCGGTCGCGCGCTACGGCGTCCCGGCGGTGATCGCGGGCCGCTGCCTGGCCGGTGTGCGGACGCTGGTGCCGCGCGTCGCGGGGTCGGCGGCGATGCCGTACCGCCGGTTCGCGGCGGGCAGCGTGGCCGCGGCGGTGCTGTGGGCGAGCACGGAACTGCTCGTGGGTCACGCGACCGCGGCGGTGCTGTGAAGCCGGTCCGCGGTTTCGGCGTCCGCGGGCAGGAACGTCTCCAGCTTCAGCTCCGACACCGTCACGTCCGCCGCCGTCGCGAACGTCGTGATCGCGGTGATCAGCCGCAGTTCACCGACCGAAGTGGACAGCCGGACCGGCACCGCGAACCCCAGGTGCTCCGGGCCGGGCGCGGACGCCGGCGGCAGGTACCCCTCCAGTTCGGCGAGCTGCGCGGCCAGCCGTTCGTCCGGGATGCGGGCCAGGTCGTTGCGGAGGCGCTCGAGGATGTGCCGCGCCCAGTCGTCGAGGTTGGCCACGCGCGGCGCCATCCCGCGCGGGTGCAGCGCGAGCCGGAGCGTGTCGACCGGCTCTTCGAGGAGCTCGGGCGCGACACCTTCGACGAGCAGGGCGAACGCGTCGTTCTTCGCGACGAGCACGCCGTAGCGGTCGACGACGATCGCGGGGTAGGGCCGGTGGCCGTCGAGCAGCCGCCGCAGCCCGTCGAGCACCGGCCGGATCGCCGGGTCGCCGAGCCGTGTTTCGGGGTACGTCGGCGCGTAGCCGGCGGCGTGGAGCAGGCCGTTGCGCTCGCGCAGGGGCAGTTCGAGGGACTCGGCGACGCGCAGCACCATGCCGCGGCCGGGCACCGAGCGCCCGCTCTCCATGAAGCTCACGTGCCGCTGCGTCGTCCCCGCGCGCAACGCCAGGTCGAGCTGGCTGAGCCGCCGCCGGGTGCGCCAGTCCTTGAGCGCCGTTCCGAAGTCCACGGGTCCATCCTGCTCGGCCGCGCCATTCCCCGCGGGGAATTGAGGGCATTCCCGGCTTCGGCGACGCTTCGGGGCATGACGAACTGGGGCATGACGAACTACGGCCTGGTCATCCCGACCTACCAGCCCATCCTCGACGCCGGGCGGACCGCGCCGGAACTGGTCGAGGTCGCCGTTTCCGCGGAAGAGCTCGGCCTCGACTCGGTGTGGGTGGGCGACACGCTGGCGCGCGCCCCTCTCGACGCTTTCGCGATGCTCGCGGCCTTCGCGGCCCGGACCTCACGGGTGACGTTGGGGACGTCCGCGCTGCTCCCGGCCCTCCGGGATCCCATTCTCTCGGCGAACCAGCTGCTCTCGCTGGACCTCTTGAGTTCCGGCCGCCTCACGGTGGCCGTCGGCGCCGGGTTCGCGGGACGCAGCGAGCCGGAGTTCGCGTTCGCCGGGGTGCCGTGGGCCCGTCGCCGGGCTCGCCTGGACGACATCGTGGGGTTGTGGCGGGCGGCGTGGCGTGGCGAGTCGTCGTTCCACGGCTCGGTGCTGCACTACGACTCCCTGCCGTCGTTCCCGGCACCGGCGCGCCCGGGCGGTCCGCCGGTGTGGCTGGCGGCGTACACCCCGGGGGCGCTCTCGCGAATCGGGCGCCTGTACGACGGCTGGCTGCCGTACCCGCCGGACCCCGCGGACTACGTGTCGGGCTTGGCCCGGATCCGCGCGCTTGCTTCCCGCCCGGTGACCCCGGCGCTGTTCGCGACGGTCCTGGTGGAGGACGACGCCGACCGCGGGCGCGCGCTGCTGGAGGAGTACTGCCGGCGGAACTACGGGATGCCGGCGGACTTCGTGCGGGGGATCCAGATGCAGGTGACGGGGTCGGCGTCGGAAGTGGCGGCCCAGCTGCGGAAGTACGAAGGGGTGGAGCACTTCCTGCTGCGGGTCGCGAGCACCGAGCCGAAGGTGTTCGACGAGCAGCTGCCGCGGCTCGCGGAGGTGGTGAACCTGCTGCGCGCTTGAGGGTTCGACCACCGGCAAGCCTGCTCACCGGCGTGCGTGGCTGCCGCCGCGGCTGTTCCGGGCTGGTCCGGAGGCGGGCCCTGCCGGGCGAGCCGCTGCCGGCATCGCTCAACTCCGTGAATGGCACATCGAGGGACTTCAAGTCCCTCGATGTGCCATTCACGGACTGTCGCGGCCGATCCGGACTTGTCGGGGGTGGCACGTAGGCTGGGGGCCGTGACCGACGCTCCACTGTCCGGACTCCTCACCGCCATCCTGCCCGACCCGGCCCTGCGCGGCGTGGTCGAGCGCGCCGGCGCGCCGCTGCTCGAGCTGCAGGGCCCGATCGCCGCCCGGCAGCTCGTCGCGGCCGCCCTCGCCGCCGATGCCGGTGCCGCGAAGCCCGTGCTCGCCGTCACCGCCACCGGCCGGGAGGCCGACGAGCTGACCGCGTCCCTGAAAGCACTCGTCGGCCGGGACAGAGTCGCCGACTTCCCGTCCTGGGAAACCCTCCCGCACGAGCGGCTCTCCCCGCGCGCCGACACCGTCGGCCGCCGGCTGGAGGTGCTGCACCGGCTGAAGACCGAGGACGACACCCTGCGCGTCGTCGTCGCGACCGTCCGCAGCCTGATCCAGCCCATGGCGCCCGGCCTCGGGTCCCTCGCCCCGGTCGACCTCGTCGTCGGCGAAGAGCAAAGTTTCGAAGGCCTCCTCGAACGGCTCGTCGAGCTGGCCTACACCCGGGTCGACATGGTCGAGAAGCGCGGCGAGTTCGCCGTCCGCGGCGGCATCCTCGACCTGTTCGGGCCGACCGCGCAGCACCCCGTCCGGGTGGAGTTCTGGGGCGACGAGGTCAGTGAGATCCGCGCGTTCGCCGTCTCCGACCAGCGGTCGCTGCCCGGCGAGATCCCGCGGGTCACCGCGCCGCCGTGCCGCGAGCTGCTGCTCACCGGGCCGGTCAAGGAAAAGGCCGCGGAGCTGGCGAATACGTACGAAGCCGACGCGCACCTGGCCGAGATGCTCACCAAGCTGGCCGACGGCATCCCGGTCGAGGGCATGGAAGCGCTCATCCCGGTTCTCTGCGAAGGGGAGCTGGAGCTGCTCACCGACGCGATGCCGGTGGGCACCCACGTCCTGCTCACCGACCCGGAGAAGATCCGCGCCCGCGCCGCCGACCTCGTCCGCACCGGCCAGGAGTTCCTCGAAGCGTCCTGGACGACGGCCGCGGCGGGCGGCCAGGCGCCGATCGACCTCGGCGCGTCCGCCTACCGCGGGCTCGACGAGATCGCCTCCCACGCGCAGGACACCAAGCGTGCCTGGTGGACCCTCACCCAGCTGACCAGCGAAGATCCCGACGTCTACCGCGTCTCGGTCGAGGCCGCGCCCGCCTACCGCGGCGAGCTCGAGCGCGCGATGACGGACCTGCGCGCGCACACCGCGGCGGGCGGCACGGCGGTGCTCGTCGTCGCCGGTCAGGGCACCGCGGCGCGCGCGGTCGAGCAGCTGTCGGCCGCCGACGTCCCGGCGACCCAGGCCGCGGACGGCCTCGCCGGAGCGCCGGCCGCGGGCCTGGTCACGGTCACGTGCGGCGGCCTCACCGACGGGTTCGTCTCGCCGGAGCGCGCCCTGGTCGTGCTCAGCGAAGCGGACCTCACCGGCCGCGGCGCCGGCGCCGGAACGTCCACAAAGGACCTGAACACCAAGATGCCGTCCCGGCGGCGCAACGCCGTCGACCCGCTCGCCCTCAAGACGGGCGACTACGTCGTGCACGACCAGCACGGCATCGGCCGGTTCGTCGAGATGGTGCAGCGCACGGTGGCGGGCGCGACGCGCGAGTACCTCCTGCTGGAGTACGCCTCGTCCAAGCGCGGCCACCCGGGTGACCGGCTGTTCGTGCCCACCGACCAGCTCGACGAGGTCTCCCGTTACGTCGGGGGTGAGCTGCCCACGCTCAACAAGCTCGGCGGCTCCGACTGGAAGAACACCAAGGCCAAGGCCAAGAAGGCGGTCAAGGAGATCGCCGCCGAGCTCGTCCAGCTGTACGCCGCGCGCCAGGCCGCGCCCGGGCACGCGTTCGGCGCGGACACGCCGTGGCAGGGCGAACTCGAAGACGCCTTCCCGTTCACGGAGACGAACGACCAGCTCGCCGCCATCGACGAGGTCAAGGCCGACATGGAACGCGGCGTCCCGATGGACCGCGTCATCTGCGGCGACGTCGGCTACGGCAAGACCGAGATCGCCGTGCGCGCCGCGTTCAAGGCGGTGCAGGACGGTAAGCAGGTCGCGGTCCTCGTCCCGACGACGCTGCTCGCCCAGCAGCACCTGAACACGTTCCACGAGCGGATGCGCTCGTTCCCGGTGACGATCAAGGGCCTGTCCCGGTTCACGAACAAGACCGAGTCGGACATCATCCTGGAGCAGCTGGCCGGCGGCGAGGTCGACATCGTCATCGGCACGCACCGCCTGCTGCAGACCGGTATCCGCTACAAGGACCTCGGTCTCGTGATCGTCGACGAGGAGCAGCGGTTCGGCGTGGAGCACAAGGAGCACATCAAGGCGCTGCGCACGCACGTCGACGTGCTCACCATGTCGGCGACGCCGATCCCGCGCACGCTGGAGATGTCGCTGGCCGGCATCCGCGAGATGTCGACGATCCTGACCCCGCCGGAAGACCGCCACCCGATCCTGACGTACGTCGGCGCGTACGACGACAAGCAGGTCGGCGCGGCGATCCGCCGCGAGCTGCTGCGCGACGGCCAGGTCTTCTACGTCCACAACCGCGTCTCCTCGATCGAGAAGGCCGCGCGGCGGATCCGCGAGCTGGTGCCGGAGGCGCGGGTCGTCACCGCGCACGGCCAGATGAACGAGGACAAGCTCGAAAAGATCATCCAGGGCTTCTGGGAAAACGAGTACGACGTCCTGGTGTGCACGACGATCGTCGAGACCGGACTCGACATTTCGAACGCCAACACGCTGCTCGTCGAGCGCGGCGACCTGCTGGGCCTGGCCCAGCTGCACCAGCTGCGCGGCCGCGTCGGGCGTGGACGTGAGCGCGGGTACGCCTACTTCCTGTACCCGCCGGAGGCCCCGCTGACGGAGATGGCCCACGACCGGCTGGCGACGATCGCCCAGAACACCGAGCTCGGCGCGGGCATGGCCGTCGCGATGAAGGACCTCGAGATCCGCGGCGCGGGCAACATTCTGGGCGCGGAGCAGTCGGGGCACATCGCGGGTGTGGGCTTCGATCTCTACGTGCGGTTGGTCGGCGAAGCGGTCGATGCGTTCAGGCGGCACGCGGGCGCGGAGCCGGCCGAGGAAGAGGAGATGGCCGACGTCCGCGTCGACCTCCCGATCGACGCCCACATCCCGCACGACTACGTCCCGGGCGAGCGGTTGCGGCTGGAGGCGTACCGCAAGATCGCGGCGGCACCGGACACCGAGGGCCTCGACGCGGTGCGCGAAGAGCTGATCGACCGTTACGGCCAGCCGCCGGCGCCGGTCAACCGGCTGCTGGCGGTGGCGACGTTCCGGCACACGTGCCGCGAGGCGGGCGTGACGGAGGTGGCGGTCCAGGGCAATACGGTCCGGTTCGCGCCGCTGCCGCTGCAGGATTCGCAGATGGTGCGGTTGAAGCGGCTGTATCCGAAGGCGGTGTACAAGGCCGTGACGAACACGGTGTCGGTACCGAAGCCCACGGAGGGCCCGGCCGGCGGCCGGATCGGCGCGCCGACGCTGCGGGACGAAGAGCTGCTGAACTGGTGCACCAAGCTGCTGGTGCAGCTGACGAAGAAACCGGCGGCGGTGTAAAGGGCACCGGCGCCACATCGGGAGATTTCGTTGTGGCGCCGGGTTTGCGTACCCGGCGGCTCTGGTCGGTCACGAACTCCTGAGCCGGCTCGCTAACCGACTTCGCTGAACATCGGCGGCAGCGGCTCCGCCAGCCCCATCCGCACCGACTCGACCGGCACCGGAACCGCCCCGGCTCCCGCCATGGGCAGCGGCCGTGGCCTGCGGGGCATCCGCGACCCCGAGCCCCCACCCCGTCCCGGGTACACGAGCAGGCCGCGCGCCGGGTCCGGGACCGCGTCGAGGGCCGCCGTCACGACCGGCAACCCCCGGAACGCGTCGCGGCGCTCCTCCGAGGCGAACTCGATCTCCAGGACCACGCCCCAGCGGTGTTCGTGCCACACCCACTGCTCGGCGCCGTTCGTCAGGGCCGCTTCGGTGAGCGCGTCACCGCGGGCGAGCCGCCACAAGGAAGCCGTGGACTCGCCGTCGAACACTTCGATGGTCAGCCAGTGGTCCATAAGTCGACATTACCGCCGCCGTCACCCCATGGGTGTTGCGTTTCGGGTGCGATGGTGTGAGAGGGTATGCGCTGTGATGCGGATCATGGGGCGCCCTCGCGCGCTGGTCGCCGTCGTTGCCGGTGCACTTCTGCTCGCCGGGTGCGGCTCGGGCCCCAGCCAGGTCGGCGCCGCCGTGATCATCGGCGACCGCTCGATCTCCGTCGACCAGGTGCAGAACCTGATCGACAAGGCCGTCCGCGAGCAGCCGTACGCGCGGAAGCTCGCCAGTGAGCACAAGCTCGACGTCGTCGGCCGGGCCGTCGTCAGCCAGCTCGTCCTGCACGAGCTGCTCGCCGAGGCCACGGAAAAGCACGGCATCACCCCCAACTACGCGCAGATCGACACCCAGCTGGCGAACGACCCCCTCAACGGCCCGGTCCCCGCCGACGCGAGCGACGAGACCCAGGCGGTCAACCAGGTCGTCGCCCGCGCGCGCGACCACCGCGAGGAACTGACCGACACCTACCTCGCCCAGGCGCTGACCGACAAGATCCTCCCGAACCTGTCGGTCGGCTTCGACTACACGTCGATCGGTGTGGTGGCGGACCCCGGCACCGGCGTCACGCCCCAGGGAGCCGAAGCGAAGAAGGCGGCCTTCGACCTCGCCCGGCAGTTCGCCGCCGACCCGGCGGCCGCGACCAAGCGGATCGGCTCCGACCTCCAGTACCTGACGGCGTTGCGGCAGCAGTCGGGCAACCCCGAAACGGTCCCGGGGTTCGTCGGTGCCGGCAACGTGGTGCCGGCGGCACAGGCGGGCACGCTCGCCACCACGCCGCTCTTCGGCTCGACGACCGGCTCGGCCGTGGTCATGCCGTTCCCGGGTCAGGAGAGTGCCTGGCTCGTCGCGGTGATCCGGCAGCGGACCGATGACAAGCCCGTCGCCACGGAGAAGGCGCCGGAGCTCGACGCGTCCACGAAGACCGCGATCGGCATGCGGCAGCTGCAGCCGCTGTTCGACGAGCTGGGTGTGCGCGTCAACAAGCGGTACGGCGTGTGGGACGCCGTGGCCATGAACGTCGCGCCGAGCGCGGACGGTTCCCAGGGCACCGTGCTGTCCCCGGGTGGTTCCGGTCGTACCCAGCAGTGAGCACGGGTGTCGTCGTAGTCGTCCGCGGGGCGACACTGCCCGCCGCGGCACTGAAGATCCTGCGTGACTCCACCGCGGTCTACGCGGCGACGGACGTCGACCCCGCCTTGTTCGGCGTCCCGGCGGTCACCGAGGCGCCTTCGCTGGTGGACGTCGTGCTGCTCGCCGGGTCGCGGGGCGAACCCGCGGCGGCGTTGCTCATCGCGACCGGCGCCGAGGTCATCGAGACGCCGGTGCCGCCGCTGGTCGAGGCCGCCGACGTGATGGACCGGCTCCGCTCGCCCGGCGGCTGCCCGTGGGACGCGGTCCAGACGCACGACTCGCTGCGGCAGTACCTGGTCGAGGAGACCTACGAACTGCTCGACGCCATCGAGGAAGGCGATCGCGAGGCGCTGCGCGAAGAGCTCGGCGACGTCCTGCTGCAGGTGCTCTTCCACGCGCGCGTCGCGGCCGAGGACCCCGAAGACCCGTTCGGCATCGACGACGTCGCCGCGGCGCTCGTCGCGAAGCTGGTCGGCCGGCACCCGCACGTCTTCGCCGACGCCGACCAGGTGCACACGGTCGAGCACCAGAACGTCAAGTGGGAAGAGCTGAAACAGCGCGAGAAGCAGCGTCGATCCATTGTGGACGGTGTGGCGCTCGGTCAGCCCGCGGTCGCGCTGGCGGGCAAGCTGGGGCAGCGCTCCGGGCGCGCGGGCATTCCGCTCGACCTCTTCCCCGAAGGTTCCGGCGTGGCCGCCCAGCTGTTCCGCGTCGCGGCCACGGCGCGCCGCGCGGGTGTCGACCCCGAGGGTGAGCTGCGGGCGCTGGCGAAGCAGTTCGCGAAGGACATCCAGGCCGCCGAAGAGGCCGCCCGCGACGCCGGGCTCGAGCCGACGACCCTGGAAGCCGACGGCTGGCGGAAGTTCTGGCCCACGCGCTGAGTGTGACTCCGAATGTGACGCAGCACACAATCGTGTGAGAACCGTTTCCGGACATCCGGCGTCTTGCCTGGTGTGAGACAGAAGCCACTGGAGCACGCCGACGAGGAGCACCTCGTCCGGCGCACGGCCAAGGGCGACCGCGCGGCGTTCGAGGAGCTCTACCGCCGCACGTCGCCCTGGCTCGTCGTGCGCCTGCGCCGCCGGTGCGCGGACGAGCAGATCGTCGCCGAGGTCATGCAGGAGACGTTCCTGGCCGTCTGGCGGGCGGCCGGCTCGTTCGCGGGTGCTTCGACCGGCGGGACCGCGGTCGGCTGGGTATGGACGATCGCCGCGCGCCGGCTGGTCGACGCGTTCCGCCGCCGGGCGCACCACGCGCAGCCGCCGCCGGAAGCGGCCCTCGACGTCGCGCCGGTGGCCGCGGCCGAAGACGAGGCGCTGGCGGCGACGATGGGCGACGAGGTCGGCGCCGCCCTGCGCGACCTCGCACCGGAGCTGCGGGCGGTGCTGCAGGCGATGGTGCTCGACGGGCTGACCGTCCGGGAGACCGCCGTCCTGCTGGGGCTGCCGGAAGGAACCGTCAAGACCCGCGCCCGGCGGGCGCGGATCGCGATGCGGGAGGCACTGTCATGAACCATGCACCGGACCGGCTCATCGCCGCGTACGTCGCGGGTGACGACCTCCCGGGTGACGAGCTGTGGGGTCTCGAAGCCCACCTCGAGACCTGCGCGGAGTGCCGGGCGCGGCTTGCCGAGGTGGCGCCCGTCCAGCCGGTGGTGGACTTCGTCTGGTCCCGGCTCGCGGACCGGATCGAATTGTCGGGTGTCCCGTTCCACGCGCCCCAGCCGTCGCCGCGGCCACGGCGGTTCCAGCGGTGGCGGCGGTGGCTCGTCACGTGGGTCACCCCGGCGATGGCGCCGTGGCTGGCGATGATCGCGGTGGTCACGCTGGCCGCGGTGCTGCTCGACCAGATCTGGCGCGCGGCGCTCGACGTCACGGCGGTGCAGCTCTTCGCCCCGGTGCTGCCGGTGCTCGGGGTCGCCGCGTCGTGGGCGAGGGGGCTCGACCCGGCCTACGAGGTCGTGACCGCGACGCCGCGGGCTGGGCTCTACCTGATCGTCCGGCGGACAGTGGCGGTGCTCGCCGCCGTCCTGCCGGTGCTCGGCGTCGCCGGGTGGCTGACCGGTACCGGGTCCGCGCTCTGGCTGCTGCCGAGCCTGGCCTTCACCACCGGCACGCTGGCGCTCGGCGGGGTGATCGGGATCAGCAGGGCGGCGTACGCACTGATCGCGGTGTGGATGGCGATCGTCGTGCTGCCGTCCTTCGCCCAGCCGGGGCAAACGTTTGCGCTCAGCACCGGTGCGCTGCCGGTGTGGGCGGGGATCTTCGCGCTGACCACGGTGGTCGTCGTCCTGCGCAGGGCGGCGTTCACCCGGCTCGGCGCTCATCACTAGGGAGGACAAGATGCGGGCAGTAGGAGCCGCCGAGGTCGCGCCGACGACCTACGCCTGGGAAATCCGGGCGCAGGGACTGAAGGTGCGGGTGGGGCGGCGGAAGATGGCCGTGGACGGGCTGGACCTGTCCCTCGGCAAGGGGGTCCACGGGTTGCTCGGGCCGAACGGCGCGGGCAAGACGACGCTGATCCGGGCGCTGGCGACGGTGCTGCGGCCGGCCGAAGGCACGCTGACGCTCCTCGGGGCGCCGGCCGGAGGGCACACCGGCCAGCGGGAGCTGCGCCGCCGGATCGGCTACCTGCCCCAGAACTTCGGGTACTACAAGCGGTTCACCGTGCGGGAGTTCGTCGAGTACATGGCGTGGCTCAAGGAGATGTCCAAAAAGGACATTCCAGGTGCGGTGCAGCGGGCGGTGGAGCGCGTCGGCCTCGCCGACCGCGCCGACGACCGCATGAAGACGCTGTCGGGCGGCATGGTGCGGCGGGTCGGGATCGCGCAGGCGATCGTCAACGACCCCGACGTCCTGCTGCTCGACGAGCCGACGGCCGGCCTCGACCCGGCGCAGCGGGTGCGTTTCCGCGAGCTGGTCGGCGAGCTGGGCCACGACTCGTGCGTGCTGATCTCGACGCACCTGGTCGAAGACGTCGCGACGGCGTGCACCGACGTCGTGCTGTTCGCCGCGGGCAAGCTCGTGTTCCAGGGCACTCCGGACGGGCTGGCCGCGGCGGGCACCCCGGACCACGTCGGCGACAGTCCCATCGAACGCGGCTACGCGGCTCTGCTGAACCACGAGCCGGGCAAGGGGGAGTGGTGATGTCCGCACACACGGAAG
Source organism: Amycolatopsis balhimycina FH 1894 (assembly GCF_000384295.1). NCBI lineage: Bacteria > Bacillati > Actinomycetota > Actinomycetes > Pseudonocardiales > Pseudonocardiaceae > Amycolatopsis > Amycolatopsis balhimycina. The sequence goes on along the minus strand of NZ_KB913037.1, from coordinate 3,968,817 downwards.
GCCGGCTCGTGATCGAAGGGTCGACGCGTGTGTCTGAAGGGTCGACACGCGTGATTGAAGGGTCGACACGCGGGGTGCCGGTCGTGGTCGGGGTGGGGCGATGATCCTGCGCACCGAACTGCGGCGCTCGATCGCGCCCTGGGCCGGGCTCGCCGTGGTCGCCGTCGCGCTCGGGTTCCTGTTCCTGCTGTCCGGGCCGTGGTGGAAGGTGCCGGCGCCGTGGACGGCGAACACGACGACCACCGCACTCTGGGCCCGGTTCCTGCTGCAGATCCTGTGGCCGATCGTGGTCGGCGCCGGGGCGATCCAGGGCATGCGCGACAGCCGCTCCGGCATGACCGAACTGCTCGCGACGACACCGCGGCCCGGCCGGCAGCGGGTGGCGAGGCTGGCCGGCGCCGTCGGTGCGTCGACCGCGCTGGGCTACCTGGTCGTGTTCGGCGTTGGCGTCGTCGAAGTCTTCGCGCACAACGGCTTCTTCTCGCCGAGTTTCGTGCCGGTACTCCTCGTCGGGCTGCTCGGCGTCGTCGCCGGGAGCTGGCTGGGGCTGGCGGTCGGACGGCTGCTGCCGCATCCGCTGGCCGCGCCCGGGCTGGCCGTGCTGACGCTGGTCGGGACGACACTCTGCTGGATGTCGCTCGAACCGGTGCCGGGCGCGGTCCTGCCCGTCCGCGCCGGCCCGCTGGCCCCGGTGCTCGCCGAGCCGCGGGGCTCGATGGTGACGACCACGACGTCGCTCGACATCGGGCAGGCCGTCTGGTTCCTCGGCCTCGCCGCGACCGGCTTCCTGCTGCTGGCGGTGAACTCCGCGCGAGCACGGCTGCTGAGCCTGCTGCCGCTCGTCGCGGGCGCCGCGATCGCGGTGCCGCTGTTTCCCGCGGTGCCCGGCGACGCACTCGCCACGGACCGCTTCGCCGCGCGGAAGGTCTGCGACGGCCCGATCTGCGTCGCGGAACTGCATCGCGACCGGCTCGCCGCGTTGGCGGGCCCGGGACGCGAAGCACTGGCGATGCTGGCGAAGCTGCCCGGAGCGCCGACGCTGATCGAGGAACAGGTCGAGCCCGTCTCCGTGACCGAGCGCGTCCGGCGTGACGCCGGCGTCGTCTACCTGGACTTCCAGCGCAACGGCGAACTGCTGACGGCGGACGCGAGCGCGCTGCGGGTGGCGGTGCTGTCCGGTGCGGGCGTGCCTTCCTGCGAAGGGGAGAACGCCGCCAGCGTGTCCGACGTGGGCGCCCGGATGATCGCGGCGGCGTACTTCACCGGGGAGCTGAAATCGCTGCCCGAGTCCACCGGGAGATGGTTGAAGCCCCAATCCGGCCCCATTGCGGAGGCGTGGGAAAAGTTCCGCGCCCTCCCGCCGGACGTCCGGTTCGCGCGGGTCGCCGCGCTGCGGCAGGCGTTGCTGACGTGCCAGGGCGACCCGCTCGACACGCTGGTGCCGGGAGCCCTGCAATGAGGTGGGCGGTCTTGTACGCCCGGTCGCGGCAGCTGCCGGCGGCGGCCGCAGCCGTGCTCGCGGTGACGTTCGGGGTGTGGTTCCTGGGCCGGGACTCCTGGACCCCGATCCTGGTCGCGTTGACGCTCACCGCCGCGGTCGCGGTGGCGGCGATCGGGCTGAGCGGCCAGGACACCGACCTCGACCGGACCGCGGCCCTGCCGTGGCCGGTCCGGCGGTTCGCGCACCTGGCGCTGATCGGTGTCGTGGCCGGGGCACTGGTGCTGGGGGTGCAGGAGCTGGGCCCGTCCGCGGTCGACCTGGCGATCGTCGTGCGTGACGCGGCGGGTCTGGCGGGCCTGGCCGGCTTGGCGGCGACCTTCGCCGGCGGCCAGTTCGGCTGGACGCTCCCGCTGGCGTGGTACGCCGTCAGCCCGTTCGTCCCGCACGACGGTTCGACAGTGAGCCGCGTCACGGCGTGGCTCCTGCAGTCCCCGGAAACGGCGCCGGCCACCTGGACGGCGGTGGTGCTCGCGGTGCTCGGAGTGGTGTCCTACACGGGCTGGGGTGGCCGCCGCTAGCTGCGCAAACGTGCCCGGAAGAGGGGCATGCGAAGGCGGCTGGGAAACAGGAGGAGCGGAAAACCAACTCCCTCCATGTTTAACGTATAGCGCACAGGGGGGCTTGCCGCAAGACCCCCGTTGTCCCGCAAAATCGTCGTCCTGAGCCGGACACCCCGGCTCAGGACGAAATATCGGGGGTTTTGCGAGTGCGTGTTCTGTTGTCGACGTACGGGTCGAGGGGGGACGTCGAACCGCTCGTGGGGTTCGCGGCCGCGCTGCGGGTGCTCGGCACCGAGGTGCGGGTGTGCGCGCCGCCGGACGAGGACTTCGCGCGGCGGCTGGCCGGAGCCGGCGTGGAGCTCGTGCCGGTCGGCCCGTCGGCGCGGGAGCTGACCGAAGCGGCGCCGCCGCCGTCGTCCCTGCCCGAGCGCGCGGCTCAGCTGATCGCCGCGCAGTTCGACGTGGTCGCCGCGGCGGCCGGGGGGTGCGACGTGCTGGTGGCCACCGGCATGACGCCGGCCGTGGCCGGTGCTCTTTCCGTGGCGGAGAAGCTGGGCATCCGCTCGGTGGTCGTGACCTTCCAGAAGGTCGTCCTGCCGTCGCCGCACCACGCGCCGCTGGCGTACCCGGGGCGGCCGTTCCCGCCGGAGGTGACCGAAAACCGGGCGCTGTGGCAACTCGACGCCGAGAGCGTGAACGCGCTGTTCGGCGTGGCGCTCAACACGAACCGGCGGGCGAACGGCCTGGCGCCGGTGGACGACGTCCGCGCGTACATCCTGAAGGACCGGCCGTGGCTGGCCACCGACCCGGTCCTGGACCCGTGGCAGGAGACGCCGGACCTCGACGTCGTGCAGACCGGCGCGTGGATCACGCCGGACGACCGCCCGCTGCCGGACGACCTGGAAGCGTTCCTGGCGGCGGGGGCGCCGCCGGTCCACGTGGGGTTCGGCAGCATGCCCATGCACGCGGCGGCGGACGTCGCCCGGGTGGCGATCGAAGCGGTCCGCGCGCAGGGCCGCCGCGTGGTCGTCCAGCAGGGCTGGGCCGGCCTGTCGGCGGTCGACGATTCCGGCGACTGCTTCGTCGTCGGCGAGGTCAACCACCAGGCATTGTTCCGCCGCGTGGCCGCGGTCGTGCACCACGGCGGTCAGGGCACCACGACGACGGCCGCCCGTGCCGGGGTGCCGCAGGTGGTGGTGCCGCAGGCGGCGGACCAGCCGTACTGGGCGGGCCGGGTGGCCGCCCTGGGGATCGGCGTGGCCCACGACGGCCCGGCGCCGGCCTTCGAGTCCTTGTCGGCCGCGCTGAGAACGGCGTCGGCTCCGGAGGTGAGAGAGCGCGCGGCGGCCGTGGCGGCCACGATCCGCACCGACGGCACGGAAGTCGCGGCGCAGCTGCTGTTCGACGCCGTCGGCCGGAGTGCCGGTGCCAGTGCCGGTGCCAGTGCCGCTGCCGCTGGGGGCGCCCCCCGTATTCCACTCTACCGGCGACCACCGACATTTCCGGTCGCTCAAAGCCGTGAAGGCCAGGCTCCGGCCGTCACTTCCGCGTGAATCTCGCGCACAGGCAACTCGAAGCTTTCGCTCTACACAAGGGGATTTCGATGATCGACGTGATCGTGGCCGGTGGCGGCCCGACCGGGACGATGCTGGCGGCCGAACTGCGGCTGCACGGCGTGCGGGTACTCGTGCTGGAGAAGGAGCCGGAGCCGGTCAAGGAGGTCCGGTCGCTCGGCCTGCACGTGCGCAGCATCGAGCTGATGGACCAGCGTGGCCTGCTGGAGAAGTTCCTCGAGAACGGGAAGCAGTTCCAGATGCCGGGCTACTTCGCCGGCATCGACAAGCCGTGGCCGGAACGGCTGGACAGCGCGCACGCCTACGTTCTCGGCATCCCGCAGCCCGTCACCCAGCGGCTGCTGACCGAGCACGCCCTCGAGGCCGGCGCCGAGATCCGGCCCGGCAGCGCGGTTGCCGGGCTGAGCCAGGACGACGACGGCGTGACCGTCGAGCTGGCAGACGGCACGCAGCTGCGGGCGCGCTACCTCGTCGGCTGCGACGGCGGCCGCAGCACCGTGCGCAAGCTGCTCGGCATCGGCTTCCCCGGCGAGCCCGCCCGGAAGGAAACGCTGCTGGGCGAGATGGAAGTGGGCGTGCCGGCGGAGGAGGTGACCGCCAAGGTGATCGAGATCCGGAAGACGGAGAAGTTCTTCGGGCTCGGGCCCACCAAGGACGGGCGGTACCGGGTCCTCGTGCCCGCCGAGTCGGTCTCCGAGGACCGCTCGGTCCCGCCGACCCTCGACGAGTTCAAGCAGCAGCTGCGGGCGTACGCGGGCACCGACTTCGGCGTGCATTCCCCGCTGTGGCTGTCCCGCTTCAGCGACGCGACCCGGCTGGCCGAGCGGTACCGCGACGGCCGGGTGTTCCTGGCCGGCGACGCGGCGCACGTCCACCCGCCGCTGGGTGGCCAGGGCCTCAACCTGGGCCTCCAGGACGCGGTGAACCTCGGCTGGAAACTGGCCGCCGAGCTCGGCGGCTGGGCACCGGACGGACTGCTGGACAGCTACCAGGCCGAACGGCACCCGGTGGCCGCCGACGTGCTCGACAACACCCGGGCCCAGGGCGAGCTGATGCGCGCCGACGCCGGACCCCAGGCCGTGCGCCGGCTGCTGGCGAAGCTGATGGACTTCGAGCAGGTGAACCGGTACCTGATCGGCCGGATCGTCGGGATCGAGATCCGCTACGACTTCGGCGACGACCACGACCTGGTCGGCCGGCGGCTGCGGGACGTCGCGCTGAAGCGCGGCCGGCTGTACGACCTGATGCACGGCGGCCGCGGCCTGCTGCTCGACCAGACCGGACGGCTCTCGGCCGAGGGCTGGGCGGACCGGGTCGACCACGTCGTCGACGTCAGCGAAGAGCTGGACGCGCCCGCGGTGCTGGTGCGGCCGGACGGCCACGTGGCCTGGGCCGGCGAAGACCAGGCGGAACTGCTCGACCGGCTGTCGACCTGGTTCGGCGCACCGAAGAAGGCTTGAGGGGAACTTATGACAGTTCAGGAACACGAAACCGAACTGCACGCCGAACGGGAGTACGTCGCCGGGCTCTACACGCGGCTCGACGCCGAGCGGGAACGCGTGCGGGGTGAGTACCAGGCGGCGCTGGGCGGCAACGACCTCGGTGCCATGGAACGGGACGTCCGGGTGCGCACGCTGAGCCGGGAGGTGCGACGGCTGGACGTCGTCGACAACGGGTTGTGCTTCGGCCGGCTGGACGCCGTTTCCGGGGAAACCGGCTACATCGGCCGGATCGGGCTCTTCGACGAGGAGAACGACCACGAACCGGTGCTGCTCGACTGGCGGGCGCCGGCGTCGCGGCCGTTCTACACCGCCACCGGCGCGAATCCGGAGAACATGCGCCGCCGTCGGCAGTTCCATACGCACGGCAGGAAGGTCGTCGACTTCACCGACGAGGTGCTCGGCCGTCCGGGCGACGAGGCGCAGGGTGACGCCGCGCTGCTCGCGGCCGTCAACGCGCCGCGTGGTGAAGGCATGCGCGACATCGTGGCGACGATCCAGGCCGAGCAGGACGAGATCATCCGGCTCGACCACCCGGGCGTGCTGGTGATCGAAGGCGGCCCGGGCACCGGGAAGACGGTGGTGGCGCTGCACCGCGTCGCCTACCTGCTCTACACCCAGCGGGAGCGGATGGAACGCCACGGCGCGCTCGTCGTCGGGCCCAACCCGGCGTTCCTGAACCACATCGGCCGCGTGCTGCCGTCACTCGGCGAGACCGACGTCGTGTTCATGACGACCGGTGACCTCGTGCCCGGCCTGCGCGTCACGGCCGAGGACGCGCCGGAAGCCGCGCGGCTCAAGGGATCGCGGCAGATCCTGGACGTGCTCGCGGCGGCCATCGCCGACCGGCAACGGCTGCCGGCGGAGCCCGTGCCGATCCAGCTGCGGGAGGTCACCGTGCGGATCGACGCCGAGACCGCGGAGTGGGCCCGGCAGGAGGCGCGGGACAGCGGGCTGGCGCACAACGAAGCCCGCGCGGTGTTCACCGACATCGTCACGTACGTGCTGACCGAACGGGCGATGGGCCGGATCGGGCGGGGCTGGCTGCGTCGCGAAGACCGTGAAGAATGGGAGAACTTCCGGGCGGAACTGCTGAAGGATCTCATCGCCGACCAGGCGTTCACCAAGGCGCTCGACGAGCTCTGGCCGATCCTGACCCCGGAAACCCTGCTGGCGCAGCTGTACTCGTCGCCCGAACGGCTGCGCGCGGCCGGCGCCGGCGATGCGCTGGCCCGCACCGAAGGCGACGCGTGGACGGTGTCGGACGTGCCGCTGCTCGACGAGCTGATCGATCTGCTCGGCCGGGACAAGACCGCCGACCGGGCGGCCGAGCGCGCCGCCGAACGGGAACGCCGGGCCAAGGCCGCGTACGCCGCGCACGTGCTGGACAACCTCATCGAGCGGCAGGACGTCGACGAGGACATCGGCCTGATCGCCAGCGACCTGCTCGGCGCCGAGGACCTCGCCGACCGCTTCGTCGAGACCGACACCCGGACCCTCGTCGAGCGCGCCACCACGGACCGGGACTGGACCTACCGGCACGTCGTGGTCGACGAGGCCCAGGAACTGTCCGAAATGGACTGGCGGGCACTGATGCGGCGCTGCCCCGGCCGGTCCTTCACGGTGGTGGGCGACCTCGCCCAGCGCCGCTCGGAGGCCGGGGCGAGGGCGTGGGGCTCGATGCTGGACCCGTATGTGGCGGGCCGCTGGGTCTACCGTTCGCTGTCGGTGAACTACCGCACCCCGGCGGAGATCATGGCCGTCGCTGCCGCGGTGCTCGCCGGCTTCGCCCCGGACGTCCGGCCGCCGGAGTCGGTCCGCGCGTCCGGCGTCCGGCCGTGGGCGCGGCGGGTCACCGGCGACGAGCTGGCCGCGGCCGTCGAGGAGTTCGTTCGTGAGGAAGCCGGCCGCGAAGGCACCAGCGTCGTGATCGGGCCGCCGGACGTGCCGGGCGCGGTGACAGCGTCCGAGACGAAGGGCCTGGAGTACGACGCCGTCCTGGTCGTGGACCCCGACCGGATCCTCGCCGACGGCCCCCGCGGCGCGGCGGAGCTCTACGTCGCGCTGACCCGCGCGACGCAGCGCCTCGGCGTCCTGCACCGGAACCCGCTGCCGCAAGCCCTGACCGGGCTCGCCGAGGTCCCGGCGCCGGCGCGGTGACGCTCAGACGTCGCGGAAGTTCGTCTCCAGCTCGCGGGGCTCCCGGTCCCAGTCCTCGACACCCATGGCGAGGATGCGCTCGGGGTGAATGCGGATCACCGCGTCGTCGAAGTGGTTGTCGGGCAGGTTGACACCCACCAGGGCTTCGGCGCGGCCGCGGATTTCCAGGCAGCGCACCCGCCACGGGTTCGTCGAGGGGAGGTCGTCGACGACGAAGGCGACCTTGTCGTGCGTCGCGATGTTGCGGAACTTCTTGCTGTTGCGCAGGTTGTGGCCGGTGACGTCGATGGTCTTCTCGTCCGGGTTGTAGCGGAAACCGACCGGGTTGGCCTGGAGGGTGCCGTTCGGCTGCTGGGTCGCGAGCCGGCCCAGTGTCTGGGCGGCGAGGTAGGCGAGCTCTGCTTCGGTGAACATGGCCGAAGCGTCCAACTTCAAGCTCCCTTGAAGTCAACTCCGGCCAGTACGCTCTCGGCGAACCGCGCGCCGATCCGGCGGTGGGCCGCGGGAGACGGGTGGAGGTCGTCCGGCAGCGGGAGGTCGGCGAAGTCGGCTTCGCCGTACAGCTCGAGGCCGTCGAGGTAGCGCAGGTTCGGGTCGCCGGCCTGCCGCCGCGTCACGATCCGGGCCAGCTCGTCCCGGATGACCTCCAGCGTCAGCTTGCCCGCGGCCCGCTCGGCGGGGTCCCCGGTCGCGCGGAACCGGACCTCGCCGGCGGCCAGCGCCTCGTGGTCGAAGTCGCCCGGCCCCGGCGTCTGCTCGTGGATCGGGCAGTACAGCGGGGAGACGACCACGAGCGGCGTGTCCGGGTGCCCGTCGCGGATCGTGTCGAGGAACCCGTGCACGGCAGGCCCGAACGCGCGCAGGCGCATCAGGTCGGCGTTGACCACGTTGATGCCGAGTTTGAGGCTGATCAGGTCGGCGGGCGTGTCGCGCAGCGCCCGCGCGGTGAACGGGTCGAGCAGCGCGTTGCCGCTGAACCCGAGGTTCACCAGCTCGACGCCGGCCGCGGTGGCGGCGAGCGCGGGCCACGTCGTCGCCGGGCTCGCCGCGTTCGAACCGTGGCTGATCGAGCTGCCGTGGTGCAGCCACACCCGGCCTTCGGGCACGGCCTCGACCGGTGCGTCGGTGCGCAGGGCGACGAGTTCGGTGAGCTCGTTGTGCGGCAACCAGATCTCGACGACCTTGGGCGCGCCGCCCAGCCCGGCGAACCGGACGACGCCGGGGGAACCCGCGGTGAGCGAGGACGCCCCGGTCGCCATGTCGACGTTCAGGGTGTTGCCGCCGGCCACGCTCGCCTGGGCGGTGAGCACGCCGTCGACGAGCAGGTCGTAGACCCCGTCCGGCCGCGGCGGCGCGCCCGGGTACACGAGCTTGGTCGGCAGCGTCTCCAGCTCGACGACGTCGGCCCGGGTCCGGAACCGCAGCCGGACCCCCGCGGGCTGCGCCTCCACCAAGGCGAGCCTCGGGTCGCTGTTCTGCGCCCGCGCGCGAGCCGGGAGCCGGTGCGGCACCAGCCCCCGCTCGGTGCGTTCCAGTTCGAGGGCACCGCGGACGAGGTCGGCGGTCAGGGGGATGCTGATCATCGGTTCAGGAGAACAGAGCGTCCGCCCAGCTCGACTCGCGGGTCACCCCCGGCGGGACCGCGAAGTGCGCGGAGCCGGTGTGCTGGACGTACTCCATCATCGCGTCCTTCGACGACAGCGCCTGCTGCATCGGCACGTACTGCTTCCGGGTGTCGCGGTTGAACGCCAGGAAGAACAACCCCGCTTCGAGGTGCCCGACGCCATCGGAACCGTCGACGAAGTTGTAGCCGCGCCGCAGGATCCGGACGCCGTTGAGCGCCTGGTGCGAAGCCAGCCGGACGTGCGCGTCCTCCGGGATCACCTTCTCGCCGCCCGCGCCGCCGACGTCCAGGTCCAGCTCGTCGTGCTCCGCGGTCTGGCCCAGCGGGGCGCCGGTGCCCTTCGCGCGGCCGATGATCTTCTCCTGGCCGTCGAGGGGCTCGCGGTCCCACGTCTCGATGTGCATCCGGATCCGGCGCGCCACCAGGTACGAGCCGCCCGCCATCCACGCCGGCCCGTCGCCGGCCTCGGCCCACACCTGGTCGCGCAGGAAGTCGGTGTCCTGGGCCTTGATGTTGTTCGTGCCGTCCTTGAAGCCGAACAGGTTCCGCGGGGTGGGCTGCTCACGCGAAGTCGACGAGCTGCGGCCGAAGCCGAGCTGCGACCAGCGGACCTCGGTGACGCCGAAGCCGAGGCGCACCAGGTTGCGCACCGCGTGCACCGCCACCTGCGGGTCGTCCGCGCAGGCCTGGATGCACAGGTCGCCGCCGCTGCGGGCGGGGTCGAGCTTGTCCTTCGGGAACAGCGGCAGGTCGACCAGCTGCGGCGGGCGCTTGGCCGCCAGGCCGAACCGGCCGTCGAACAGCGACGGCCCGAAGCCGATGGTCAGCGTCAGGTTCGACGGCGGCAGGTCGAGCGCTTCGCCGGTGTCGCCCGGCGGGGCATACGCGCCGCCGCCCACCGCGCCGTTCGCCACGACCTCCTGGCCCGCCGTCATCCGGCGGGCCGCGTCGGTCCACGTCTTGAGCAGCCGACGCAGCTTTTCGCGGTCCTTCGTCGTGACGTCGAGGGCCACGAAGTGCAGGTTGGCCTGCGCCGGCGTGACGATCCCGGCCTGGTGCTCGCCGTGGAAGTCGACGGTGTTCGTCGACGCCTCGGCGTTGCCGCTCGTCGCCTTGTCGATCCCGATGCCGGCGGCGGCCCCCGCCCCGGCGAGCGCGACACCCGCGCCCGCCAGGCCGAAGAGCTTACGCCGCGAGACGCGCGTGCCCTCTGTCTGCGTGCCCTCTGCCGACGTCACTTGGAGACGACCTCCGCAACCTTGCTCAGCGGTTCGCTCAGCGCGTCGACGGCCGAAGCGAACTCCTTGACCTGGTCCTGGGACAGCTCGTTGTAGAGCTTGAAACCGTCGCCCGCGCGCTGCTTGTCCAGCAGGGCCTGGACGTTCGCGAACTCCTTGTCCAAAGTGGACACCAGGGCGGGGTCCTTCGCCTGCAGGATCGGCCGCAGTGCGGTGATCGCGCCCTTCGAGCCGTCCACGTTCGCCTGGAAGTCCCACAGGTCGGTGTGCGAGAAGGCCTCTTCCTCGCCGGTGATCTTGCCGGTGGCGACCTCGTCGAGGAGTTCCTTCGCGCCGTTCGCGAGGTCCAAAGCGGACAGTTCGAGTGTCTTCGTCTTGGTGACCAGGTCCTTCACGTCGGTCACCAGCTTGTCGGCGATCTGCCCGCTGTCCGGCTGCAGGCCGGTCTTGAACAGGTCCTTCTCCAGCCGGTGGAACCCGGTGAACTTCTGGTTCGGCTGGAGGTCGGCCTCGCGGATGTCGATGGCCGGGTCCAGGTCGCCGAACTTCTCGGCCACCGGCTCGATCCGCTCGTAGTAGACGCGGGTGCGCGCGTAAGCGGCCTTCGCCTCGTCCACCTTGCCGGTCTTCACGAGGTCGGCGAACTTCGCCGTCTCGTCCTGCAGCGCGCCGGTGTTGTTCGCGATGTAGCCGGCGTAGCTCTTGGTGGCCTGCGCCTTCTGCGCGTTGGCGTCGTTCTGCTTCGCGACGCCGCCGGTGACGGTGAAGTCGCCGCGGATGCCGTCGCCCGCCATGCCCGGCTTGCACGCGGTCTGGTACTTGCCGGCGTCGGCGACCTCGACGATCAGCCGCCGGTTCAGCCCGGGCGCGATGTTCTCGACCTCGCCCATGATCCGGTCGCCCTCGGCGTAGAGGTAGAACTCGGTGACCTTGGTGCCCTTGTTGGTGATCTCGAAGGTCAGGTTGCCCGCGCCGGCCGTGGTGGCGGAGACCTCGCACGCGGTGTCGGACGCCGAGACCTTGATCGGGCCGCCCGCGGCGGCGGAGTCCGTACCGGTGTCGCTCTTGCTGTCGCACGCGGCGAGCGCCACCAAGGCGGTGGCGCCGGCCAGCACGGCCAGCGGGGTTCGACGGGTCTTGCGCACGGTCACTCCTTCGAGGCGGCCGCGGCGGCGGGTGCCGGCGCGGTCTTCTTGCTGGGCTTGAGGAACAGGGGCAGCACGACGGCGACGTAGGCGACCCAGGCGACGGCCTGCAGCACGGTCGTCTGCTGTGAGTAGTTGAAGATGCCCTTCAGCAGCGCGCCGTACCAGGACGTCTCCGGGAGCGTCGCCGAAGCGTCGAAGGCGAGGGTGTGGATGCCGGGCAGGAACGCGGCCTCCTGCAGGTCGTGGAGGCCGTAACCGAGCACGCCCGCGGCGACGAACACCAGCAGCACGCCGGTGATCGTGAAGAACTTGGACAGGTTGAACCGCACCGCGCCCTTGTAGAGCAGCCAGGCGAGCACGACGGCGACCGCGATGCCGACGGCGAAGCCGATCAGCGGCTGCACGGTGTCCGACTGCGCGGTCTGGACGGCGGAGTAGAAGAACACCGCGGTTTCCAGGCCCTCACGCCCGACCGCGAGGAACGACAGCAGCAGCACGGCCATCGGGCCGACGTCCAGCGCGTCGTCCATCTTTCCGCGCAGTTCGGCGGCGATGCTCTTCGACGCCTTGCGCATCCAGAAGATCATCGCGGTGACGAACACGACGGCGACGATCGACAGGCTCCCGCCGAGCAGTTCCTGGTGCTCGAAGGTCAGCTGCGCGGTCGTGTAGGTGAGGATCGCGCCGACGGCGATCGACAGCACCACCGCGGCGCCGACGCCCGGCCACACCCAGCGCAGCGCGTGCCGCCGCTCGGTCTTGACGAGGAACGCCACCAGGATGCTGACGACCAGCGCGGCTTCCAGGCCTTCGCGCAGCCCGATCAGCGCGCTCGAAAACAACACCGGTCCGCCTCCCTGAGTTCTACTGTCTCCGTGAACTTTTTAGGTAAGGCTCACCTGTAAGTCCAGTGAGCGTACGCCCGGGGAAGCCGGAGGAAACGGGCAAAGTGGACTAGCGACCGGAGTTAGGTTAGGGTAACCGCAGGTCAGGGCCCTGCGCGTCGACTCGATAACAAAATTTGTGATGTCGCTGGCAGGGGGATGGTTTTTACCGTCCGCTTGCCTGATCACACGGTCGGCGGACCCTCTTGAGTGCCCTCGTAACCTGATCGGGTGGCCGAAACCGCTCAGCCGACCGTCACGCCTCCGTCCCCGCCTCCGGGTGGTCCGCCGCGGCGGTATCTCGGCCGGGCGGCCCTCGCACTGGGACTGGTGCTCACCGGCGTGATCCTGGTCGTCACCATCGGTGTCCGGAACCCGGACGCGCCCGCCGCGCCGCCGTCCGCGCAGCCGGCCCTCGTCATCCCGGAGCAGCGCCCGCAGCCGGGCGCCGAAGCGCCGCGTGCCGGGCTCGCCGCGCCGGTGGACCGGCCGAAGGTGTCCGACCAGGCCGAGCTGGACGCGTGGGCGGCCCGCGTCGCGGGCAAGACGCACGTCACGGCGCGCGTGCTGTCGGCGTACGGCCGGGCGGAGATGTGGATGCAGAGCCAGAAGCCGACGTGCCACCTCGCGTGGGCGACGCTGGCGGGCATCGGCCGGGTCGAGGCCGAGCGCGCGGCCTTCGACCTCACGGCGATCGAGGCGAACGGCCGCGTCGCGAAGCCGGTCGTCGGGCCGCCCCTCGACGGCACGCCCGGCGTGCCGGCGGCCCACGACACCGACGGCGGCAGGCTCGACGGCGACAAGGCGTGGGACCACGCGATCGGCCCGATGCAGTTCCTGCCGTCGACGTGGAAGAAGTACCAGCAGCGCGCGAACGGCGACGGCGGTGCGCCGGACCCGCAGAACATCGACGACGCGGCGTTCACGGCCGCCCGTTTCCTCTGCTCGGGCGGCGACGACCTGGGCACGCCGGCGGGCTGGTGGCGGGCGATCCTGTTCTACAACCAGGCGGTGGCGTACGGGCAGGACGTCTTCAGCGCGGCGGACGCCTACGCGGAGGCGAGCGTCGCACCCTGAGCGTCAGAGCTCGCGGTCGACGATCAACGGCGTGACGGACATCAGCACCAGCAGCAGCAAACCGGCGTAAGCACCCAGCGTGGCGAAGATCGACATCGTGGTCCCTCCTCAATTCGGACTGGAACCAGCATCGCCGGAGGAGGGGGTGCGGCGGATCGGCCGACGGGCCCGGGCTGATCAGCCGAAAGACCGAGGCGAACAGGGCCGTTCGGCCCCCGCCTCAGGACTCGCGCAGCGCGATGCGCGCCTTGACCTCGCTGATCGCCTCGAGGTACTCCGGCACCGGGTTCATCGCCGACGCCATCCGCATCTGCGCGAGCGCCTCGACGAACCGGCCGAGGCGCTGCAGGGTCCGGCCCAGGATGAACCGCGCGTAGTGGTCCGTCGGGTCCAGCTCCAGCACCCGCGTGAACGCCTGCTCGGCGCGCCGCAACTGGGCGGAGTGGAAGTACGCGCGCCCGGCCAGCAGGTGCACCGACGGCTTGTCCGTTTCGGTTTCCAGCAGGGGCTGCAACGCCTTCAGCGCGTCGAGCGGACGACGGCGGCCTACCAGGTCTTCGGCCTGGCGGAAGGCATGAAACCGCGACTCCTCGGGAGGCTGCGAAGCAGCTGCGGCGTCCGTCATGGTCACTCCGACTTTACCCGTGGAGAGGGGGATGTACACGTCCGGAAACGGGACGTGATGGACTGTGCCGCCATGAGCAGCGGGTACCGGGGCCTGGCGCCCTACCTCTACTACGCCGACGCCACGGCGGCGCTCGCCTGGCTGACCAGGGTCTTCGGGTTCGCCGAGGAGGTCCGGTTCTGCGACGGCGCCGGCGAGGTGTTCCAGGCGACGCTGCGCGCGGGCGGAGCGCGGATCCAGATTGCCGGCGTCGGCCCGGACTACTGGCAGGCCAAGGGGGTCGACGGCCCGGTCGGCCAGCTCAACATCGTGTACGTCGACGACGTCGGCGAAACGTACGCCCGGGTCGAGGCCGCCCTGGGCGACGAGTGCGAGCTGGAACCGCCGCAGGACCAGCCGTACGGCGCCCGGGTCTTCACCGTCGCCGATCTCGGCGGCAACAGCTGGACGTTCTGGCAGCAGACGTCCGAGACCGTGGAGCTGCCGCCGGGCTGGCAGGAGGTCCGGCCGGGCGGTGAGTCCTCCAACGGGTGAACTGGGGCGACGGCTAGGCTGGGTGCGTTATCACCGCATCACCGCCGACGTTCTTTTTCCCGCGGAGGCGGCATCGACACTGCACTACGCACCGAGGAGCATGGCGTGGCTCTCATCGAGCAGGTAGGCGCGCGCGAGATTCTGGACTCGCGCGGCAACCCGACGGTCGAGGTGGAGGTGGCTCTCGACGACGGCACCCTGGCGCGGGCCGCGGTCCCGTCGGGTGCGTCGACCGGTGAGCACGAAGCGGTCGAGCTGCGGGACGGCGACACCGGCCGCTACAACGGCAAGGGCGTCGAGCGCGCGGTCGCCGCGGTGCTCGACGAGATCGGCCCGGAGATGGTCGGCATCGAAGCCGTCGACCAGCGGATCGTCGACCAGAAGCTGGTCGACCTCGACGGCACGCCGGCGAAGTCCCGCCTCGGCGCGAACGCCATCCTCGGCGTCTCGCTGGCCGTCGCGAAGGCCGCCGCCGAGTCGGCCGAGCTGGAGCTGTTCCGCTACCTGGGCGGGCCGAACGCGCACGTGCTGCCGGTCCCGATGCTGAACATCCTCAACGGCGGTTCGCACGCGGACAGCAACGTCGACGTCCAGGAGTTCATGATCGCGCCGATCGGCGCGGAGACCTTCCGCGAGGCCCTGCGCTGGGGCGCCGAGGTCTACCACTCGCTGAAGTCGGTGCTGAAGGGCCGCGGGCTCTCGACCGGCCTCGGCGACGAAGGCGGCTTCGCGCCGAACCTGGCGAACAACCGCGAGGCGCTCGACCTGATCCTGCAGGCGATCGAGAAGGCCGGCTACACCCCGGGCCGCGACGTCGCGCTCGCGCTGGACGTCGCCGCGACGGAGTTCTTCGCCGACGGCGCGTACACCTTCGAAGGCAGCAAGAAGAGCGCCGAGCAGATGTCGGCGTACTACGCCGAGCTGATCCGCGACTACCCGATGGTCTCCATCGAGGACCCGCTGAGCGAGGACGACTGGGACGGCTGGGTCACCCTGACCGCCGAGGTCGGCGAGAAGGTCCAGATCGTCGGCGACGACCTGTTCGTCACGAACCCGGACCGGCTCGAGGAGGGCATCACCCGCCGCGCCGCCAACGCGCTGCTGGTGAAGGTCAACCAGATCGGCACCCTGTCCGAGACGCTCGACGCGATCTCGCTGGCGACGTCGTTCGGCTACAAGTCGATGATGAGCCACCGCTCCGGCGAGACCGAGGACACGTTCATCGCGGACCTGGCGGTCGCGACCGGCGTCGGCCAGATCAAGACCGGTGCCCCGGCCCGCGGCGAGCGGATCGCCAAGTACAACCAGCTGCTGCGCATCGAGGAGACCCTCGGTGACGCCGCCCGGTACGCCGGCGAGCTGGCCTTCCCGCGGTTCAGCGCCGAGAGCTGAGACCCGTGGCGGACCGGGGGAGGACGCGCGGCCGCCGCGACGGCGGCGGCTCTTCCAGGACGGCCCGGCCCGCACCGGGCCGCCGTCCCGAAGCGGCGCGGCGCCGCGCCGGCGACGCGGAGACCACCAGGGCCCGGCTGCGCCGGGGCTTGGCGGCGAAGCGTGCGTCGGGCGCGGCGAAGGTGCTCGGCATGTCCACCACCCGCCGCGCGGCGGTGGTGGCGATCGTGGTGTGCGCGCTGGCGTTCACCATCGCCGTGCCCCTGCGCACGTACCTCTCCCAGCGGTCCCAGGTCCGCGAACAGCAGGCGCAGCAGGCGCAGCTGCAGCAGCAGGTCGCTCAGCTCCAGGGCCGCAAGGCGGAGCTGAGCGACCCGGCGCAGATCGAGGCCGAAGCCCGGCGGCGGCTGCGGTACGTCAAGCCGGGCGAGACGCCGTACATCGTCCAGCTCCCGGAGGACAAGGCCCCCGACGCCGCCCCACCGGCCGGACAGCAGCCGGCCACGGGCGGCTCCTGGTACGACAACCTCTGGAACCAGGTCTCCTCGGGCTGACTGAGGCGTCCTGAATGACTCATTCAGGACCTCCGAAGCCCTGAATGAGTCATTCAAGGCACGCGGGCCGGGCGGCTCCCGGGGTGGCGGGGCCCACGCTCTAATCTGGAGCCCGTGAACAGCACGCAGCAGCACCGGTTCGAGCCCGTCACCGACGCCGACCGCGAGATCATCGCGGAGCAGCTCGGGCGGCCGCCGCGAGCGCTGCGCGCCATCGCCGCGCGGTGCCCTGGCGGGCACCCCTCCGTGGTGCAGACCAGCCCGCGGCTGGAGAACGGCACGCCGTTCCCGACGCTGTACTACCTCACCTGCCCGAAGCTGAACTCGATGATCGGCACCATCGAGGCGTCGGGGATCATGAAGGAGATGACCGAGCGGCTCTCCACCGATCCCGAGCTCGCCGCGCGGTACCAGCGCACGCACGAGACCTACCTCGCCGAGCGGGACGCCATCGAGCCGCTCGGTCACCAGGTCACCGCGGGCGGCATGCCGGGCCGCGTCAAGTGCCTGCACGTCCACGTCGCCCACGCGCTGGCCGTCGGCCCCGGCGTCAACCCGTTCGGTGACGAGACGATCGAGCTACTTAAGACGAACGGGTGGCCCGCGGGTGACTGCGCCGAGTAACACTCGCGCCGTGTGATGAGATAACTGGGCTGGGTGAGCGAAAACCTCGATCGGGTCTCTCGTCGGGGTGAAACCCCGCCTCGGGTACGGCAGGCTGTGACCCGAGGGTGGTGACCGATCAGGCCAGGAGGGCTTTGCGTCATGCGTGTGCGGCGACTGCCAGACGCAGTCGGGAGCTACGCCCGAAGATTCGGGATCCGCCACCGCACCGCGTACCCCCTGATCACCGGCATCATCGCGGTGGTCCCGGCGCTGATCGCCGGCGGCGGCACCCTCGGCTGGCTCGGCGGGAGCGGTGACCACACCCGCGACGCCGCGCTGAGCCAGGGCTACGACCCCGGCCACGCCGCCCTCCAGCAGATCGCCGTCGACGGCACCCTCCCCGGCGCGCCCACCCCGCTGCCGCTGCCGGCCTACGAGCTCCCCGACGGCCCGCTCGGCATCCCGGCCACCGCGCTCGCCGCGTACAAGAACGCCGCCGACATCCTCGGCCGCGAACTGCCCGCCTGCCACGTCGACTGGGCGCTGGTCGCGAGCATCGGGCGGATCGAGTCCAACCACGCGCGCGGCGGTTACGTCGACGCGGCGGGCACCACGCGTGAGCCGATCCTCGGCCCGCAGCTCAACGGCCAGGGCGGGTTCGCCGCGATCCCGGACACCGACCAGGGCCTGCTCGACACGGACCCGGTGTGGGACCGGGCGGTCGGCCCGACCCAGTTCATCCCGGCGACCTGGCGGGCCTACGCCTCCGACGGCAACGGCGACGGCAAGTCCGACCCGAACAACATCTTCGACGCGGCGCTGGCCACCGGCCGGTACCTCTGCTCCGGCGGGTTCGACGTGGCCAAGCCGGACCAGCTGCGCGGCGCGATCTACCGGTACAACAACTCCGACACGTACGTGAACACGGTGGTCCTCTGGGCGGAGGCCTACCGCAACGGGATCATGCAGGTCCCGGACAGCACGGTGCCGATCGGCGCCCCGAACGCGGCCGCGGCCCCGCCTCCGCCGTCGATCCCGCCCCCGCCGGTCCCGACGACCACGCCGACGAGCCCGCCGCCCACCACACCGGGCACGCCGACGACCAAGACCTCCCTGCCGTGCGCTCCGCCGACGACGACGGTCACCACGACGACGGTCACGAGCGTGACCACGATGACGACCCCGATGACGACCCCGACGACGACCACGACCCCGGCGACGACCACCTCGCCGACGTCGTCCGAGACCACGCCGCCGAAACCGCCGTGCGGGGCGACGGTCACCTCGGTCAGCACGTCGACCACCCCGACCACGACCACCGTGGGGGCGCCCAGCAGCTGAGCGGAGGCGAGTCGGTGCCCGTGACCGGCCAGCTAGGGTGATCGCATGCCTCGTGTTGCCGCGATCGACTGTGGGACCAACTCCATCCGCCTGCTCGTCGCCGAGCTGACGCCACGCCACGACGGCACGGTCGACCTGCGCGACCTGCACCGCGAGATGCGGATCGTCCGGCTCGGCCAGGGCGTCGACGCCACCGGCGAGCTGGCCCCCGAGGCGCTCGAGCGGACCCGGGTCGCGCTCGCCGACTACACGGTCGCGGCCCGGCGCAAGGGCGTCGAGAAGGTGCGCATGGTCGCCACCTCCGCCACCCGCGACGCGAAGAACCGTGACGACTTCTTC
This sequence comes from Amycolatopsis balhimycina FH 1894, assembly GCF_000384295.1. Taxonomy (NCBI): domain Bacteria; kingdom Bacillati; phylum Actinomycetota; class Actinomycetes; order Pseudonocardiales; family Pseudonocardiaceae; genus Amycolatopsis; species Amycolatopsis balhimycina. The sequence continues at coordinate 3,950,221 of NZ_KB913037.1, read as the reverse complement.
CGCATGACCCGCGAAACCCTCGGCGTCGAGGCCGAGGTGATCAGCGGGGACGAGGAGGCCCGGCTCAGCTTCACCGGCGCCGTCGGGGAGCAGGACCCGGACGACGGCCCGTTCGTCGTGGTCGACGTCGGCGGTGGCTCGACCGAGCTGGTCCTCGGCACCTGGGACGGCAAGCAGGCCGAGGTGCTCGCCGCGAGGTCCGTCGACATCGGCTGCGTGCGGATCACCGAACGCGCGCTCAAGAGCGACCCGCCGACCGCCGACGAGATCGCCGCCGCCCGCGACCTGGCCGGCAAGGTCCTCACCGAGGCGTTCGACGTCGTCGACGTCGCCCGCGCGAAGACCTGGGTCGGCGTCGCCGGCACGGTGACCACGCTGTCGGCGATCGCCCAGGAGCTGCCGGAGTACGACCGCGACCGCGTGCACCTTTCGAAACTGAGCGCGGCGGACATCGACCGGCTCGCCACGCGCCTGCTCAGCGAAAACCACGCCGCCCGCGCGGCGAACCCGGTGATCCACCCCGGGCGGGTCGACGTCATCGGCGGTGGGGCGGTCGTGGTCCAGACCCTCGCCGAGCAGCTGGCCGCCCGCGGCGGGCCGACCGAGCTGGTGGTCAGCGAGCACGACATCCTCGACGGCATCGCGCTTTCCCTCGCCTGACCGACCGTTCGGCCGCCTGAAAGGGCTTGTGCCACAACCAAACCGTGGGTGAGTGCGTGATGACCGCCAGTCCGCGCTAGGCTGTCCGGAGTATCCGGATTCCTACCTTTGTTGTCCTCCAACCAGGTGATCCCGACGGTCGTCACACATTTGCAACACCGCAGTCCTGTGATCAGCTTCATCGCCCCCGATAGCGTGCGTCTCACCTTTCGGACAGACGGAGATGGAGGGGATCATGCGTCGTTCGCGCAGGCTCTGGGGACCCACGGTGGTGATGACTTCGCTGGCGCTCGTGCTCGCCGCATGCGGCGGCAGCGGTTCGGGCAGCAACCCCGCGGGCGCCGGCGAGACGAACCCGGACGGCACGGTCAGCGTCTACGGCACCGAACCACAGAACGCGCTGGTCCCGAGCAACATCAACGACCTGGGCGGCACCAAGGCGGTCCAGGTCATGTTCGCCACGCTGGTCGGCTTCAAGGGTGCGGACGCGAAGCCCTTCAACCTGATGGCGGACTCGATCACCACGACCGATTCCAAGGTCTACGACATCAAGATCAAGCAGGGCTGGAAGTTCCACGACGGCACCGAGGTGAAGGCGCACAACTTCACCGACGCCTGGAACTTCGCCGCCTACGCGCCGAATGGCCAGCTCAACACCGACTTCTTCTCGAACATCCAGGGCTACACCGACGTCCACCCCGAAGACGAGAACGCCAAGCCGTCCACCGAGGGAATGTCCGGGCTGGTCGTGAAGGGCGACTACGAGTTCCAGGTGACGCTGAACGCGCCGTTCTCGGTGTTCGACATCAAGATCGGTTACCAGGCCTTCGCGCCGCTGCCCGACGTGTTCTTCAAGGACCGCCCGGGCTTCGAGCAGCACCCCATCGGCAACGGGCCGATGAAGTTCGTCTCGCGGACGCCCAACCAGGACATCAAGCTGACCCGCTTCGACGACTACAAGGGTGACGACAAGGTCCACTTCAAGGACCTCGACATCAAGATCTACGCCAGCCAGGAGACCGCCTACCAGGACCTGCTGAGCGGGCGGCTCGACTTCATGGAGGCGCTGCCGCCGTCGGCGGTCGCGGGTGGCAAGTACAAGAACGACCTCGGCGACCGGCTGGTCACCGGCCACCTGCTCGGCATCAGCACCATCGCCGTGCCCTACTACGTGCCGGGGTACAACAACCTCGAGCTGCGCAAGGCCATCTCGATGGCGATCGACCGCGCGCAGATCACCAAGACCGTCATGAACGACACCTACGTGCCCGCGGACGGCTACATCTCGCAGGGCATCCCGGGTGCGCGTCCCGGTGTCTGCGAGTTCTGCAAGTTCGACCCGGAGGCGGCCAAGGAGGCCTTCCAGAGGTCCGGCTTCAAGGGCAAGCTGACCATCGCGTCCAATGCGGACGGTGGCCGCAAGGAACCGCTGGTCGCGGCGTGCAACAGCATCAAGAACACCCTCGGCGTCGAGTGCGACTTCGTGCCCGCGACCGACTTCGGCCAGTGGCGCAGCATCGTCACCAAGAAGAAGCTGACCGGCATGGGCCGCTCGGACTGGTCCGCGGACTACCCGTCCATCGAGGACTTCCTCAACCCGATCTACAAGACCGGCGGGTCCTCGAACGACTCCAGTTACACGAACCCGCAGGTCGACGCGCTCCTCGCGCGGGCGGACGCCACCGCCGACAAGGACGCGGCGGTCAAGCTGTACCAGCAGGCCGAGGACTTGATCGCCAAGGACCTGCCGTCGATCCCGGTGTGGGACGAGAAGGGCGTCGCGGCGAAGTCGAAGAACCTCAAGTCGGCGGCCCTGGACTTCCGGCGCATGCCGGACTACCCGTCCATCGAGGTCTTGAAGAAGTAGCTGCGGCTCCCACCACCACGCCGTCGTGAGTGAGTAACAGTGTTCTAACACTGTTACTCACTCACGACGGCCGGCGCGCACGAGGAACTCGTCATGATCCGCTATGTCCTGCGACGGCTGCTCCAGCTGATCCCGGTGTTCTTCGGCACCACGTTCCTGATCTACGTCCTGGTCTGGGCGCTGCCCGGCGACCCGTTCTCCGGCAAGTGCGGCCAGGCCGCCTGCCCGGCGGCCTACATCGCCCAGATGACCGAGAAGTACCACCTGAACGACAACATCTTCGTCCAGTACTTCAAGTACCTCGGGAGCCTCTTCACCGGTGACTGGGGCGAAACCTTCAACGGCACCTCCGTCGGCGAGCTGATCGCCACGTCGTACCCGATCACCTTGCGGCTCGCCGTGATCGCCGTGGCCATCGAAGCCGTCATCGGTCTCACCACCGGCGTGCTGACCGGCCTGCGCGGCAAGGGTTTCCTCGACAATCTGGTGCTGGTGTCGACGACGTTCCTGATCTCGCTGCCGGTGTTCGTCACGGCGATCGTGCTGCAGCTCGCGCTGGGCGGCAACGGTCTCGGCTGGATCGAGGCCAGCGTGTCGGAGGACCCGGGCATCGGCGAGCTCATCGTGCCCGGCATCGCGCTCGGCAGCCTGTCGATGGCCTACGTCGCGCGCCTGTCGAGAAGCAGCATCGCCGAAAACCGCCGCGCCGACTACGTGCGGACGGCGATCGCCAAGGGGCTGCCCCAGAGCCGTGTCGTCGGCGTCCACCTGCTCCGCAACTCGGTGATCCCGGTGCTCACGTTCCTCGGCACCGACCTCGGCGCCCTGATGGGCGGCGCGATCGTCACCGAAGGCGTGTTCAACATCAACGGGCTGGGCAGGCTGATCTTCCGCGGTATCCAGGACCGGGAGAGCGCGACCGTCGTCGGCGTCGTCGTCCTGCTGGTGCTGGTTTACCTGCTGATGAGCCTGATCGTCGACCTGCTCTACGCCGTTCTCGACCCGAGGATCCGCTATGACTGACCCGAACCTGGTGGGTGGTGGCGGCGCCGACGCGGCCGAGCTGTCGCGCATCGACGACTCCGCCACCAGCCCGCAGAAAGCCCGCAGCCTGTGGAGCGACGCCTGGCGGCAGCTGCGGCGCAAGCCCGCGGTCATCGCCTCGGCGGTGATCATCCTGTTCATCGTGCTGCTCGCGATCGCCCCCGGCCTGTTCAGCTCGCGGGACGCGGGTTTCAGCGATCTGTCCCACGCCAACGAAGGGCCGTCGGCGGACGCCTGGTTCGGCTACGACAACCAGGGCGCCGACGTCTACGCCCGCACGATCTACGGCACCCGCGCCTCGGTGCTGGTCGGGGTGTTCTCCACGCTGCTGACCGTCCTCTTCGGCTCGCTCGTCGGCATCCTCGCCGGCTACTACGGGCGGTTCGTCGACAGCCTGCTGTCGCGGTTCGGCGACATCTTCGCGGGCCTGCCGTTCATCCTCGGCGCGATCGTCATCCTGACGACGTTCAACGCGCCCGGCACGAACCCCGGCGGCGTCACGATCATCGTCCAGGTGGTGTGCTCGATCGCCGTGCTGAGCTGGCCGGTGGCCATGCGGATCATGCGCTCGGCGACGCTGGTGGCCAAGCAGCTCGACTACGTCAAGGCCGCGCGCGGCCTCGGGGCGAGCACCCCGCGGATCATCTTCCGGCACCTGCTGCCGAACACGATCGCGCCGGTGCTGGTGTACGCCACCATCGCGCTCGGCGCGTTCATCGGCGCCGAAGCGACGCTCGCCTTCCTCGGCATCGGCGTGCGCGCGCCGGTGGTTTCGTGGGGCGTGCTGATCTCCGACTCGAAGGACTACTTCCAGAACGACCCGCACATGCTGCTGTTCCCCGGCGCCTTCGTCACCCTGACCGTGCTGGCCTTCGTGATGCTCGGTGACGGCATCCGCGACGCGCTCGATCCGAAGTCGAGGTAGATCCCCTTGTCCGACAACGAACTTCTGCTCGAAGTAGAGGACCTGCGCGTCGAGTTCCGGACGTCGGACGGCGTCGCCAACGTGCTCAACGGCGTCAGCTACTCGGTGCACGCGGGTGAGACGCTGGCCGTGCTCGGCGAATCCGGCTCCGGCAAGAGCGTCACGGCGCAGACGGTGATGGGCATCCTCGACGTGCCGCCCGGTGTGATCACCGGCGGAGCCGTGCGCTGGCGCGGCGAGGACCTGCTGACGGCGTCCGAAGAACGCCGTCGCGAGGTGCGCGGCAGCGAGGTCGCGATGATCTTCCAGGACGCGCTGTCCGCGCTGAACCCGGTGTTCACGGTGGGCTTCCAGATCGAGGAGCAGCTGCGTGTCCGGCTCGGGATGTCCAAAAAGGACGCGCGGAAGCGTGCGATCGAGCTGCTCGACATCGTCCGCATCCCGGCCGCGGACCGCCGGATCAAGGACTACCCGCACCAGTTCTCCGGCGGGATGCGCCAGCGCGCGATGATCGCGATGTCGCTCGCGCTCGACCCCGACCTGCTCATCGCCGACGAGCCGACCACCGCCCTCGACGTCACCGTCCAGGCCCAGATCATGGACCTGCTCGGGGAGATCCAGGCGGAACGCAAGATGGGACTGGTGCTCATCACCCACGACCTGGGCGTGGTCGCCGAGGTCGCCGACCGGATCGCGGTGATGTACGCGGGCCGGATCGTCGAGCAGGCCGACGTGGGCGAGCTGTTCCGCGCGCCGGGGCACCCGTACACCGCGGCGTTGATGGATTCCCTGCCCCGGCTCGACCTCAAAGGACAGACACTGGAGACGATCAAGGGTCTGCCACCGAGCCTGCTGCACATCCCACCGGGCTGTCCGTTCCACCCGCGGTGCAAGCGCGCCGAGGCCAGGTGCAGCGTCGACGTCCCGCCGCAACACGCCCTCGGCTTCGGCCGCACGAGCGCGTGTCACTTCGCCGAAGAGGTGGTGAGCTCCCGTGCCTGAACCGATTCTTTCGGTCACCGACCTGAAGAAGTACTTCCCGGTCCGCGTCGGCGTCCTGTTCAAGCGCACGATCGGCCAGGTCAAGGCCGTCGACGGCGTCTCGTTCGACCTGATGCCGGGCGAGACGCTCGGCGTCGTCGGCGAGTCCGGCTGCGGGAAGTCGACGCTCGCCCAAGTGCTGATGCGCCTGGAGGAGCCGACCGGCGGCACTGCCCAGTTCGAGGGCCGCGACATCTTCGCGATGCGCGGGGCCGAGCTGCGCAAGCTGCGGCGCGAGATCCAGATCGTGCTGCAGGACCCGTACACCTCGCTCAACCCGCGGATGACGGTCGGCGACATCGTCGGCGAGCCGTTCGAGATCCACCCCGAAGTGGCGCCGAAAAGTTCGCGGGCCACGAAGGTGCAGGAGCTGCTGGAAGTCGTCGGGCTCAACCCCGAGCACCTCAACCGCTACCCGCACCAGTTCTCCGGCGGGCAGCGCCAGCGCATCGGCATCGCGCGGGCCCTGGCCCTGCGGCCGAAGGTGATCATCTGCGACGAACCGGTGTCCGCGCTGGACGTCTCGATCCAGGCGCAGGTGATGAACCTGCTCGGCGACCTGCAGGGCGAGTTCGGGCTGTCCTACGTCTTCATCGCGCACGACCTTTCGGTGGTGCGGCACCTGTCGAACCGCGTCGCGGTGATGTACCTCGGCAAGATCGTCGAAATCGGCACCGACGAGGAGATCTACGAGCGGCCCTCCCACCCGTACACGCAGGCGCTGCTTTCCGCGGTCCCGGTGGCGGATCCGGCCGTGCGCGGGCACCGGCAGGTGATCCGGCTGACCGGCGACGTGCCGAGCCCGCTGGATCCCCCGTCCGGGTGCCGGTTCCGCACGCGTTGCTGGAAGGCGCAGGAGGTGTGCGCCACGGAGGTGCCGGAGCTGGTGCCCAGGACCGACGGGCATCCGTCAGCTTGTCACTTCGCGGAGCAGAAGTCGGTTGTTCCATAACGTACTTTTTGCCGTTGTATGCGCATTGTCCGATCTATACGGTGCAGGAACCGCTTTCCGGAGGAGGAGAAACGTGAAAAGACCCAGGCTTTTCGCCGCGGCCATGGCCGTCCCGCTGTTCGGGGCGCTCTCGGCCGTCGCGGTCCCGGTCGCGTCGGCGCAGCCCGCGCTGTCCGGCCCGGCGACCGAGTTCACCGTGCTCGCCAAGGACGTCCAGAGCATCGCCGGTGCCCAGCAGGCCATCCGTGCCGCCGGCGGCACCGTGCTGGAGACCAACACCGCCGTCGGCCTGATCAGGGCCAGCGCCCCGGCCACCGGGTTCACCGAGCGCGTGACGGCGAACCGCGCCGTGTACGGCTCCGCCAAGGCCCAGGCCGTCGGCTCGCTGCCGAAGAACGGCAAGAAGACCAAGCACGACAACGCGGAGAAGGAAGGCCGCGGCGCCGCCGCCAAGACGGCCGCCGCCGCGCCGGTGGGGATGGACCCGCTGGACGACCAGCTCTGGGGCCTCAAGTCCGTCCGCTCGGACCTTTCGCGCACCAAGCAGCCGGGCAGCAAGCAGGTCAAGGTCGGCGTCATCGACACCGGCATCGACGGCACGCACCCGGACATCGCGCCGAACTTCGACCTGGCCGACTCGCGCAACTTCACCCGCGACATCCCGACCGACCCCAACGGCGTCGAGCTCGACGGGCCGTGTGAGTTCCGCGGCTGCGTCGACCCGGCCAACCACGACGACGGTGGCCACGGCACGCACGTCGCCGGCACCATCGCCGCCGCGGCGAACGGCTTCGGCGTCTCCGGCGTCGCGCCGAACGTCACGCTGGTGAACATCCGCGCAGGCCAGGACTCGGGCTTCTTCTTCCTGCAGCCGACGGTCGACGCGCTGACCTACGCCGGCGACGCCGGCATCGACGTGGTCAACATGTCGTTCTACACGGACCCGTGGCTGTACAACTGCACGGCGAACCCGGCGGACTCGCCCGCCGAGCAGGCCGAGCAGCGCACGATCATCGAGGCGACGCAGCGCGCGCTGAACTACGCGCACCGCAAGGGCGTCACGATGGTGGTCGCGCTGGGCAACGAGCACACCGACCTCGGCGCGCCGAAGCCGGACACCACCAGCCCGGACTACCCGGCGAACAGCACGCACCCGCGGCAGATCGACAACTCGACCTGCCTCAACCTGCCGACCGAGGGCAACCACACCATCGGCGTGGGCTCGTTCGGGCCGTCGCAGAAGAAGGCGGACTACTCGAACTACGGCCTCGAGCAGATCTCGGTGTCGGCGCCGGGCGGCTTCTTCCGCGACGGCTTCGGCACGCCGTGGTTCCGCACGGTCCAGAACGAGATCCTCTCGACGTACCCGAAGAACGTCGGCGTCGCCGACGGCAACATCGACGCGGACGGCAACATCACGCCGGCGGGCGTCGCACTGGGCGTCCAGAAGGCGACGGCGGCCGACGGCCGGGTCGGCTACTACCAGTGGCTGCAGGGCACGTCGATGGCGACGCCGCACGCGGCCGGCGTCTCGGCGCTGATCGTCTCGCAGTACGGCAAGAAGTCGCACGGCGAGTTCGGTCTGGACCCCGACAAGGTCCAGCGCGTCCTCGAGGGCACGGCGGCGAAGATCGCCTGCCCGGTGCCCCGCACGGTGGAGTACCTGAACGAGGGCCGCACGGCCGACTTCACGGCCACCTGCGAAGGTGACCCGTCGTTCAACGGTTTCTACGGCCACGGCGCGGTCGACGCCTACGCGGCGGTGACACGCGGGTCGCAGTACCTGAAGTAGGGTTCGCGGATCGGCCCGCCTCCGGCTTCGGCCGGAGGCGGGCTTTTCCGTGTGGAAGTCGGTGCTCGACGCACTGGACGGCTTCTGGCTGCCGATGCCGGCCGACGACCTCGTCATGGTGCTGAGGCCGATCGAGACGGGCGCTACGACCACCTGGAGATCTGGTGGGAGCTCGCCGAAGACCGCCACGGCGAGCTGGTCCGCGGTGAGCGGATCGCGCAGGAACACGTCATCGCCGCGCTCGGCCGGCTCACGCTTCCCGAGCGGTACTTCGGCGTCCGGTGAGCAGGGGCCGGCGCGCACGCCGGCCCCGCGCTCAGCGGTTCGACGCCTTCTTGACGAACTTCGCCAGGTCCTTCGCCTGCTGCACCCGGGTCGGCTCGTGGATGTACATCATGTGGCCCGCCGGGTAGTACGCCGTGTCGATGTTCTCCCGCAGTTCTTCGGGGATCTGCAGGCGGGCCAGCACGTGCTCGGCCGCGTAGTACGCCGTCGCGCCGTCGTAGTGGCCGAAGGCGACGTGCACCCGGAGGTGCGGGTTCGCGCGCATCGCCGCGCCCAGCGAGTCCACCACCGACACCGAGCGGCCCTCGAAGTCCGAGTACGACCACGCCTTGAACGTGTCCTCGTGGATGAGCTCGTACGGCAGGTCGTTCTCGTACCCGAGCTCGGCCCGCACGTAGTGGTTGAACGCCGCCGCGTAGGCCCCGATGACCCGCGAGATCGACGGGTCGTCGCTCATGTGCTCGCGGCCGCCGTCCGGCTCCCACGTCGTGAACCGGCCGTCCATCCGGCCGACCGTCAGGCCGCGGTCGCGCAGCAGCTCGGTGAAGAAGCGGACGTGCTCGATCCGCAGGTTCACCCGGTCCACATAGGACTCGGTGAGTCCGGTCAGTGACGCCAGCGTGGCCACCGCCTCGACCCGGTCCTGAGTGGACAGACGGGCGCCGCGCGAAAGCACGTACGGCAGGTCCTTCGCCGCGAAGTCCTCGGCGTCGGCCAGGACGTCGTCGAGCGGGCGCTCGCCGTGCAGGCCGTGGTAGTGCGCGATCGCCGCGTACGTCGGCACGTACAGCGAGTACGGCAGGTCGTTGCCCTCGGTGAACCGCAGCGTGCCGAGGTCGAGCACCGACGAGATCAGCAGCAGGCCGTTGAGGTAGAGCCCGTGCCGGTCCTGCAGGTGCGCGGCCAGCCCGGCGGCGCGCAGCGTGCCGTAGGACTCGCCGGCCAGGAACTTCGGCGACAGCCACCGCTGGTGCCGCGACACCCACAGCCGGATGATCTCGCCGACCGACTCGATGTCGCCCTTGAAGCCGTGGAAGTCCTTCGTCTCCTCGCCGCCGGAGACCCGCGAGTAGCCGGTCGACACCGGGTCGATGAACACCAGGTCGCTGTGCGTCAGCAGCGTTTCCGGGTTGTCGGCCAGCCCGTACGGCGGCGGCACCAGGTCGTCGACGTCGCCCGACAGCACCCGGCGCGGCCCCAGCAGGCCCATGTGCAGCCAGATGCTCGACGAGCCGGGGCCGCCGTTGAAGGCGAACGTCACCGGCCGCGTGCCCGGGTCGGCGTCGTCGAGGGTGTAGGAGGTGAGGAACACCTCGGCCTTCGCCTTGAAGCCCTCGGACTTGCCGTCCTTGACGACCTCCTTGCGGAGGACGACCCGGCCCGCTTTCGCCGTGTACGCGAGCTTCTTCCGCTTCACGGTCAGCGTGTGCCGGGTGGTGACGATGTCGTCGGTGGGCTCGGCCGGGATCTCCGTGGCTTCCGCGGCCTTCGGCTCGGGCGCCTCTTCGGGGGTGGTGTCCGCCATGGACCCAACTTAGTCGGCGCGTCCGGGCGGCTGTGGCAGGGTGACCTGGTGCACACCGAGGACTGGCCGTCGACGATCGAGGAGGCACTCGCCACGCAGGAGCGGCTGCCCGAGACCACGCGCCACGCCGACCGGCTGGCCCGGACGGCGCTGCGATGAGGTCCCTCGCCGAGCTGGACGCGGCGGTGGCGGGGTGCCGCGCCTGCCCGCGGCTGGTCACCTGGCGGGAAAGCGTCGCGGGCACCAAGGCGGCGTTCCGCGGCGAGCAGTACTGGGCGCGCCCGGTGCCGGGCTTCGGGCCGCCGGACGCGTCGCTCGCGGTCGTCGGCTTGGCCCCCTCGGCGCACGGCGCCAATCGCACCGGCCGGATGTTCACCGGCGACCCATCGGGTGATTTCCTGTTCCGGGTCCTGCACGAGGTGGGGCTCGCGTCGCAGCCGACGTCGACGGCGATCGGCGACGGGCTGGAGCTGTACGGCACCCGGCTCGTTTCGCCCGTGCGGTGCGCGCCGCCGGAGAACAAGCCGACGCCCGCCGAGCGGGACACCTGTCGTCCGTGGCTCGCGGAGGAGCTGGCACTGTTACGTCCGACACTGCGGGCGATCGTGGTGCTCGGCGCGTTCGGCTGGCAGGCGCTACTGCCCGTGCTGGAGGCGGTCGGCCGGCCGGTGCCGCAACCGCGTCCGGCGTTCGCCCACGGGGCGGTCGTGGAGCTGGGCGACCTGCGTCTTTTCGGCTGTTATCACGTCTCGCCGCGCAATGTCCAGACACACCGCGTGACCCACGCCATGGTGGCGGACGTCTTCCGCGCCGCGACCTCGGTGACAGGACCGGACTGAATCGTTACGGAAACCGCAGCGACGCTGGTCACAGCCGGATGGGGCCCCCGAGCGGGGACGCGGCGAAGGTGTCACCATGAGGACATGGCTGCTGCGAAGTCGAAGTCGGAACCGACTCGGATCCTCGTCCTCGGTGGTGGGTACGTCGGGCTCTACACGGCGTACGGCCTCCAGAAGATGCTCCGGGCCAACGAGGCCTCCGTGACCGTCGTTGACCCGCAGCCCCACATGACCTACGCGCCGTTCCTCCCGGAGGCCGCGGCCGGCGCGATCGAGCCCCGCCACGTGGTCGTGCCGCTGCGGCGGGTGCTCAAGCGCTGCCACGTGCTGACCGCGCGCGTCACCAAGATCGAGAACGAGAAGAAGTCGGTCACGGTCGAGGCGGCCGACGGCCACATCGAGCAGCTCGGCTACGACATCCTGGTCGTCGCCCTCGGCGCGGTGGCCCGCATCCTGCCGATCCCGGGCCTGGTCGAGGAGGGCATCGCCTTCAAGACCATCGGCGAGGCGATCTACATCCGCAACCACGTGATGACGAAGCTCGACGAAGCGGCCAGCACGCTCGACCCGGAACTGCGCAAGCGCCTGCTGACGTTCACCGTCGTCGGCGGCGGGTTCGCCGGCATCGAGGCACTCGCCGAGCTCGAGGACATGACCCGGTTCGCGGTGGAGAACTACTACCCGAACATCAAGACCTCCGACATCCGCTGGGTGCTCGTCGAGGCCGCCGGCCGCATCCTCCCCGAGGTCCGCGAGACCCTGGGCGTGTACACGGTCGAGCAGCTGGAGAAGCGCGGCATCGAGGTCTACCTGTCGACCGCGGCGAAGTCGTTCGAGAACGGCCACGTCGTGCTGTCCGACGGGACCGAGTTCGACACCGACACGATCATCTGGACGGCGGGGGTGAAGGCCAACCCGGTGCTGGCCAACTCGGACCTGCCGCTCGACAAGCGCGGCCGCGTCGAGGCGACCGCGGCGATGCAGGTCATCGGTCACCCGGAGGTCTGGACCGCGGGCGACAACGCGGCGATCCCGGACCTCTCACGCACCGAAGACGACCCGACGGCGACCTGCCCGCCGAACGCGCAGCACGCGGTCCGCCAGGCGCGCCTGCTGGCGAAGAACATCATCAAGGTGATGCGCGGCGGCAAGCCGAAGGACTACTTCCACAAGAACCTCGGCGCGGTCGCCAGCCTCGGCCTGCACAAGGGTGTCGCCGACGCGCTGAACCTGAAGATCAAGGGCTTCCCGGCCTGGCTGTTCCACCGCGCCTACCACCTCAAGGCGATGCCGACCTGGAACCGCCGGATCCGCATCCTGCTGGACTGGATCCTCGGTGGCCTGTTCCGCCGCGAGGTGATCTCGCTCGGGCAGATCAACAACCCGAAGGACGAGTTCGCGCGCGTCTCGAAGTCCTGAGTTCTCTTCTCGAGTGCCCCCGGTCCGGCGACCGGGGGCACTTTGCTGTTCACGGCGCGCGTCGACTCCGTGGACACCGAATCGCTGCCATCACCTAGAGTGTGCGGTGCCCCCGTAGCCCAATCGGCAGAGGCAGTCGACTTAAAATCGATTCAGTGCGGGTTCGAGTCCCGTCGGGGGCACCACGCAGCGCCGCCGTGTCCACCGATGCGCCGCAGTAGTTCAGTCACCGTCAGGCCGGGGTTTGCTTGTCCGTGGCGGCGGCGAGGAACTTTGGCGCTGTCGGTTGCCCGCATGCATGCAGCGGTGGCGAGCGGCTGGTTGACCAACCTGCAACGTGAAGCCACTGAGGGCAGTCCGGTCGAAGGCCTGCACCGGCATCGGCGACTACGCGACGCGCCGGCCACCCGCGACCTGGATGTCGCGCTGCGCGAGTCGAGCAACCACGGCGCTCGTCAGCTCCTGGGTGAGTCGAGGAACCAGGCTGGTAACTGAGACGTAACTCACTACGGTCCCGCTGGAAACGAAACGGCCGACAATCGACAACCATGACCGCGCGGATAGGACCGGTTCAGGCAGATCCCTACCCTTGGCCCTACGACACGGTGGTGCCGATCGACAGGGTCGCCCTGCTGTGCATCGACTGGCAGACCGACTTCTGCGGACCTGGTGGCTATGTCGAGCGGATGGGCTACGACCTCGAACTCACCAGAGCCGGCCTGCCCGGCACACAGAAGCTCCTTGCCCACGCCCGCGACGTCGGCATGCTGGTGATTCACACCCGGGAAGGTCACCTGCCGGACCTGGCCGACCTGCCGCCCAACAAGCGCTGGCGTTCGGCCCGGATCGGCGCGGAGATCGGCAGTGCGGGGCCGGCCGGGCGCATCCTGGTACGCGGCGAACCGGGCTGGGAGATCGTCGACGAGGTCTCGCCGGCGCCCGGCGAGGTCGTGATCGACAAGCCGGGCAAGGGCGCGTTCTACGCCACCAACCTGGATTTGGTGTTGCGCGCCAACGCGATCAGCCACCTGATCCTGACCGGTATCACGACCGACGTGTGTGTGCACACCACGATGCGCGAGGCCAACGACCGCGGTCTGGAATGCCTGATTCTGTCCGACTGCACCGGCGCGACCGATCCGGGCAACCACGCGGCCGCGCTGAAGATGGTGACCATGCAGGGCGGCGTGTTCGGGGCCGTAGCCACTTCCGATGCCGTGATCGGGGCGACCACCACCGACGACTGATCGAAAACGAAAGGGCCCGACAGCCGATGACCACTCCCCTCACGGTCGACGCCGACCCCACGTCGTTTCTGTTCGAGCCAACCACGACCGCGCTCCTGGTGATCGACATGCAGCGGGACTTCGTCGAACCGGGCGGGTTCGGCGAAACGCTTGGCAACGACGTCAGCCAGTTGCGCGGGGTCATCGCTCCGCTCCAGCGAACCCTCGCCGCGACGCGTGCCGCCGGCGTAATGGTGATCCACACCCGCGAGGGCCATCTGCCGGACCTGTCCGACTGCCCGCCGGCCAAACTCGAGCGCGGTCGCCCGTCGATGCGCATCGGCGATCCCGGTCCAGGAGGCCGCATCCTCATCCGCGGTGAACACGGCCACGGCATCATCGACGAACTCGCGCCCGTCGACGGCGAACTGGTGATCGACAAGCCGGGCAAGGGCGCGTTCTACAGCACCGAACTCGCCGCGATGCTGTCCGCGGCAGGCATCACCTCTCTGGTGGTGACCGGGGTGACGACCGAGGTCTGCGTGCACACCACCGTCCGTGAGGCCAACGACCGCGGCTACGAATGCCTGGTGCTGTCGGACTGCGTCGGTTCGTACTTCCCCGAGTTCCAGGCCGCCGGTCTGGCCATGATCTCCGCGCAGGGCGGCATCTTCGGCTGGGTCGCTCCGTCGTCCGCCTACATCGCCGCGATTTCCGTTCTTGCCACCCCGGCCCGTTGAGACCCGCGGAAGGAACCGGTCATGTCCATCTTCGCGCGCGCCCGCAGCCGCTCCGATTCTGATGTCGAACTGCCGTTGTGGGTCAGCGGTGACCTCAACGCGTTCTTCGGTCTTGGCTTCAACGTTCTGGTGAACGTACTGGTGCTCTCCGGGTTGTGCCTGGGCGTCGCGAAGATCTCGTCGGGCGACGTGTACGGGGTGATCCTGCCGGCCCTGGGCATCCAGCTGCTGATCGGCAACGTCTACTACGCCTGGCTCGGCAGACGCCTGGCCTACAAGGAGAACCGCACCGACGTCACCGCCATGCCCTACGGGCCCAGCGTGCCGCACATGTTCATCGTGACGTTCGTGATCATGCTGCCGGTGTACCTCCGCACGAACGACCCGATCAAGGCGTGGCAGGCGGGCCTCGCGTGGTCGTTCATCATCGGACTGATCGTGCTGGCCGGTGCGTTCGTCGGCCCCTACATCCGGAGGTTCACGCCGCAGGCGGCGATGCTGGGCACGCTCGCCGGCATCTCCATCGCCTTCATCTCGATGCGTCCGGCCGGCCAGATGTGGGCGGCCGCGTGGATCGCGCTGCCCGTGTTCGCGTTGCTGCTCATCGGTTTCTTCGCCGGTGTGAAGCTGCCGTTCGGCATCCCGATCGGCCTGGCCGCGCTGGTGGTGGGCACCGGCATCGGCTGGATCGGCGGCTACATGCACCCCGCGGACGTGTCCACGGCCGCTCACGACATCGTGACCGGCCTGCCGTCGTTCCAGTTCGACCTGTTGTGGCACGGCCTGTCCGAGATCGGCCCGCTGCTGGCCACCGCCATCCCGTTGGGCATCTACAACTTCACCGAGGGCATGACCAATGTGGAGAGTGCCGCTGCCGCGGGCGACAACTTCAACCTGCGCAGCGTGCTGCTGGCCGACGGCATCGGCGCGATCGTCGGTTCGGCGCTCGGCTCGCCGTTCCCACCCGCTGTCTACATCGGACATCCAGGATGGAAGGAGGTCGGCGGCCGCACGGCGTACTCGATGCTGACCGGCGTTGTCATCGCGCTCCTGTGCTTCGGCGGCCTGTTCGGTCTGCTCAGTGCGCTACTGCCGGTGCCGGCGATCGTGCCGATCCTGCTGTACATCGGCCTGCTGATCGGCGCGCAGGCATTCCGTGTCGTACCGCGGCCGCACGCGGTGGCGGTGGTCATGGCCATCATCCCCAACGTCGCGGCCTGGGCGACCGGCCAGATGGACAACGTGCTGTCGGCGGCGGGCACCAGCGCGGCCAAGGTCGGTGAACCCGCCCTGGAGAGCGCCGGCGTGGTCTACCAGGGCCTGCACCTGCTCGGCGACGGCGCCATCCTGGCCGGACTGGTACTCGGCGCGATCACCGCGTTCCTCATCGACAAGCAATTCTGGTGGGCCGCCGGATACGCGGCAGCCGGCGCGGCGCTGTCGTTCGTCGGGTTGATCCACGCCGAGCAGGTCGGCTGGAACGCGGGTGGCGGTCAGGTCGCGTTGGGCTACCTGTTCTTCGCCGTGGTCTGTGCGGTGTTCGCATTGCTCCACCGCGATTCGACGTCCAGCGCCGAGCCGCAACCAGCCGCCACGGACATGATCGATGCGAAGCCCGCGGCATCCGCCTCATGAACACCACCAACGGGGTCGTCGGCAACGGGACCACCGGCCCCGTTGTCGACGATCCAGCCGTGCACGCCGAGGTGTCGGCGGCCTTCGCACGCTACGAAGCCGCACTGGTGGCCGGCGACCACGCCGTGCTGAACGAGTCGTTCTGGGCCAGCCCGGCCACCGTCCGGTTCGGCATCGCCGACCACCAGCAGGGCATCGACGAACTGCGCGCGTGGCGCGCCACCCAGGGACCACTCGACGGCCGGGCCACCCAGAACACCCGGATCACCACCTTCGGCACCGACACCGCCGTGGTGACCACCCTGTTTCGCTACCCTGGCCGGCCGGTCGTGGGCCGACAGAGCCAAACGTGGGTACGGATGCCCGCCGGCTGGCGAATCGTCAGTGCGCACGTCTCGGAGATCAGCACCGAGATCGATTGGTAGATATGCCCCTGGACCGTTCGGCCGGGGCTCGCGGCCGGCGCGGGGAGACGGAAATCACCGGGGTGGACGTCCCGCGGCGTCGAGTGCGGGTTTCAGCGGTGCGAGTGCGGCGCGCAGCAACTCGGGTAGCGAGCCGGATGGCACGACCAGCCCGCCGGGGGTGGGGGACGCCGGTCGTAGCCATTGTTGAAGAGCAATGCGGACCGCCGCTGCCACACTCGCCGCCAGCACTCGGGCGGTGTGCTCGTCGGGTTCGGCGAGGCGTGGGGTCATCGCGTCCGCCAGGGGATTCTCGAGTTCGGTCGCCGTGGCGACGAATGCGGTGCGCAGTGCCGGATGGGTCGTGATGAGCAGCAGTGCGTCGCGGGCCGGTTCGCCCGGGTCCGTGTACTGCTCCACGATCGCCTCGACCACGGCGTCGGCGAGGCCGACGTCGGCCGGCTGGGCGGCTACGGCCGCCGCGACGCGTGCTTCCCGTTCGGCGGTTACCGCCGCGACGATCGCCTGTTCTCGGCTCGAGAAGTAGTTGTTGTAAGTCCGAGGCGAGACTCCCGCCGCCTCGGCGATGTCGTCGACGCGGACGTCTTCCGGTCCGTGTGTCAGGGCCAGCCGCAATGCCGCCTCGCGCAGCGCCTCCCTGGTGGCCTGCTTCTTCTGCTCGCGCAACCCCGTCACGGTTCCAGTATCGCCGCTTGAGTGCGCGCGCGCAAACTTGCGCGCACGCAAGTTTTGTCCGTAGGGTGGTGTCATCGGTACCCGACGGGAAGGACCGAACCCATGCGTGCCAAGGGCATCGCGTACGACACCGGCTTCGTCCGCAACGGCCAGATCTCTCGCGAGCGCTTCGGTCCCGACGTGGTCAGGCGGGAGCTGGCCATCATCCGTGACGATCTGCACTGCAATGCCGTGCACCTCGTCGGTGGCGATCCGGAGCGGCTCGAACTCGCTGCCCGCTGTGCCGCCGAGCTGGGGCTGGAGGTCTGGTTCTCGCCCTACCCGCTGGAGCTGACGACCGCGGAGATCCTCTCGCTGTTCGCCGACTGCGCGCAGCGGGCCGAGCGGATCCGGCAGGAGGGCGCTGACGTCGTTTTCGTCGCCGGTGTCGAACTGAGCATCATGAACCGGGGATTCCTGCCCGGTGACGACATCGAAGAACGGCTCGGTCTGCTGTTGGGCCGTCCCGATGGCCGGGGCGAGCGACTTGCCGAAATGAGTACCCGCCTCAACGGCTTCCTCGGCGAGGCCGTCGCCGCGGTCCGAAAGCGCTTTCGGGGCAAGGTCACCTATGCCTGCATCCAGTTCGAGGGCGTCGACTGGACGCCGTTCGACATCATGTCGGTCGAACTCATCCGGTCGGCCGAGGTGGCCGGCCAGTTCCAGGACGGCGTTCGCACCCTCGTCGAGCAGGGGAAACCGGTCGCGATCACCGGCTTCGGCACGGCTACCTGGCAGGGCGCCGGTGACGTCGCGCCGCGCAGCATGGGGATCGTCGAGTACGACCAGAACGGCCGGCCTGCCGGACTGGACGGGGACTACGTCCGCGACGAGGCCGGCCAGGCCACCTATCTGCGTGAGTTGCTGGAGATCTTCGAGGCCGAACGCGTTGACAGCGCCTTCGTCTACCTCTTCGCGCTCGACAACTTCCCGCACCGGCCCGGCGATCCCCGTCGTGACCTCGACATGGCCAGCCTCGGCATCGTCAAGGTTCTCGAAGGGTGCCACGGTGACACGTACCCCGACATGCCGTGGGAACCCAAAGCCGCTTTCGCCGCCGTTGCCGACTGCTATCGCGCCTGAGTTGCCGCCGAATGACCAGCCCGGGGCGGCATCGCTCCCGAGAGTGCGACGCCGCACCGGATGTGCTCCGCGAACTCAGGCAGTGGGCCGGGTCGCTCCGGCGTACTGGCTCTGCAGAGGCGAGATCTTCACGACGTCGCCGCTGGTCGGGGCGTGGACCATCTTGCCGTCGCCGATGTACATGCCGATGTGGGACACCGGTGAGTAGTACGCCACCAGGTCGCCCGGCTGCAGCTGGTCGCGCGGGACCGGTGTGCCGTACTGCGCCTGCGCCGCGGAGTTGCGCGGCAAGGTGATGCCGGCTTTCTTGTACGCCCACAGCAGGAGGCCCGAGCAGTCGAACGAGTCCGGCCCGGTGTCACCCCAGACGTACGGGCTGCCGAGCTTGCTCAGCGCCGCGTTGACCGCCGTCTGCGCGGCCGCCGTCGGGGCCTTGACGTCGGGTGCCTTTCCGCCGGTGTCGCGCTGGGCCGCCTTGTCGGCGGCACTCAGGTTCTTGTCGGCGGCCTTGACCTGTTCGATCTGGTCGTTGAGGGTCTTCTGCTTGGCCTTGATGTCCTCGGTCAGCTTGGCCGCGGTGTCGCGGGCGTCCTGAGCCCGTTTCGCGGCGTCCGAAGCCTTTTTGGTGGCGTCGGTGGCCTCCTGGACGGCGCCGGTGAGGTTGGTCATCGCGGAGTTCTTGTCCGTGGCCAGCACTTCGAGGGCCGAGGACCGGTCGAGGAAGTCCTGTGTGGACGTACCGGACAGCAGCGCCGACAGCTTGTTCAGCTGGACGCCGCTGGTGAACGACGCGCCGGCGAACTTGTCGACCTCCTCCTGGTACTTCTTCCGGTTCTCGGTGGCCTTGAGGCCCTGGTCCTTCGCCGCGTTGACGTCGTTGGTGGCCTTGTCGAGCTCGCCTTGCTTGGTCGTCAGGTCGGTCTGCGCCTTGAGCAGGTCCTCGTTCAGTTTTTCGGCCTCCGCCGCGAGTTCGCGGTACTTGGCCAAGGCGTCGGAGGAACTGGGCGGAGCCTGGGGAGCGGGAGCGGGGACGGGGGCGGCGGTGGCGACAGGCTGGGCGACGGTGACCACGAGGATCACCGAGGTCGCCGCGAGGATGCCTGAAACCACCCGCCGGATGGGGTGCGACTGCACGGTCGCGCGGGTCTCCTTTGCTCGTCGTCCGCCGGCCGGAACCACGGCATCGGGGCGTGCCGTTCGTTGGGCAGCGCGAGCCGCACCAGGTGACGCGCGCGGCGGTTCCGTTTTTCGCGGCCTCGGAGGCAAAGCCGGGCCGGCGGTGATCCCGCGTCGCCGTCCGGTCGACGGCAGCTGCCGCAAGATCACGGCCAGGCTACGAAAAGACTTCGGTGCTGTCCACCTTCTGGCGGAACAAATCTTTGTATGCAGCCAAGTCACGCTGTGTTATGTGCCTTAGTACTAACTGTCATAGTAGGCATGCCGTTGAAACCCCTACCCCCTAGGGGTATGGTGGCATTGTCGCGACGCGCCAGGCCCGGCCATACGAAGGAGAACGCCATGACCAGCAGCACCTACACCGTCACCGGCATGACCTGCTCGCACTGCGTGGCTTCGGTCAGCGAAGAGGTCGGCGCCATCGACGGCGTCACCGCCGTCGCCGTCGACCTGCCCACCGGGGCCGTCACCGTCACCAGCGACCGGCCGGTCGGCGACGCGCAGGTCCGCGCCGCGATCGAAGAGGCCGGTTACACGTTCGCCGGGTAGGCCCGGCCTTCAAGCGAGGGAAGCAGAGATGAACACCACAGCACGGCTAGCCGTGTTCGGCGGAGCGCTCGCCCTGCTGGCCGCCGGGGGATTCGCCGTGGGCGGCGCGGTCGGCCCGGTTTCGGCCGTGACCAGCGAAAACGCGGGCCACGGCGACATGGGCGGCGAGCACGTTCCGGCGGACGACCTGCCGGGCGGGCTGGCGTCGAGCAAGGACGGCTACACGTTCACGGTGGCCGGCACGGCTCCGGAGCCCGGCCGGTTCTCGTTCACGATCACCGGCCCGGACGGCAAGCCCGTCACCGGCTACGACGTCGAACACGAGAAGAAGCTGCACCTGATCGTCGTGCGCCGGGACACCGCGGGCTTTCGGCACGTCCACCCCGAGATGGCGCCGGACGGCACGTGGAGCGTCCCGCTGACCCTGCCCGCCGCGGGCTCGTACCGCGCGTTCGCCGACTTCACCCCCACCGGCGGCAAGGCGATGACTCTCGGTACCGACCTGTCCGTCGCGGGCGACTACCAGCCCGCGGTCTACGCGCCGAGCCGCACCGCCCGGGTCGACGGCTACACCGTCCAGCTCGCCGGGGACCTGACCGCGGGGAAGACGTCGCCGCTCACGCTGAGCGTCTCCCGCAACGGCATCCCCGTCACGGACCTGCAGCCCTACCTCGGCGCCTACGGGCACCTGGTCGCGCTGCGCGAAGGCGACCTCGCCTACCTGCACGTCCACCCGGACGGCGAACCCGGTGACGGTAAGACGGCCGCCGGGCCGCAGGTGAAGTTCGCCGCCGAAGTCCCCAGTGCGGGAAGCTACCGGCTGTTCCTCGACTTCAAGCACGGCGACGTCGTGCGGACGGCCGAGTTCACCGTGACGACGGCAGGGAGGGCGTGATGACCGAGGTCGAACTCGCGATCGGGGGTATGACCTGCGCGTCCTGCGCCAACCGCATCGAACGCAAGCTGAACAAGCTCGACGGCGTCACCGCGTCGGTCAACTACGCCACCGAGAAGGCTCGCGTGCACGCACCCGAAGGCGTCGACCCGGCTTCCCTCGTGGCCACGGTCGAAGCCGCCGGGTACAGCGCGACCTTGCCGGGCACCACCGAGTCCGAAGTGGACGAAGAGGATCCGGCGCGGCCGTTGCGGCAGCGGCTGGTCACCAGTGCCGTGCTCGCGGTCCCGGTGGTCCTGCTCGCGATGGTCCCGGCACTGCAGTTCACGTACTGGCAATGGATTTCGCTGACGCTGGCCGCGCCGGTCGTCACCTGGGGTGCCTGGCCGTTCCACCGGGCGGCGTGGACGAACCTCCGGCACGGCGCGGCCACCATGGACACGCTGGTGTCGATGGGTGTGCTCGCGGCGTTCGCGTGGTCGTTGTGGGCGTTGCTGTTCGGCACGGCCGGGACGCCGGGGATGGTGCACCCGTTCGAGCTGACGATCGCGCCGTCGGACGGCGCGGGCGACATCTACCTCGAGGTCGCCGCCGGCGTCACGACGTTCATCCTGGCCGGTCGCTACTTCGAGGCGCGGTCCAAGCGTCGCGCCGGTGCCGCGCTGCGAGCTCTGCTGGAGCTGGGCGCGAAGGAGGTCGCCGTTCTGCGCGGTGGCGCCGAGGTCCGCATCCCGACGTCCGAGCTGGCGGTGGGGGACCGGTTCGTCGTGCGGCCCGGCGAGAAGATCGCCACCGACGGCGTGGTCGAGGAAGGCAAGTCCGCGGTCGACGCGTCGATGCTCACCGGCGAGTCGATGCCCGTCGAAGTCGGTGCAGGGGACGCGGTGACCGGCGCGACGGTCAACGCCGGCGGCCGGCTGGTCGTGCGGGCCACCCGCGTCGGCGCCGGCACCCAGCTGGCGCAGATGGCCAAGCTGGTCGAGGACGCCCAGAGCGGCAAGGCCGACGTGCAGCGGCTGGCCGACCGCGTGTCCGGGGTGTTCGTGCCGATCGTCATCGGACTGGCGGCCGCCACACTCGGCTTCTGGCTCGGCAGCGGCGTCGGCACGGCGGCGGCGTTCACCGCGGCGGTCGCGGTGCTGATCATCGCCTGCCCGTGCGCGCTCGGCCTGGCCACCCCGACGGCCCTGCTCGTCGGCACCGGCCGCGGCGCCCAGCTCGGGGTGCTGATCAAGGGCCCGGAGGTCCTGGAGTCCACTCGCCGGGTGGACACCGTGGTGCTCGACAAGACCGGCACGGTCACCGCGGGCCGGATGACGCTCACCGCCGTGCACACGGCCGAGGGTGTCGGCGAAGCGGAGCTGCTGCGGCTGGCCGGCGCGCTCGAGGACGCGTCCGAGCACCCGATCGCCACCGCCATCGCCCGGGGCGCCCGGGAGCGCGTCGAGTTGCCTGCGGTCGAGGACTTCACGAACGTCGAAGGGCTCGGCGTGCAGGGCATCGTCGACGGCCACGCCGTCCTCGTCGGCCGGACGGCCTTGCTGGAGGACTGGAGCCAGCCGCTGCCCGCCGATCTCGCCGAGGCCAAGTCCGCGGCGGAGAAGCGCGGGCAGACCGCGGTCGCGGTGGCTTGGGACGGCGCGGCCCGGGGCGTGCTGGTGGTCGCCGACACCGTCAAGCCGACGTCGGCGGAGGCGATCGCGCAGCTGCGCGAGCTGGGCCTGACGCCGGTGCTGCTCACCGGGGACAACACAGCGGTGGCGCGGGCGGTGGCCGACGAAGTGGGCATCGACGAGGTGATCGCCGAAGTGCTCCCGGCCGGCAAGCTCGACGTCGTCAAGCGGCTGCAGGACGAAGGCAAGGTCGTCGCCATGGTCGGCGACGGCGTCAACGACGCGCCGGCGCTCGCCCAGGCCGACCTGGGGCTGGCCATGGGCACCGGCACGGACGTCGCGATCGAGGCCAGTGACATCACCCTCGTCCGCGGCGACCTGCGTGCGGTGGCCGACGCGATCCGGCTGTCGCGGCGGACCCTGCGGACGATCAAGGGCAACCTGTTCTGGGCGTTCGCGTACAACCTGGCCGCACTGCCGCTGGCCGCGGCGGGGCTGCTGAACCCGATGATCGCGGGCGCGGCGATGGCGTTCAGCTCGGTGTTCGTCGTCGGAAACAGCCTGCGGCTGCGGAGTTTCAGCGGCAGGTGACGAAGCTGGTGACCAGCACCAGGGCCACCGCGATCGCGGACGGCGCGAGGAAGGCCGCGAGGCCGCCGGCGACGGTCGTCCACCGCGGTGCCGGCGACGAGCCGGTGTCGAGCCGGCTCAACCGGATGGCCGTGTCGCCGCCCGCCATCGCGAGGGCGCGACGCGGCCCGTCCACCGCCCGGATCGACACGAGCGCCGACCGGAGCGGCTCGCGCCCGCACTGCGCGGCCGCCGCCTGGTCGGCGGCCAGTTCCACCAGCAGCCGCGTCGCCCCGGGCAGCTCGCGCATCAGCGGCACGAACCGCAGCGTCCGGCCCAGCACTTCCGAGCAGCCGGTGAGCAGGTGGTGCCGCCCGAGGACGTGGGCGCGTTCGTGCGCCAGCACCGCCCCCAGTTCGCGCTTCGTCAGCCGCGCCGCGAGCCCGTCGCTGGCGACCACCAGCGACCGGCGGCCGCCCAGGCTGTACGCGATCGGCCGTTCGTCCGGCAGCCACAGCGTGGGGACCGGCCTGGTGTCACGGGCGCCGGAGAGCCGCAGCGCGGTCAGGTGACGCCGGTGCAGGACGGTCCGCCGTCGCCGCCGCGCGAGCCAGGTCACCGCCAGCCTGCCGGTCGCGACGGCCAGGACGAGGCCCGCGACCGCCCCGGCGATGGGGTCGAGGGCGGGCAGGTCGTCGTGGCCGACCGCGGCCCAGCAGTCGTGGAGCACCCGGATGACCGCGTCGGCCGGGCCGTGCCCGGGCAGGACGAGCAGCAGCACCCCGGCGACCGCCGCGGCGGCCACGCCGGCGGCGGTCAGCAGCCACCAGGCGATCGCCGTCCCCGGGTGGACTCGCGCGGAGAGCCTGCTCAGCAGCGACGGAGACCACCAGCCGACGGCGATGGTCCCGAGCAGCAGGGCGGCCGCGAGGATCACCGTTTTTTCGGCTTCCGGCGCAGCGCCCGGCGGAGGACGTCCGACTCCTCTTCGCTGACGGTGCTGACGAAGTGCAGCAGCACGGACTCGCGGTCGTCGACGGAGTCGAGCACCTCCCGCAGGCTCCGCGCGGTCGCTTCCGCCCGCGTGGTGACGGCGCGGTAGCGGTAGGCGCGGTTCTCGAGGTCGCGGACGACCCACCCCTTCCGGTGCAGGTTGTCCAAGACCGTCATCACCGTCGTGTACGCCAGGTCGCGATGCCGGTTGAGCTCGTCGAGCACCTGGCGGACCCGCAGGGGTTCCGCCGCGTCCCAGAGCACGTCCATCACCGACGCTTCGAGCTCGCCCAGACCGAGCATGGCACCTCCGGCAGGCAGAATACTTCCCGCGCGGCCGACGGGCGCCGGGGCGGCGGCCCGCCCCGGCGACCGGTCATCAGCTCCGCGTGAGCAGGCCCCGCATCTCGGTGATCTCGGCCTGCTGGGCGTCGATGATCTTCTGGGCGAGCGCCTTCGCGTCGGCGTTGCCGCCCTTGGCCAGCTCGGCCTTGGCCATGTCGACCGCGCCCTGGTGGTGCTCGATCATCATGCCGAGCCACATCCCGTCGAACTCGGTGCCCTTGGCGGCCTCGAGCTTCTTCAGGTCGTCGCCGGACATCATGCCGCTCATCCCCGGCATCGATTCGTGGGTCATTCCCGGCATTTCGGACGCGCCGGCACCCCAGGCGGTCAGCCAGTCCCGCATCTGCCGGATCTCGGGGTCCTGGGCCTTTTCGATCCGGCTCGCGAGGTCGAGCACCTTCGGGTTCGTGCTGCGCGACGGGACGAGCTTCGCCATGTCGAGCGCCTGGCTGTGGTGCGGGATCATCTGCTGGGCGAACGTGACGTCGTCGGCGTTGTGGCCGGCCGCTGCTTGTGCCGACGAGGGTGCCGACGAGCCGGGGTTCATCCCGGACATGGAGTCGGTGCCGCCGCACGCGCCGAGCAGGACGGTGGAGGCCAGCACGATGCCTCCGATGATGACATTTTTGCGCATGACAAATCTTTCTCTGTGATGGGTGCGTGATTCGACAGGCCGGGGAAAGCCGGTCGATCACGTGCGCAACACGCACAAAGAAGTCAGGATGCTTCGGCCGCCCCCGTCCGGTGGGCGTCCCCGGCTCGGTGAACCGCGTGAACGGACGGCCCGGGAGAACGTCGTGGTGAACCACGAAACACCCAGGAAGACGGCGACGGCCAGCAGGAGCGCGCCCGCCGCGCACAGCACGGCCAGGCAGAGGTGGAGGATGTCGTGCAGGCCGCCCGGCATGCCCGGATCGTGTTCGCCGGAGCCGGCTGACGGCGGAGCGGTGACCGCCTGCGGCCCGGACGCGGACATGGCGTGCATCGCCGTGCCACCGGCTGCGCTCGCCATGCCGACGTGGTGCATCGTGACGACGCCCACGGCGAGCGTGCACAGCAGGAGGATCTGCTGTACCTTGCCGAGCCGTTTCGCTGTCATCGTGTCAACCACTGTTCCCGATCATACTATGGCGAATAGTAGCGCGATCAGGGCTTCGTGCCGTTGCGGTGCGGTGCGGGGCGGCCGGGCGGAGTTCCGCGCGGCACTTGCCAGCGCGGCACGGCGGGATGCCGGCCCGCTCCTCGGAGCCGGAAGCTGATCTCGTGCGCTCGAGCCAGAACGGGAAATTCGCGACTATTCGTCGTCTCACATCGCGTCGCGGGAGAGCTGTTCGACGATATTCGCCAGCTCTTGCCAGATCGCGGCATTGCGCCGGGCGATATCCGCGACGAGATTCGCGCAGTGCGGCGGAACGGCGGCGAACACGCCGGTGTCCTCGGGACTCAGTGCGTGCGAGGCGAGCCACCGCAGAACAGCACGTCCGGAATCGGTGAGTTTCAGGGCCGGATCCCGCCCGAGCGAATCCAAGATGGCCGCCAAGCTGTCCGGATCTTCGTCGCCCGCCCGGGACGGTGGCCCCTCGCCGACCACGTCCGGACACCAGCCGTTTTCCACGTTGAATCCCCCCGCCGGACCCAGACATCGCAAACGAACGTTGTTACGGTAGTCGGTGGGCCGTACTCGGTGTCAAGCTCGAGGGGGCAAGAATTGAGAGCGCTCCCACAATGTTATCTTGCCATTGCGGCGCGGTGTGCCGGTGCCCGGCTCACTTTTCCGCCGCTTCGCTGGGAAAGAGGATCGGGCTCAGCAGATACCGGGTACGGCCGGGCGCGGGCGGGTTGGCCAGCCGGGGCAGGATCGCCGCGCGCAGTTCGCCGACCATCGCCGTGAGTTCGTCGTCGTCGAGCCAGATCGCGTGTTGCTGGTAGCCGACGGGATCGGTGGCCGGGTCGGCGGTTTCGCGGTCGAGGTAGGCGGTGAACTCCGCCACCAGCGCGGCCACCGCCACCGTGAACCCGCGCCGGTGATCGGCGGGTGACAGGGACGCGGCCGTGGCCGGGTCGATGGAGGCCCGTTCGCGGCGCAACCGGTAATGGCGCTCGACCGCGCCGCGTACGCGCCGTTCTTCGGCCACTTCCAGGACTTCGCCGGCGGCGAGCAGGTCGACGTGCCGGTACACCATGGCCTTCGAGACGTCCGGCAGCAGCGCGCAGAGCTGGGCGGTGGTGAGCGTCCGGTCGCCGCGCATGGCGTGCACGATCCGCAGCCGTACCGGGTGACCCAGCAGTTCCAACGTGTCCACTACCGAACGATCTCACATCGTGATACCTTTCGCAAAATACGAGAAAGGTGGTGGGGGGATCATGACGGACCCTGGGGTGGTGGCCGGCACGGTCGTCGCCATGGCGGCCGAGGGACGCTTCGCGGACGTCGAGGAGCTGTTCGCGCCGCGGCTGCGGGCGGCCGCGTCCGCCGAGACGCTGCGGGTCGGCTGGGAGATGGAGATCGCCAAGGCCGGGCCGGTCACGGCGGTCGGGGGGCCGGTGCGCGAGCCGGTCAAGGCGGGCCTGGTCCGGGTGAGCGTCCCGGTGACCTGCCGGCGCGGCGGGCTCACCGTGGTCATGTCGGTCGACGGCGACGGCATGCTGCACGGCCTGCGGCTCGCGCCGCCGTCCGGAACGAGCTGGGAGCCGCCTGCCTACACCGTCCCGGGCCGGTTCACCGAGCGTGAAGTCACCGTCGGCGCCGGCCCGCTCGCGGTGCCCGGCACGGTGACCCTGCCCCGGGGGCGCGGTCCGTGGCCGGCGGTGGTCCTGCTCGCCTCGGGCCCGTTCGACCGCGACCTGACGACCGGGCCGGACAAGCCGTTCAAGGACCTGGCTTGGGGCCTGGGCAGCCGAGGCGTCGCCGTGGTCCGCTTCGACAAGGTGACCCACGTGCACCCCGGCGTCGGCTCCGAACCCGGCTTCACGATGGCCGACGAATACGTGCCGCACGCCATCGCCGCCGTTCACCTGCTCCAGCGGGAGCCGGCCGTGGACCCCGCGCGGGTGTACGTCCTCGGCCACAGCGGCGGTGGCAAGGCCACGACGCGCGTCGCGGCCGCCGAGGCGTCGGTCGCCGGCCTGGTCAGCCTCGCCGGGGACACCGTGCCGTTGAGCCGGGCGGCCGTCCGGGTCGCCCGCTACCTGGCCGAGCTGGACCCCGGCCCGGCCACGACAGCTGCCCTCGAGACGGTTTCGCGCCAAGCCGCGCTCGTCGAGAGCCCCGGTCTTTCCCCCTCGACCCCGGCGGCGGACCTGCTCTTCGGCTGGCCGGCCTCGTACTGGCTGGACCTGCGCGAGTACGACCCGGTCGCGACGGCGGCCGGGCTGGCCAAGCCGATGCTGATCCTCCAGGGCGGCCGCGACTACCAGGTGACCGTGGCCGACGACCTCGCGCGCTGGCGAGCGGGCCTGGCGCACCGATCCGACGTCACGATCAGTGTCCACGACGCCGACGACCACCTGTTCTTCCGCGGCGAGGGGCCGGCCAAGCCCGGATACGAGTCGCCGCAGCACGTCGACCCCGCCGTGGTCGCCGAGATCGCCGGCTGGCTGGCGCCCCGCCGGCGCGGGATCGCCCGGTTCTTCGCCCGGCGGCGTCCGGTCGCCGGCTGACCCGCGCCGCGCAGGCGCTTGCGGTAGATGGCGGAACGCGCCGGGCGCTGTTCGCCCGAATCGGGGCCCTTTCCCGACGTTGGTGATTGACAACCCGGGGCCGGGAAGCGACGGTGTGTCGGGCGACTGGGAACGCTCCCAGAATCTTCCGCCCGTGGCCGCCGTCAGTGTGCACAAGGGAGTGCCGATGTGGGTAAGAGCCGGAAAACGTCCTGCCGTGCTTGCGGTCGCGGGTCTCGCGGCCGCCGCGGCGTGCGTCGTCACCTCGACGGCGGCCGTGTCGGCGGCGAATGAGACGAGTGCGGCGTTCGCCTGCCGCGTGACCTATTCGGCCAACGACTGGGGAAGCGGTTTCAGCCTCGCCGTCGGGATCAGCAATCTCGGCTCCTCGGCCGTCGGCGGCTGGACGCTGACCTACTCCTACACCGGCAACCAGACCCTCCAGCAGGGCTGGAGCGGGACGTGGACGCAGTCCGGCAAGCAGGTCACCGTGACCAACGCGAGCTGGAACGGCACCATCCCGGCCGGCGGATCCGTCAACACCGGCGCGAACTTCTCCTACAGCGGCACCAACTCCACGCCGACCGACTTCGCGGTCAACGGCGCCGCGTGCACCGGGACGCCGCCGACCACGGCCACCACGCCCACCACGCTCCCGACGACACCCACCACGACCACCACGACAACGCCGCCGCCACCCGGCCCGGCGCCGGCGCTGCACGTGTCGGGCAACAAGCTGCTGACCGCCGACGGGAAGGCCTACCGGCTGCTGGGCGTCAACCGGTCCAGCGGGGAGTTCGCCTGCGTGCAGGGCAAGGGCATGTGGGACAGCGGCCCGGTCGACCAGGCGTCGGTCGACGCGATGAAGGCCTGGAACGTCCACGCGGTGCGGATCCCGCTGAACGAGGACTGCTGGCTGGGCCTGTCCGGCACGCCCAGCGGAGCCCCCTACCAGCAGGCGGTCAAGGACTACGCGAAGTTGTTGGAGGCCAACGGGATCAACCCGATCCTGGATCTGCACTGGACGCACGGCCAGTACACCGGCACCTCCTCGGCCTGCACCGACGTCAACGCGACGTGCCAGAAGCCGATGCCCGACCGGCAGTACACGCCGGCTTTCTGGACGCAGGTCGCCACCGCGTTCAAGGGTGACGACGCCGTGGTGTTCGACCTGTTCAACGAGCCCTACCCGGACGCGGCCGGCAACTGGTCCGACGCGGCCGCCGAGTGGAAGTGCCTGCGGGACGGCGGAACCTGCACCGGAATCAGCTATGCCGTCGCCGGCATGCAGGAACTGGTCGACGCCGTCCGCGCGACCGGCGCGAAGAACGTGCTGATGATCGCCGGGCTGACGTGGACGAACGACCTCACGCAGTGGCTGACCTACCGTCCGGCCGACCCGGCGGGCAACCTGGTGGCCTCCTGGCACACGTACAACTTCAACGCCTGCGTCACAGTGTCCTGCTGGGACAGTCAGATCGGGACGGTCGCCGCGCAGGTGCCGGTGCAGGCCGGGGAAATCGGCCAGAACAGCTGCGCGCACGACTACATCGACCAGGTGATGGCGTGGCTGGACGCGCACAACCTCGGGTACACCGCCTGGACGTGGAACCCGTGGGGCTGCAGTGGCGGCAACGTGCTGATCGAGGACTACAACGGCACGCCCACCAAGACGTACGGCGAGGGCTTCCGGGCCCACCTGCTGACCGTCAAACCGTGAAAGGCAAGCGGTACCGGCGGTGAGCTGCGCGCCGGGGTGACCGGTACACCCGCGGAAGTTCGCTCCCGGACTTCCGCGGGTGACGGCGGCCTCGAAGCCGGTGCCGCCCGCGTTTCAGGCGTGCACTGTCACCGGGAACTTCGCCGGGCCGCGCAGGTTGATGCGGCCGTTCCACGTCAGCTCTCCCGCGAAGCCCAGATCAGGGAACCGCCGCACCAGGCGGCTGACCGCGACCTGGCCTTCCAGCCGGGCCAGCGCCGCGCCGAGGCAGTGGTGGGGACCCGCGCCGAAGGACACCTGGTGGCGCGCTTCCGGGCGGTCGATCCGCAGGCGGCCGGCGTCCGGGCCGAAGAACCGTTCGTCGCGGTTGGCCGAGGCCAGGCAGGCCAGCACGAACGTGCCCGCCGGGATTTCCTTGCCGGCCACCGCGTACGGCTCGGTCGTGATCCGCCTCGTCTGCTGCACCGGGGAGTCGTAGCGCAGGAACTCCTCGACCGCGTTCGCCGCGAGGTCCGGCCGTGCGCGCAGCAAAGCCAGCTGATCCGGGTTGCGCAGCAACGCGGCGACGCCGTTGGCGATCAGGTTGACCGTCGTCTCGTGGCCGGCCACGTAGAGCAGGACCACCTGCGCCACGAGCTCGTCGCCGTCGAGGACCTCGCCGTCGTGCTCCGCCGCGATCAACGCCGTGAGCAGGTCGTCGGCCGGGTGGTCGCGCTTCCAGGCGATCAGGTCGCGGGTGATGCCCGTCAGCTCGGCGTCCGCGGCCATGATCGCCCGCGCGGTCTCCTCGTCGGCCACGATCTCCAGTGACCGCACCAGGGTGCCGCTCAGTTCACGGATCCGCGCGTGGTCGGTCGGCGGCATGCCGAGCATCTCCGAGATCACCGCGAACGGCAGCGGGAACGCCAGTTCTTCGACCAGGTCCGAACTCCCCTTTTCGGCCATCCGGTCCAGGGCTTCGTCCACCAGCCGGACGATCTGGGGTTCGAGCGCCGCGACCGCCCGGCGGGTGAACACCTTGGTCACCAGCGAGCGCAACCTCGTGTGGTCGGGCGGGTCGCGGTCGAGCATCGAGAGGTTCAGCGCGACGGCGTTGCCCTCCTCGCCGAAGTACTCGATCTGCTGGCTGTACGGACCGGGCGCCAGATTGCCGATCTCGACCGACAACCCGGCCTTCAGCACCCTGGAGACGTCGTCGAAGCGGGACACGAACCAGAACCCCAGCGGGTGGTCCTGCACCGGGTCTTCGTCACGCAGCATCTTGTACTGCGGGTACGGGTCCTCGAAGAAGCCGGGCGCGAACGGGTTGAACAGCAGCTCGTCGGGCTGGATCAGATCGGTCATCGCATTCCCCAACCGTCGCGACCGAGAGTGACGCGACATACACCGCGTCGGTGACATGCACAGTGTATGTCCTATGCTCTGTGCATGTCGACGGTCAAGAGCCGACGGGAGCAGTACTCCGAGGCAACCCGGGCCGCTCTGCTGGCGGCGGCCACCCGCCGGTTCGCCGAGCACGGCTTCGCCGGCACGGCGCTGGAGGACATCGCCGGCGACATCCAGGCCACGCGCGGCGCGATCTACCACCACTTCGCCGGCAAGGGCGCGTTGTTCGAGGCGGTGTTCGAGCAGCTCGAGACCGATTCGACGGCGCTTTGCGCGGCCGCCGCGGCACGGGCGGCGGAACCCCGATCGGCGGCGATCGCCGGACTCGACGCGTTCCTCGACCGCTGTTGCGACCCGGTGTACGGCCGGATCGTCTGCCTGGAGGCCCCGATCGCCCTCGGCTGGCTGCGCTGGCGGGCGGCCGAGGAGCAGTTCGCCTACGGCCTCGTCGAGCAGCTGATCAAGGCGCTGATGGCGGCAGGCGAAATCGAAGACCAGCCACTGGAGACCACGACCCGGCTGGTGTTCGGCATGCTGGGCACCGCGGGGATGGCACTGGCCGAAGCGTCCGATGTGGACAAACCACGGCTGAAGGCGGAGTACGCCGCCACCATCGGCCGGATGGTTTCGGTGCTGCGACCCGCCTCGGACGAGGTAGCCGGACACGCTTGACCGGGTGCGGCCCGGCTGCGTGGGCGAGCGTCTTGAATGACTCATTCAGGTCTTCGGAGGTCCTGAATGAGTCATTCAAGACCTTTGGGCCCGGCGTGGATTCGCCGGGCTCCGTCGCGCTCGCCGGACAAAACGTCGTTTCGAGACTTTCTCACTGGGCCATTCAGCGGCGTTTTGCCCACTTTCGTGTTTGTGGGGGCACCCTGCGTAGCTCTTGTGTGGTCTGTGTATGCTCCGATCTCGCTTGACTGGGTGATCACTCACCCGAATCGGTGGCCGCTGTGGTCGGGGATTTTCATCCCACGCGGCCCAAACGGCGTGGTTCGGGCTCGGATAGGAGATTTATGCAGGTCAGGTCAGCACTCGTGCGTGGCGGGATCGCGGTGCTCGCCGCGGCCGCCGCGGTCATGGTCGGCACTCCCGCGGCGCTCGCGGACGACGGCGCCGCGCGGGGCCGGGTCGTCAAGGGCGGCGGAACCGAAGGGTTCAGCGTCAACCTCGGCCCCGGCCGGAACTACGTGACCGAGCTGTTCGGGATGAAGCTGTCGGACGGCAAGACGCTCAAGCTCTACTGCGTGCAGATCAAGGTCGGGATGCGCACCGACGTGGACATGGTCGAGCGGCCGTGGAACCAGTACCCCAAGAGCGAAGAGTCGAAGAACTTCCAGGCGAACAGCGACAAGATCAACTGGGTGCTGCACCACGGCTACCCGGGGGTCAAGGCGGCCGACCTGGGCGACGTGCTCGCCAAGAAGGGCGCCAAGCTGCACGGCGGCCTCTCCGAGCAGGAGGCCATCACCGCGACCCAGGCGTCGGTCTGGCACTTCAGCGACAACACGAACCTCGACAAAGGCAAGCCGCTGCCGTACGAGGACGCCGACGCCTCGGCCGACGTCGTCGCGCTGTACGACTACCTGACCGGTCCCGACAACGCCGGTCTCGGCAAGCAGCCGAAGCCGACGCTGAACATCGCCGCGGACAAGACCGAAGGCGCCGCGGGCACCAAGATCGGGCCGTTCAACGTGGCCACGACCGGTGACATCACCGCGCTGACCAGCGAACTGCCCGACGGCGTCAAGATCACCGACGCTGACGGCAAGGAGCTGAAGGGGGCGGACGTCAAGGACGGCAGCAAGCTGTTCGTCGACATCCCGGCGGGCACCAAGCCCGGCAAGGGTTCCTTCGCGCTCAAGGTGACCGGGCAGTTGGACACCGGCCGGCTGTTCGTCGCCCAGAACTACGAGACCCAGGAAGCCCAGTCGCTGATCGTGGCCGACTCGGAGAAGACCCAGGTGACCGCGAAGGCGGCCGCGAGCTGGACCGAGGCGGGTGCCCCGGTCACGAGCCCGGTGCCGACCACCCCGGGTGGCGCGCAGTCCGGTGGCGGCGAGCTGGCCAACACCGGTGTCGACGCCGCGGTTCCGTTCACCGTCGGCGGCCTGCTGCTCGGCGGCGGTGCGCTGATGCTGCTGCTGAACCGTCGTCGCAGCCGCGCGTAACGCACGACCAGGAAACGGGGCCGGTCCAGGTGGACCGGCCCCGTTTTCCGTGCGACGGGGTCGACGCGGGCGCGACGGCCTGACAGATTCGAGAGCATGACGATTTCGCTCGAGGCTTCGGAGTGGATCCGGCGCTTCCACCCGGCGCCCGCCGCCCCGGTCCGGCTCGTGTGCTTCCCGCACGCCGGAGGCGCGGCGAGCTACTACCGCCCCGTTTCGGCGGCGCTGGCCCCCGCGGTGGAGGTCCTGGTCGTGCAGTACCCGGGCCGGCAGGACCGGTACGGCGAACCCGCGGTGGACGACCTGTTCGTGCTCGCCGACCGGCTGGCCGGCGTGCTCCCGGCGGTGATGGGCGGGCCGGTGGCGTTCTTCGGCCACAGCATGGGCGCCAGCCTGGCCTTCGAGGTCGCGCGGCGGCTCGAGGCGCGGGGGACGCGGCTGCACACCCTGTTCGTTTCCGGCCGCCGCGCGCCGTCCGGGCCCCTCGGCGACGGCGTCCACCTGAAGAACGACGACGAGCTGCTGGCCGAGGTCAAGCGGCTCGGCGGCACCGAGGCGGCGATCCTCGACGACCCGGACATCCGCCGCATGGCGCTGCCCGCGCTGCGCAGCGACTACCGGGCCGCCGAGCGCTACCACTACCGCCCCGGCCCGGACGTCAGCTGCCCGATCGTCGCGCTGCTCGGCGACCAGGACCCGAAGGTCGACGAGGCCCAGGCGAGCGGCTGGGCGGACCGCACGTCCGCCGGGTTCGAGCTGAAGACGTTCCCGGGCGGACACTTCTACCTCAAGGACGAGGCGGCGGCGATCACCGGGCTGATCGGCGACCGGCTCGCCCGCTGAACGGTAGCGGGCAGGGTGCGGCGCACCCTGCCCGCTCGCTCAGCAGTAGAGGTTGGCGCCGGGGTCGACGCCGAGGATCGAGCTGATCTGCCGGTACTTCGAGACGCGGCTCTCGACCTGGGCGGGGTTGCCGCCGTTGCATTCGATCGAGCCGTTGATGCTGCGGATGGTTTCGCCGAACCCGCGCTGGCCGACCATCGCGTTGTGCGGGGTCATCGTGCCAGGGCCGCTCTGGGTGTTCCAGTACCAGAGCCCGGTCTTCCAGGCGACGGCCGCGTTCTGCTCGACCTGCCAGGGGTTGCCGAGCAGGTCGATGCCGAGCGCGTCACCGGCGGCCTTGTAGTTGAAGTTCCAGCTCAGCTGGATCGGGCCGCGGCCGTAGTAGGCCGATTGGCCCGCCGGACAGCCGTAGGGCTGGTTCCAGTCGCAGTAGTGCGGGTAGTTGGCCGTGTTCTGTTCGACGATGTAGACGAGCCCGCCGGTTTCGTGGCTGACGTTGGCGAGGAACGCCGCGGCTTCCTGCTTCTTCACCGTGTCGCTGCCGGTGTTCGCGAAGCCGGGGTATGCCGACAACGCCGCGGTGAGGCCGCTGTAGGTGTAGAAGGAGTTCCGGCCCGGGAACATCTGGTTGAACTGGGCTTCGCTGACGACGAACGAGCCCGGGTTGCCGGGGTCGGTGCCGCCGCCGCAGTCGTAGGGCTCCCAGTACCAGGTGCTGATGATCGGGTCGTAGCCCGGGTTGGCGTTTTTGGCGCGGTAGTAGCCGCCGTTGGTGTAGCGGACGATCGCGCCGACGTCGTACCACTGGCCGGCGACCCAGTCCGGGTAGCTGCAGGTGGTGCCGCCCCCGCCGTCACAGCTGTACGGCTCCCAGTACCAGGTGCTGATGATCGGGTCGTACCCCGGGTTGGCGTTTTTGGCGCGGTAGTAGCCGCCGTTGGTGTAGCGCACGACCGCGCCGACGTCGTACCACTGGCCCGCGACCCAGTTCGGCGCGCTGCACGCGGCGGCGGCCGCCTGCGGGGCCTGCCCGGTCAGCGTGGGTACGCCGAACGCGAGCCCGGCTACGGCGGCGACAGCGGACAGGACCGCGACAAGACGTCTTCTCAAGACTCGCTCACTCCTTCGGCCACGACAGGATCCGGGCGCGCGGGCGCCCGGTGTCGAAGATGGGGGGTGCTCATCCGGCCGAGACGAACGTGACAACGGTCACTAGAGCAGATTGGTCTAGTCCAGTCAAGAATCCGGCCGATCCGGGCAAGGGGTGTGCGCGAACGTCCCCTCGCGGACCGAAGCCGTGGCCGGGTGGCCGGGACGACGCCCGGCCGCCGGCGTCAGCGTGCCTGCGGAATCCGCACCTGCGTGGCCGGCGCGTACTGCAGGAGCCGCTGCAGCCGGGCCCGGCCCAGCCGGTGGAGCATCTCCCCGAGCTCCTCCGGCGCGATGCTGCCTTCGAGGTCGAACCGCGTCGCCCGGACGACGCGATCGATCTCCGAGACGGGGAGCCGTCCCGCGAACTCCCCCGCCAGCCACACCCCGACCTCGTCCACGACGTCGTCCGCCCGGTGGCTCCGTACGGTCATCGCTCTCCTCGTTTCGGATCGCCTGCTTGCCCAGGTCGAGGCGGAAAACTCCAACCCGACGCAGGTCCGACGAGTGAGCCGGGGAGCCATGACGCGGAATCGGCGAAGTCGCGCCCACAAAAGCTTTCCGTGTTCGGACGGGTGAGCTGCGTGACGACCGCTTTCACTCACATGGGCTGATTGCCGTCCGAAGTTGTCGGCCGAACGGGTAGAAAAACGCGGAACTTCGCCGGTGGCGCGTCCTTTTCCGGACTCTGGAGACATCCGATAGTGCGGGCGTTCCCTCACGGGATGCGGAAACGGAGACGCGATTCATGGGCCGGTACGACCGGACCGACCTCGGGGCCTACAGCCTGGGGTTGCTCGACGCCGCCGACGCGGCACGGGTCGAGCGGCACCTCGACGCCTGCCCGGACTGCCGCCAGGAGGTCCGGGAGTTCGAAGCCGTCCGCGGCATGCTCGACCACCTGGTCGACGTGAAGTCCACTTAGGACTCCGACGCGCGTCCGTGCCGAGTCGGTCCGGCGTCGTGAACGACCCGTTCATGACGTCGGACGACAGGAAAGGGTCGTTCACGACGTCCGGGGGCCGGCCTGGCCTCAGCGGGACGCGGCGGCCTTGATCGTCCGCAGGACCGGCGCCGTCTCCAGCGTGCGGATGGCGTCGAGCGCGCCCAGCCGGTGGGTCAGGTAGTGGTGCAGGGCGGCCGCGTCCGGGCAGAGCGCGTGCGCGACCAGGGTGGCCGAGCCGGTCGTCGCGGCGACGAGCGCGAGTTCCGGGTGTGCCGACAGCTTCTTCGCGACCCGGTCGAGGTGGGCGGGCGCGACCGCCATCCAGAGCAGCGCCTGCGTCGTGGCGCCCAGCGGCGCGGGGTCGATCTCCAGGTCGAAGAACACCGTGCCGCCGGCCTGGAGGTCCGCCAGCCGCCGTGCAACGGTCGCCGCGGACCAGCCGGTGGCGGTCGCCAGCTCGGCCAGGCTCGCGCGGCCGTCCCGCTGCAGCGCGGCCATCAGCGCGTCGTCCTCGCCGGTCAGCGGCTTGCCCGGCCCCTGGTGCGCCGGCGTGAGCGCCGCGATCTGCGCCGCGTCGAGGGAGTTCGCGCGGCCCAGCCAGGCGTCCGGGCCGCCGAAGTAGCGGTGCAGCAGCTGATGCGCCGACACCGCGGTGATGCTCGCGGTCCGCGGGATGTCCCGCAGCAGCAGTGAATGGTCGCTCGTGGCGGGCGTCTGCACGTTCACGCAGATCTCGGTGCCGCCGGACATGAGCTTGATCCACGCGGTGTCGGCGCGGCGGGCGAGCGCGTGGGCAAGGTCCTGCGCGGTGTGCGGCGTCGCGGTCAGCCGGACCATCCACTCGGCCTGCCCGGCGCGTTGCGGGTCCGGCAGGCCGACGACGCGAAGCGACGCTTCGGCGCGAAGACGGCGGTAGCGCCGCGCCACGGTCTGCGTCGAGACGCCGAGGACGTCGCCGATCTTCGTGAACGGCGCCCGGCCGTCGACGTGCAGCGCGTGGATCAGGGCGCGGTCGACGGCGTCCAGCGTGATCATATCCCGCATTCAACCGCATCCGATGGAAGAAATCCGCTATCCACGCTCGATAGCTGGAACGCCGGTGCGACCACTCGTCAAGGTGGGCGGCGAACGAAAGGGGGCACCCATGCCGACCATGACCCGTTACCGGTGGCGCTGGGCCGCACTGGCCGTCCTGCTCACCGCCGAGGCGATGAACCTGCTCGACGCCACGATCGTGCAGGTCGCGGGGCCGGTGATCCACGCCGCGCTGCCCGGTCCGGCCGCCGACGTCCCGTGGTTCAGCGCGGCCTACACGCTGCCGTTCGCGGCCTTCCTGATCACCGGCGGCCGCCTCGGCGACCTCTTCGGCCGGGCGAAGGTCTTCCGGATCGGCGTAGCGGGCTTCGTGCTCGCGTCACTGGTCTGCGCGGTCTCCGGCGCGGCCGGCCTGCTGATCGGGGCGCGCGCGGTGCAGGGCGCGGCCGCGGCGCTGATCGTCCCGCAGACCATCGGCCTCATCCGCGGCCTGTTCGACGGCGACGAACTCGCGAAGGCGCTGGGGAGCATCGGGCCGGTGATGGGCCTGTCGGCGGTCACCGGGCCGCTGCTCGGCGGCCTGTTGACGCAGTCGGTGTCGTGGCGGGCGGTGTTCCTGGTGAACGTCCCGCTCGGGCTCGCGGTGCTCTTCGCCGCGCGGCTGCTGCGGGAGGACCGGGCCGCCACCCGGCCGGCGCTCGACCCGGTCGGCACCGCGCTCGTCGTCGCCGGCGCCGCACTGGTCGTGTACCCGCTGATCGAACCGGACGGGACGAACTGGGCCCTGCTCGCGGCCGGCGCCGCGCTGCTGGTGGTGTTCGGGTTCCACCAGCGCCGCTCGGCCGCGCCGCTGGTCGAGCCCAGCCTGTTCGCCCACCGCGGGTTCCCGGCGGCGCTCGCGGGGTCGCTGCTGTTCTTCGCGGTGATGACCGGGCTGATGCAGGTCGTGCCGATGCAGCTGCAGCTGGGCCTCGGCGCCGACGTCCGCACGGCGGGCCTGACGCTGCTGCCGCTCTCGGCCGGGCTCGCGGTGTCGTCGTGGTTCGCCGGTGCCCGGCTGGTCCCGAAGTTCGGCGCGCGCGTGATGTACGCCGGACTGGCCCTGCTGCTGGCCGGGATCCTCGCCGCCATCGCCGTCTACGCCGGCGGGGTGCGTTCGTACCCGTGGCCGCTGCTCGGCGCGCTGGCGTTGTGCGGGCTCGGGATGGGGACGTTCACCGTGCCGTTCTTCACCGCGGCCCTGGCCCGGGTCCGGCCGCACGAAACCGGCTCGGCGGCCGGGCTGCTCAACGCGGTGCAGCAGCTCGGCGGCACCCTCGGCGTCGCGCTCCTCGGCGGCCTCTGCCTCGGCACCGGCGGGGCGGCCGCGGCGCTCGGCCTCGGGGCCGGGCTCACCGTGGCCGCGGGCGCCGCGGTGTTCCCGCTCAGTAGTCGTCGCGACCGGTGAACTGCTGCTCCAGCAGCTCGGCCGCGCCGGCGACGAGCTCGAGGGGATCGATGAACTCGTTGATGTCCAGGTTGACCAGCGGGAGCGAGTGGCGGAGCACGATGTGGTCACCCATCACGGCGAGCCCGCCCACCACGATCGCCTCGCCGACCTCGGTCAGCACCTCGAGGAGATCGACCTCGTCGTGCCGGGCGAACGGCGTGGCGATCTGCACCCAGTCCTCGCGCTGGTCGAGGATCTCGCGGGCGATCACGACGATCTGGGCACGCTGTTCGGTGTCGGGTTCGTCGCCGAAGACCAGGCGGATGCGCAGTTCGTCGGGCTCGTCGCGCACCACCCGGTACGCCTGCCTGATGTAAGCGACCAGATCGCCCCACTCCGCCACGCTGTTCTCCGTCCTCGCGCCTGTGTGCGCGCTCAGCGTAGCGATCAGGCGGCGCCGATCCGGTCGAGATCGGCGAACACGTCCGCGGACAGTTCGGGTTGGGTGACCACGCCGCTGCCGCGGTGTCTTGAATGACTCATTCAGGTCTTCGGAGGTCCTGAATGAGTCATTCAAGACCTCTGGCGAGCCGGGACAAGCCGCGCGGCCGGGAGTTCAGCAGAGGCCCTTGCCCCGCAACACCCGCGTGACCGATTCCTGTACCTGCGCCTTCGGCAGTTCCCCCGACGCCACCGCCTTGACCAACCGGTCCAGCACCTCGTCGACCCGTCCCCCGGAGGACCACAACGCCTGATCCGCGCCGGCCTGCAGGGCCTTCACCACCGCCTCCGGCAAGGGATACTGCGCGGTGATCGCCTTCATCGCCCCGAGGTCGTCCGTGACCACCGGCCCGGTGAACCCGAACTCGCCGCGCAGCAACCGGTACGCGGCGGGCGAAAGGGAAGCCGGGATCCCGGCGGTCAGATCGGGCACGTCGAGGTGGCCGACCATCACCGCGACCGGGCCGTAGTCGGCCAGGCCGCGGTAGGGCACCAGGTCGACCGCCCGCAGCTGGGCGAGCGGCGGCGTCACCACCGTGCCCTTGTGGGAGTCGCCCGAGCCGTGGCCGTGGCCCGGGAAGTGCTTCAGCACGGGCTGGACACCCGCCTCGCGCAGGCCCGCCGCGAACGCCGTCGCGTACGCCTTGACCCGGGCCGGGTCGGGGCTGAACGACCGGTCGCCGATCACGTCGTCGTCCGGCGCGTCCGTGACGTCGGTGTCCGGGGCGAAGTCCACCGTCACCCCGCGGGCGCGCAGCCGGCGGCCGCGTTCGGCGGCCAGCGCGCGGACTTCCGCCGGGGACTTCGTCGCGGCCATCGCCCGGGCCGACGGCAGGTCGCCGTCGAGGCCGTCGATACGCTGGACGCGGCCGCCCTCCTCGTCGACCGCCACCCCCACCGGCACCCGGGCCACGGCCTGGACCGCCGCCAGGGAACGGTCTTTCAACAACGCTGTTGCGTTACCGCCGATGAAGATCCCGCCGATCTGGTGGTCGCGAACCAGCGCGACCGTGGCGGCGGGGTTGTCGCCGGACACCCCCACGACGACCAGCTGCGCCACCTGGGCGGGGACGTCGAGACCGTTCACCAGCGACGCGCAGTCACCCGGCCGCGCCAGCCGCGACGTGGGAGCCGAAGGCGCCGGGGGAGCCGGAGGCCCCGCGGGAGCGGGAACCACCCGCGGGGAAGGAACGAAAGGCACGGGCAGCGCCAGCCCGGAGACGGTCTGCGAGGGCAGGTTCGCCACCAGCAGAAAGCCGGCTGCGAGGCACAACGCCGCCCCGAGGACGGCAAGACGTCGGCGGTTCATCGGTCCCTTCGCTCGTCGGCGTGTCCCCCCGACCGTAGTCGACGCCCGAACTTCACGGCGTGAAGAATGGTGGTGCCCCCATTAGAGAATTCGTGAAGGCGACCTCAGCAGACTGGAGCGAGTCAGGAAACGGTGTGAAGGGGAGGGCACGATGGACCAGGTGCGAGTGGCGGCGTGGGCGTCCGACCCGATCGCCCTGACCGGGCTGACCAACCACCTGAAGTCCCGTCCGGAGCTGCTGGTCCTGCCGCGCGCCCGGCGGGGCGAGGCGGCCGTGCTCGTGTTCGCCGTCGGGCAGGTCGACCGGGACGCCGTTGCCGCGCTGCGGGCCGCGGCAGCCGAGTCGCCCGCCGCGATCGTGCTGGTCGCCGGGCACGTCGACCCGTCGCACCTGGAGCTGCTCGCCGACTGCCACGTCTCCGCCGTGCTGTCGCGGACCGCGCTCGACAGGCTCACCGAAAGCGTGCTCGCCGCCGCGCGCGGACGCTCGGCGTCGCTGCGCGAGCAGGTCGAGGCCCTCGCCCACGAGGGCGCCGGGGCGGCACTGACGCCGCGCGAGGTGGATGTGCTTCGCCTGATGGCCGAAGGCTGGGACACTGCCGAGATCGCGGGCAAGCTCTGCTACTCGGAGCGGACCGTGAAGAACGTCATCTACGCCATGACCAACCGGCTCAACCTGCGCAATCGGCCGCACGCGGTCGCTTACGCCGTGCGGGCCGGTGTGATCTGAGGAAGCCCGTTGCGCACGATCGTCCGCCGGACCGCCATCGCGGTCGCCGCGTTGATCCCGCTCGCCGCCTGCAGCCCGGCTGACACCGGCCCGGATGACGCCGGGAAGACGAAGCTCACCATCGCGACCTTCGGGGAGTTTGGCTACGCGCCCCTGATCGCCGAGTACGAGAAGCTGCACCCGGACATCACGGTGCAGAACCGCGTCACCGACTTCGACACCCACCACAAGGGCCTCGCGACGCAGCTCGCCACCGGGCACGGCGCCGCCGACGTCGTCGCGATCGAGGAGCAGTACATCCCGCAGTACCGGAAGGCGAAGGACAAGTTCGCCGACCTCGCCTCGTTCGGTGCCCGCGACCTCGAACACCAGTGGGTGCCGTGGAAGTGGGCGCAGGGCACCGACGGCGCCTTCGTGCTGGGCCTCGGCACCGACATGGGCAGCCTGGCCCTCTGCTACCGGCGTGACCTGTTCCAGGCCGCGGACCTGCCGACCGGCCGTGAGGAGGTCGCGAAGCTGATGCCCGACTGGGATGCCTACGCCGCCACCGCCGAACGGTTCACGAGCAAGACGCCGGGGGTGAAGTTCGCCGATTCCGCCGGGACCGTCTACACGGCGATGCTGAACCAGTCGCCGGAGAACTACTTCTCCGCGAAGGACGACTCCTTCATCGCCGACCGCAACCCGAGCGTGCGCGCCGCCTTCTCCCTCTCCGGCGGCATCGCCGCGAAGGGGCAGACGGCGGCGGCGACCACCTTCACCCAGGCGTGGAACGTGGCGATCAAGCAGGGTTCGTTCGCCACCGTCGCCTGCCCCGCGTGGATGCTCAGCCAGATCAAGGAAGCCGGGGGTGACGCCAACCGCGGCAAGTGGGACGTCACGACCGTGCCCGGCAAGAGCGGCAACCAGGGCGGCTCGTTCCTCACCGTGCCGAAGCAGGGCAGCCACCAGAAGGAGGCGTACGAGCTCGCCCGCTGGCTGACCGCGCCGGAG
Source organism: Amycolatopsis balhimycina FH 1894 (assembly GCF_000384295.1). Lineage (NCBI taxonomy): Bacteria > Bacillati > Actinomycetota > Actinomycetes > Pseudonocardiales > Pseudonocardiaceae > Amycolatopsis > Amycolatopsis balhimycina. The sequence goes on along the minus strand of NZ_KB913037.1, from coordinate 3,908,036 downwards.
CAGCAGAAGAAGCTCTTCCTCTCCGACGGCATCCTGCCCAGCGAACCTTCCGTCTACGAGGATCCGCAGGTCCTCGCGCACACCGACCCGTACTTCGGCGACGCGCCGATCGGCCGGATCTTCGCGGCCTCGGCCGATCAGCTGCGCCCGAACTACCGCGGCCTCCGTGACGCCGACGTCCGGCCGGAGTTCGGCCGCGCGCTCGGGCGGGTCGAGGACCGGACCGAGAACGTCGGCCAGGCCTGGGCGGAAGCCCTCCAGCAGGCCCAAGCGGCGCTGAAGTAGCCGCGCGTGCAGCACCGGCTCGCCCGTTTCGACCGCAAGGTCACGCCGCTGCTGCTCGTCGCGCCCTTCTTCGCCCTGTTCGTCGTTTTCGGCGTCTTCCCGCTGCTCTACACGGCGTGGGTTTCCCTCCACGACTGGAACCTGCTCGAAGGCGACCAGGGTGCCGTCGGCCTCGCCAACTACGGCGACCTGCTCACCGATCCGCGGTTCTACAACGCCCTCGCCAACACCGTCGGCATCTTCCTGCTCGCCGCGGTCCCGGAGTTCCTGCTGGCGCTGGGCATCGCGGCGCTGCTGGACCGGCCGCTGCGCGCCGCGACCTGGTGGCGCACCGGGGTCCTGCTGCCGAACGTGGTTTCCGTCGTCGCGATCGGGCTGGTGTTCGGGCAGCTGTTCAGCCGCGACTACGGCGTCGTCAACGAGGTGCTCGGCTGGGTCGGCGTGGCGCCGGTCAACTGGCGGGCGACGACCTGGGCGTCGCACGTCGCCGTCGCCGGCATGGTGCTCTGGCGCTGGACCGGCTACAACGCGCTGATCTACCTGGCCGCGATGCAGGCCGTCCCCGGTGACCTGTACGAGGCCGCCGAACTCGACGGCGCCTCGCGGTGGCGGACGTTCTGGTCGATCACCGTGCCGGGCATCCGGCCCGCGCTGGCCTTCACTGCCATCGCCGGCACGGTCAACGGCCTCCAGCTGTTCGCCGAGCCGCAGCTGTTCGACGCCGGTGGTTCCGGCGGGACCGGCGGCAACGACCGGCAGTTCCAGACGCTGGTCATGTACCTGTACGAAAAGGGCTTCACGCACTTCGACGCCGGTTATGCGGCCGCGCTGACCTGGGTGATGTTCGTGATCTGCGCGCTGTTCGCGCTGGTCGACTACCGGCTGGTGCGCCGGTTCGTGAGGTCGGCGTGACGGCGCGGCGCAAGCCGGGCGGCTGGGTCTACGCCGTGCTGACCGGGGTGCTCGGCGCGTCCGTGTTCCCGCTGTACTGGTCGTTCGTCGTGGCCACGCGCGACAATGCGGCGATCGGCGAGACGTCGCCGCTGCTGCTGCCGGGCGGGCATCTCGCCGAGAACGTGCGGCGCGTCTTCGACACCGTCGACTTCTGGCTGGCCATCGGGAACTCGCTGATCGTCGCGGGCACCGTCATGGTGTCCAACGTCGTGCTGGCCAGCCTCGCCGGGTTCGCCTTCGCGCGGCTCGAATTCCGCGGCCGCAACACGCTCTTCCTGCTGGTCGTCGGCTCGGCGATGGTGCCGGCGCAGCTCGGTGTCATCCCGCTCTACCTGGTCGTCGGCGACCTCGGCTGGTACGGGCGGCTGGAAGCGGTGATCGTGCCGGCGTTGCTGAGCGCGTTCAGCGTGTTCTGGATGCGCCAGGCGTGCGAGAACGCGATCAGCGCCGACCTCGTCGACGCGGCGACCGTCGACGGCTGCTCGATCCTGCGCACCTACTGGCACGTGGCCGTGCCCGCGCTCCGCGCGCCGGCCGCGGTGCTCGCCATGCTCACCTTCATGGCCACCTGGAACGACTACTTCTGGCCGCTGGTGGTCCTCGACCCCAACGAGACGCCGACCGTGCAGGTCGCGCTGTCGCAGCTGGCCAGCGGCTACTACACCGACTACGCACTGATGCTCACCGGCGCGACGGTCGGCGTCCTGCCCGTCATCGCGCTGTTCCTGCTGCTGGGCCGCTACATCGTGCGAGGAATCCTGAAAGGGGCACCGGTATGACCTTCCCGGCGGGCTTCCTGTGGGGCGCGGCGACCGCCTCCTACCAGATCGAGGGCGGCGTCGCCGACGGCGGCCGCGGACCGTCCATTTGGGACACTTTCGCGGCCGCCGACGGCAAGGTGCTCGGCGGCGCGACCGGCGACGTCGCCTGCGACCACTACCACCGCTACCCCGAGGATATCGGCTTGCTGGCCGGCCTGGGCCTGAACGCCTACCGGTTCTCGGTCGCGTGGTCCCGGGTGATGCCGGACGGCCGCACGACGTCCGCGGCCGGGCTCGCCTTCTACGACCGGCTGGTCGACGAGCTCCTGCGCCGCGGCGTCGTGCCGGTCCTGACGCTCTACCACTGGGACCTGCCGCAGGCCCTGGAAGACGACGGCGGCTGGCCGGAACGCGACACGGCGGCACGGTTCGCCGACTACGCCGCGGTCGTGCACGACGCGCTCGGCGACCGCGTGAACCAGTGGACGACGGTCAACGAACCGTTCTGCGCGGCCTTCCTCGGCTACGGCACCGGCGCGCACGCCCCCGGCGTCGCCGACCCCGACACGGCGCTGGTCGCGGCCCACCACCTGCTGCTGGGACACGGCCTGGCCATGCGCGCGCTCACCGCGCAGGCGCGGCCGGGCCACGAGTTCTCGCTGGCGCTGAACTTCGCCCCGGCGATCCCGGACGGTTCCTCGCCGGCGCACGCCGAGGCGGCGCGGAAGTTCGACGGCATCCACAACCGGTTCTTCCTGGACCCGGTGCTGGGCAAGGGCTACCCGGCCGACGTGTGGGCGGACGTCGAGCACCACGGCGGCCGGTTCGCGGCATCGGTGCGTGACGGCGACACGGACGTCATCGCCGCGCCGATCGACTGGCTGGGCGTGAACTACTACGCGCCCGCCCGCGTCACCCCGCTCGCCGACCCGCTGGCGCCGGGCAACTGCCCCCTGCCGGGGCTGCGGGGGCTGGACGTCCTCCCGGCACCCGGCCCGCTCACGGCGTTCGGCTGGGAACAGGCGCCCGCGGCGCTCACCGATCTGCTGAAGTGGATTTCCGCCCGATCCGGCGGGTTGCCGCTGGTGGTGGCCGAGAACGGTGCGTCCTTTGTGGACAAGGTGGTCGACGGCCGGGTGTTCGACGCGGCGCGGGTGAACTACTTCATGGAACACCTGCACGCGGTCCACGACGCGATCCGTGCCGGCGTCGACGTCCGCGGGTACTTCGCCTGGTCGCTGCTGGACAACTTCGAATGGGCCATGGGCTACACGCAACGGTTCGGCCTGGTGCACGTCGACTTCGAGACACAACAGCGGACGGTCAAGGATTCCGGCCGTTTCCTCGGCCGGGTCGCCAGGGCCAACGCACTGCCCACCAGTACTGCGACGGCAGCCGGGTGAGTGGGTAGCGGTGCCGCCGGACGGGGTTGAGGCCGCGGGCCGGCCTTGCCCGGTCGGCTCATCGGCCTTCCCGGCAAGGCCGGCCCGCGGCCGGTGGCTACGGCCGGGCGGCGGCGCGGCAAGCACTACACCGCGACGCGGACTTGGCCCCGTTGGGCAGCAGGTACGGCTGCTGCTCGCCGGCGGCGATGTACCACGCTCTCGCTCCGCTGCCACAAGTTCCCTCCGACAGAGCGAGGGACACGGACATCCTGTTGTAGGCCGAATACCTGGGACCGGAAATGTTGACACAACTGTTGTCGGGCACCGGGAACTCCGCCCGCGACCCCGAGAAGATCGAGCCCGTCCACGCGCAGAGCACGTGGGGCGAACACCTCGGAGCGTGCGCCGATGCCGGCGTCACCGCGGTCGTGCTGCTGACGGCGACCGCCGCCAGCACGAACAGGGTCCTGAAAGTTCCGGAACGCATCGCTCACTCCCCAAGCTCTCGAGCCGGCCGCATTCAGCAGTCCGGGTTGTTGATCAGGCAGATCCCGCACTCGACGCGGCACACCGCGTAGACCCAGCAGTGCTGCATGAGGGGCATCGATCCCTCGTAGCGGCAGAGCTGGCACCACCCGCTCTCGGCGCACACAGGGCTCGCGGCTTCCGCCTCGATCTTGGGAACCGCCAGTGAGAGAAGCCGGTCGCTCAGTCTTCCGATGGACTTCATTTCTCTTCTCCTTGCTCCCCGCGAATTTTCGCGGCGGATCCGGGGCGCGGCAGGACGCGCACGGCGGTTCCGCGGACGGCGGCCGCCGGGAAGTAACCCGCGTGGCGCGAGTCGAAGCTGTGGTCCGCGTTGTCGCCGCGCAGGATGAGGCACCCCTCTGGCACCTTCGGCGTCGCGCGGAGAGCGGGGTAGTCCCTGGCCGGAACGACGTCGCCCGGCACCGCGTGAACCCGCTTGACCAGGTAGCCGTCCGACGTGACCGATGCCGGCCGGACGTGCGGGCCGGCGTGGACCACGACGACGCGGTTCCGGCGGATCGGGAGGTGGCGCACGGCCAGGATCCGGTCGCCGTCGCGCAGGGTGGGGGCCATGCTCGAGCCGCGGACACGGACGATCACGAACGTCGAGCGCACCACCCACAGCAGCAGGCCGGTGAACGCGGCCAGGCCGAACGTGCGCATCACCGGAACCCCCCGGCCTGCAGCTCGAAAAGGTCCCGGTAGCGGCCGGAGGCCGCCATCAGCTGCTCGTGGGTGCCGCGCTCGACGATCTGCCCGTCCGCCAGGACCAGGATGAGATCCGCGGTCCGCAGAGTGCCGAGGTGGTGGGAGATGAGCAGCGTCGTCCGCCCCCGGCGGAGATCGGTGATCCGTTCGTGGACGGCGCGCTCGGCTTCGGCGTCCAACCCGGCTCCGGGCTCGTCGAGGATCAGCAGATCGATGTCGTCACGCAGGAGCGCACGGGCGAGACCGACCCGCTGCCACTGTCCCCCGGAAAGCGGCACACCACCGCCGGGATCGGCGCCCTCGTCGGCGAACGCCCGGTTCAGCTGGGTGTCGTACCCGTTCGGCAGGGCACGAAGGACGTCGTCGATCAGTGCGCGCCCGGCCGCTTCGGACAGCCGGGCGGTGTCGTGCATCGCGGAAACCCGGCCGAGCCCCACGTTCTCCCGCGCGGTCAGCTCGTAGCGCAGGTAGTCCTGGAGGAGCGCGGACATCCGGGCACGCAGCGTCCGCACGTCGAAGGCGGTGTAGTCCGTCCCGTTCCAGGTGAGCCGGCCCTTCTGCGGATCGTGGCACCGGCAGAGGAGCTTCACGAGCGTGCTCTTCCCCGAACCGTTCAGGCCGGCGATCGCCACGGTCTTGCCACGCGGGATGGTGAAGTCGACGCCTTGCAGCACCCACGGCCGGGTTTCGCCGTACCGGAACCAGACGTCGCGGACTTCGATGCCGCGCTCCAGTGGCCCGGCGGGCAGCGGTCCGGACGGCAGGTCGTTCTCCGCGTGGGTGACCGTGTGGAAGTGCGCGTACAGGAGCAGGGACCGGTGCATGCCCGTCGCGCTGGTGACGAGGAGACCGATGGCTGCCTGCGTCCCCGCCACGGCCGCGAGGAACACGGTCACGTCCCCCAGCGTGATGATGCCCCGGCCGGCCGCCAGCACGACCCAGATCAGCCCGCCGGCCGCGACCAGCGAGCCCAGCAGGGCCAGCCCGCTCTGCGCGCGGAAGTTCCGGAGGTCGACCCCGCGCTGGGCGCGCTGCACCTCGTCCAGCTCGCCGAGCAGGCGGGTGCGCAGATAGGAGCCGATGCCGAACAACCGGATCTCCTGGGCGCCGTCCGGCCGGCTCAGCAGGTCCCCGTAGAACGTCTCCCGTCGCGTGCCCGTCGTGCTCCGGCGCTCGACATCCACCTGGAGCCGGTTGATCCGCAGTTGCACGTGGACGCTCGGCACGGTGGCGAGCAGGATCAGGGCGGCCATCCACGGCGAGATGACCAGCAGGGACGTCAGGAAACCGCCCGCCAGCACGCCGCCGCGGACGGTTCCGGTGCCGGCGCTGACGAACTGTGCCGGTGCGATGCGGCCGACGTGCTGGGCCATCGCGACCTCGTTCAGGAACTGCGGATCCTCGAACCTGGCGAGTCCCAGAAACCGGTTCAGCGCGGCGAACAGGGTGGCCTGGGACTCCCGTGCCAGAGTCCGGCTCAACGCCGTGTTGAGGTACTGCGCCGCGTGCGGCTGCGCGGCGGTCACGACGGTCAGCGCGGCCAGGACGGCGATGACCCAGGCCAGCTCGGCGAGTGCCGATCCGGCCAGCAGCCCGTCCACGACCAGCTTGGTGAACCAGGCCGACAGCACCGGAAGCAGCCCGGCCACAGCCGTGAGCGCCAGGGTCCCCAGCGCCGGGAGCCGGGCCGATCGCCAGACGAAGCCGGTGATGTCCGCGGCCAGACGGCGGCGGGACGCGGTCATGACACGAGCGCGTTCCGGGCCGCGGCGTCGCTCCCGCCGAGGTCGGTGGCCGCCCTGCCGTCTTCGTCCAGAAGCACGGTGACCGGGAAGCCGCGCACTCCGAAGGCCGTGGAGACCGGGCCGCCGAAGTCCTCTCGGACGACCCGCGCCCGGTCTCGGAGCCGCTCGACCTGGTCCGCGGTCGCCGGCTCGGGACCGACCACCACCGCGATGGTCTGCTCGCCGTCGGCGGCCGGCCGTGCCAGGAATTCGGGAAGGGCTTTTTCGCAGGCCTGGCAGTCGGCGGTGAAGAAGGTGACCCGCGAGAAAGCGATCGTCCGATTGGTCAGTTCGCGGCCGTCGACGTCCACCGCCTCGAAGGGCGTGGGCGACTCCCCGGGCTCGATCGCGAGGACCGGTGTGGCGGGCGGGCGCATCCGGATCTCGCTGAGGACCGATTCGTGTTCACGAAGGCGCCGGACGACTCCGAGGTTCAGCAGCAGGGAACCGGCCGTCAGCAGCGCGCACACCACAATGGCGCCGTAAAGATAACCCATGTGACTGTCCTTCTTTCCGGATCAGATGCTCGTATCGGCGAAGAGGACACGGATGTCCGGCCACCGCACCAGCGGTGCGGCCACCGCGAACGCGGCCAGGCCCGCGGTCAGCGTGAGGCCGGCGGCGGCGCGGGGAGCGACGAAAACGGTGCCGAAGAATCCCGCCGTCGCGACCCCGGCCAGCACGGTGTTGCGGACGACGTGCGCGCGGCCGAGCATGGTGTCGTCCGTGCCGCCGAAGCAGTGGCAAGCCACCGGCCGATGCGTGCGCACGGCGAATTCGGCGACCACGGCGAACCCCGCGAGCAGTATCGCCGCGAGCAGAAGCCCGGCCGCCTGGGTGGGCGGCGCCAACGCCAGCGCGACGACCGCGAATTCGGCCGCGACGACCGAACGGGCGATCGGCCGCGCGGGCCGGTTCGATGTCAGCTGCGCGACCGTATCCGTGAAGTCCCGGAGATGTCCCTTACCGGACTTTCCGAATGCCGACACCATGAAGATCATCACGATCAGCAATCGACAGAACTCGACGACGAAATGCATTCGATCCCCCATCACCAAGAGGAAGTATGCGCGCGGATGGCGGCCAGGTCTTGCGGATGCGCGCACAATTCTTCAGCGTCCGCGCACGACTTCCGAGAATGGCACGGGATCCGCTCGCCGCCCCGCGGTCATACCCGCCGACTGTGCCCGGCCGGTGTGGCGGGTGGGAGCGGCATGTCCGCCATCCGGCGAATCCTGTCCCTGTGAGCCGCACGGGAGGGAAGTGACGGCGTTGGTCAGGTGCGCTGCCGGAAGGCGTCGGCGACGCCCGAGCGTGACGGCGTCTCCAGCTTGCCCAGCAGCCGGGCCACGTGGGCCTGGACCGTCCGCCGGGGCAGGGACAGCTCGGCCGCGATGTCCGGGTTGGACCGGCCCTCGGCGACCAGGCTCGCGATGCGGACCTCGATCGGCGTCAGCGACTCCCAGCCGTGTCCGGGCCGGATCGCCGTGAACAGCGCACCCCGGCGGACGCCGAGGCGGCGCAGCCGGGTTTCCGCGCGCCGCAGGTCCCAGCGCGCCGCCAGCGCCGTGTACAGCTCGGCGGCCTCTTCGAACGCCGCGTGCGCCGCGTCCAGGCGGCCCGCGCGGGCCAGCAGTACGGCCGCGTCCTCCAGCGCCGCGGCCAGTTCGGGCCGGCGGCCGACCGCGCGGAAGTGCTCGGCCGTCGCGAGCACCGGTGCCGGGTCCTCCTCGATCAGGCCACGGCACCACGACGCCGCCGCGTGCGCCCGGGCCGGCCGCCGTTCCTTCGCCGCTTCTTCCTCGCACACCGCCAGCGCCCGCCGGGCGCGGACGACGTCGTCCTGCTCCATCGCCAGCCGCACGAACGCCGGCAGCCACTGGTGCCGCAGCATCATCTGCGCGTACGTCGGGTTCAGGATCGGCTCGAGGACGGCCAACGCGCGGACCCGGTCGCCGCGCTGCTCCGCCGCCAGGGCGTCGGCGACCAGCAGGAAGTCGAAGCTCTCGCGTTCGGCGCCGGTCACCGGGGCGTACTCCTCCGCCGTGTCGAGGTGGGCCGCGGCCTGGGCCCGGTCGTCCCGGCGGCCCGCGATCAACGCCGCGACGCCGTGCAGCAGCAGGGCCGCCGGGCCGGGCTCGCGCAGGCCGTAGAACGTGATCGCCGGCCCGTCCTCGATGACCGTGTCCAGTTCGACCAGCGCCTCGTCCCAGCGGCCTTCCCAGTACCGGTGCACCGCGGCGGACACCTGCAGCCCGACCGGCAGCGCGTGCCGCGCCGCGACTTCGCCCGCCGCGCGCAGTGTGTCGCCCGCGTCGGCCAGGCGGTCGAGGTTCTGCAGCGTGAACACGCGGTTGTCGAGCAGGTCGAGGTGCAGGTCGGCCAGTTCGTGCTCGTCGCCGACGGCTTCGATCGCCGCGTCGACGTGGGTGAGCGCGCGGTCGTGCTCCCGGCGCACCGAATCGACCAGCCACAACGACTGCAGCGCGTGCGCGGTCAGGTACCGGTCATCGCCGGCGAGCGTTCTCATCTCGCGCGCCGTCCGCTCCGCGCTGTCCAAATCGGACAGATCGCCGCGGCGGAAGTTCGCCAGCAGCTGCCGGTGCTTGACCCGCCAGAGCTCCGGGACGGCCGGGTCGTCGACGGTCGCGGCGAGGGTCGCGACCGCGCCTTCGGTGTCGCCGCGGCGGTGCCGCAGCGCTGCGAGGATGTGCCGCATCTCCTCGACGGCGTCCGGCTCGGTGGCGACGTCGAGGGCCTGCCGCGCCAGGGTTTCCGGGCCGCGTTCCAACCGGAACAGCACCTTGACCAGCGCCACGAGCAGTGTCTCCCGGCGCGGGTCGGTGCCGTCGCATGCGGCCAGCGCCCGTTCCAGCAGCTCGACGGCGATCAGCGGCGCCCGGTTCGACACGGCCGCGTGGTGCCCGGCGACCCAGTCCAGCACCCATTCGTCCACAGTGGCCGGTGCCGCCACCAGCTGCTCGGCGACGCGTTTGACCGGGGCACCGATCCCGGCGAGCGCCCCGGCCGCCTGCCGGTGCAGGGCGGCCCGCGTCCCGGCCAGCAGCCGGCCGTACAGCGCCTGTCGCAGCAGGGGATGGCGGAACGCCAGCTGCGTCCCGGTGTCGATGAGCACGTTCGCCGCGACGGCTTCTTCCAGCGGCTCCAGCAGGTCCGACGGCCGGGTGCCGAGCACCGCGGCGATGTCGCCGACGGCGAACTCCATGCCCAGCAGCGCGCCCCAGCGCAGCACTTCCTGCGTCCGCGCGGTCAGGAAGTCCAGCCGGCGGTCGACCGCGGCGACCAGCGACCGCGGCGCCTCGAACTCCGCCGAATCGTCGACGTCGGCCTCGCCGCCGCGCACCTCGACCGCGCCGGCGCGCACCAGGACGTCGACCATCTCCTTGACGTACAACGGGTTTCCCGCACCACGGGCGGCCAGCTCGCGCAGTCCCGGCCCGGGCGGCGCCCCGATCTGGTCCTCGATCAGCCTGCCGACGTCGTCCCCGGTCAGCGGCCCGAGGTCGAGGACGACCCCGTCCCGCGCCTGGACGCCGCGGCGCAGCTGGGCGAGCTCGGAGCGGTCGGGCGCCGGGCGGGTCGCGGCCACCAGCAGCAGCGGCAGCTGCCGGGTCGCCGCGCAGAGCCGGTGCCACACCAGCACGGACGCCTCGTCCGCCCACTGCAGGTCGTCGAGCACGAGCACCTGCGGGCAGTGCGCGCACAGCTCGTCGACCAGGGCCAGCAGCCGGTCGACGGCGCCGAGCACCGGGTCGGCCGGGCCCCAGGCGCGCCGCACCGGGCCCTCGCCCGCGAGTTCCCGCGCCAGCCGCGCGCGCCGCGAGTCGTCCGAGTGGACGTCGATCGCCAGGCACTCCAGCACCACCTGCAGCGGGAACCGGGTGCTCAGCTCGTCGGCGGCCACCCAGTGCCGCTCGAAGCCGGGCCCGTCCGGCAGCGAGGTGGTGAGCAGCTCGGACTTGCCGATCCCGGCTTCGCCTTCGATCCAGACGGCCCGGCCGCGGCCGGCACGGACGTCGGCGACCAGTTCGGCGAGCTTCGCCGTCTCGGCTTCCCGGCCGAAGAGCCGGTGCCCGGTGACCACGACCGGCGCCGCGGGCGCGTCGAGGGCCGGGTCCTGGGCGAGGATCTGCCGCTGGATCCGCTGCAGCGCCGGACCGGGCTCCACGCCGAGCTCCGCGACGAGCGTGGCGCGGGCGTCGCGGAAGACGTCGAGGGCGTCGGCGGGACGGCCGCTGCGGTAGAGAGCGAGCATGAGCGACTCGCGCAGCGACTCCCGTAGCGGGTGTTCCCCGGCCAGCACCGCCAGTTCCGGCGCCAGATCGAGGTGCCCGCCCAGGGCCAGCACGGCTTCGGCGCGTCGTTCGAGGGTGTCCAGCCGCAGCTCGGCGAGGTGTTCGCGGTGCCGCTCGGCGAACCCGCCCGGCACGCCGGAAAGCGCTTCGCCCTGCCAGAGCGCGAGAGCGGCGTCCAGCTCGGTGACCGCCGCCCGTGGGTCACCCTGCTCGAGGTGCCGCCGCGCCCGCTCGCGGTGCCGCTCGAACACGGCCGCGTCGAGCGCGTCTTCCCCGAGCAGCAGCGAATACCCCGCCGGGTCCGAGACCAGGACGCTGGCCGCCGACCAGCGCGACCGGTCCGGTTCGAGGGCCCGGCGCAGCCCGGAGACGTAGGTGTGGACGCTGCCCTCGACGCTCGCCGGCGCCGAATCGCCCCACACGGCGTCGATCAGCTCGGCGCGGGGGACCGGGCGGCCGGAGTTGACCGCGAGCACCGCGAAGATGGCGCGCTGACGGGCGGGGCCCAGGCCGATTTCGGCCGCCCCGCGCCAAGCACGCAGCGGACCGAGCACGCCCACCCGCAGACCGGTGTCCGCATCCCCTGGCATGTCGTCGCCGTCCCCTCTGGGACTTCAGCCCCAGACCCCGTTCCCCCAGGGACATCTCGGTACCGACTACTTCGGTGACCTTACTGACGTGGCAACCCCGCCCAAGGTTGCGCGTTCACCTAGATCCCGGCCCGAAGTCCGTGAATGGCACATTGCGGGACTTCAAGTCCCTCAATGTGCCATTCACGGACGTTGGCCGGCGGCGGGGCGGTTCAGTCGGCGGCTGCGGCGCGAGGGCGCGCGGGGTTGGCACGGCGGATGCCGAACGGCTGCATCCTGAGCTCCGCGCGGTGGACGTCCCAGACCGCGCCCATGCCGGTGTAGGCGGTCATCGCCCCGCGGAACGCCATCCGGGCGTCGTCGAGCCGGCCCGCTTCGGCGAGCAGGATCGCCGCGTCCTCCGTCGCCTTGGCCTGCTTGAGGAGCCGGCCGGCGGCCCGGTAGTGCCCGGCCGCGGTGAGGACCGGCTCGGGGTCGCCGGTGACCAGGCCGCGGCAGTGCGCGGCGGCCGCGGCGTGCGCGGGCGGGACGTCGCCTTCGGGTTCGAGCAGGCGCAGCGCCTGGTGCGCACGCTGGTGGTCGTCGAGCCGTCCGGCGATCCGGACGAGGTCGGGCAGCCACTGGTGGCGCGCGGCGGGCGGGTAGTCGTCCTCCAGCAGCGGCAGGAGCGCGGCCAGCGCCGCTTCGGGCCTGCCTTCCTGCTCGGCCAGCAACGCCCGTGCCGCGAGCAGGAAGTCGCCGCCGTCGGGCTCGAGCCCCGGCGGCCACTGCTGCCGGTCGGCCGTGTCGAGGTGCGTCCTGGCCAGGACCGGTTCGCCGCGGTGGCCGGCGATCAACGCGCCGACGCCGTGCACCAGCAGGGTCGAGCCGAGGCTGCGCAGGACGTAGGACGCGGTGTCCGCGCCGTCGCGGATCACCGCGTCCAGTTCGGCCAGTGCCTCGGGCCAGCGGCCCAGCCAGTAGTAGTGCACCGCGCCGGCCAGGTGCATCTCGCCCGGCACCGCGCGCGTCGCGGCGATGCGCCGGGCGGCGTCGAGCGGCTCGGCGGCCTCGTCGAGGCTGTCGAGGTTCGGGACGGACAGCGCCGCGTCGTCCAGCGGGTGCAGCCCGGCCGGCGCCAGGACCGTGTCCTCGCCGAGCCGTTCCAGCGTCGCCAGCAGTGCCTCGTGCCGCCCACGCCACATTTCCGGGACGTCGGCGTCGTCGAGGGTCCGCTTCAGTTCGGCGGTCGCCTCGGAGAAGTCGCCGCGGCGGTAGTAGACGTAGGCCAGGATCCAGCGCATCTCGGCCGCCCGCCTGCTGTCGGCCGTCCGCGCGACGACCGAGCGTGCCTCGGCCTCGGGTTCCCGGCCGAGCCAGAACAGCAGCCGGGCCAGGGTCGCGGTCAGCGTCTCCCGCGCGTCCGGCGGCAGCGTGCCCTGCGTGACGGCGTGGCGCAGCAGGTCGACCGCGACGCGCGGGGTTCCGGTGGCGACCGTGCCGATGTGCTCCAGCAGCCACGCGGTGACCCACGGGTCCACCTGCGCGGGCGCGGCGGCGAGCTGTTCGGCGACGCGCTCGGCGGGCGCTCCCGCGGCGGCGAAGGCCTCGGCCAGCTGCCGGTGCAGTGCGACCCGCATCGCCGCGGGCGTCTTTTCGTAGAGCACGCGGCGCACCAGCGGGTGCCGGAACGCCAGCCGGTCGCCGGATTCGACGAGCATCCCGGACGTGATCGCCTCGTCGACCGCGCCGACCAGCGCCGTCGGTGACCGTTCGGTGGCGACGGCGATGTCCGCCAGGGAGAACTCCTGGCCGAGGAGCGCGGCCCAGCGCAGCGTGTCGCGGGTCCCGCTGGAGAGGAAGCTCAGGTACAGCGTGATCCGCGAGCCCAGCGCCGGTTGGATGGCCTGGCCCGCGTTGCCGTCGAGGTGCGCGTGGACGCCGTCGAGCACGATCGACGACTGCGCCAGCAGTGACTGGACGATTTCCCGGACGTAGCGCGGGTTCCCGGCCGCGTGGGACACCTGCGTCTGGAGGCCGGGTCCGGGCGGCGCGCCGACCAGCTCGGTGGCGAGCTTCCGCGCGGCGGCTTCGGTCAGCGGAGGCAGCGATACCACGGCGATGTCATCGTTGTCAGGTTCGGCCCGCAGGTCGTCGAGCGCGGCCGGTCGCGGCACCGGACGGCAGGCGCCGACGAGCAGCAGCGGCAGCTGCCGCGTCTCCCGGCTCAGGTACCGCCAGACCCGCAGCGTCGTGTCGTCGGCCCACTGCAGGTCGTCGACCACGAGCACCAGCGGGGCTTCCGCGCACAGCTCGCGCACCAGCCCGAGCACGCCGTCGACCGGGTCTTCACCGGGTTGCCCGGCGAGCCGGGTGGCGAGCGCGGCCCGGCGTTCGTCGGCGGCGTCCGGATGGACGCCCAGCGCGTCGAGCAACGGGCGCAGGGCGAAGCGCTGGTCCAGCGCGTCCGCGGCGGCGAAGGCGGGCTTCAGGTCTTGGGTCATGGCAAGCACTTCGGCCAGCAGCGCCGTGCGGCCGATGCCCGGTTCGCCCTCGAGCCACACCGACCGGCCGACGCCGGCTTCGAGACCGGCGACGGCTTCGCGCAGCCGGGCGACTTCGGCTTCCCGGCCGACGAAGATCTCCGCCTGCTCCGGCAGCGTCGCGGCCGGGACCCGCGCCCGACGCGGGAACGGCGGCGGTTCCGGTGCCGGGGCAGGTCTTTCGCGCAGCTCGTCGTACAGCCGCCGCAACTGCGGGCCGGGCTCGGTGCCCGAGGACTCGACGAGCCGGTCTCGGACGTCGGCGTACACCGCGATCGCCTCGGTCCGCCTGCCCGCCTGGACCAGGGCCCGCATGAGCAGCCCGCGCAGCGTCTCGCGGAACGGGTGTTCGCGGGTCAGCGCCGTCAGCTCGGCGACGAGCTCCGCGTGCCCGCCGGACTCCAGCACGACTTCCGCGCGCCGTTCGATCGTCGCCAGCCGCACTTCGGTGAGCCGCGCGCGCTGGGCCGCGGCGAACGGCCCGGGCAGGCCGGACAGCGGAACCCCGTGCCAGAGCCCCAAAGCCGTGTCGAGGGTTGCGCGGGCGCCGCGGAGATCACCCGCCGCCTGCTCCCGCTGTGCCTGCTCCCGCAGGCTTTCGAACCGGTGGACGTCGATCGCTTCGGCGTCCAGGCAGAGCGAATAGCCGGAGCCGATCGACGCGAGCAGCTGCGGGCCCTCGCCCTTGGCGCGACCCGGTTCGAGCGCGCGCCGCAGCCCGGAGATGTAGGTGTAGATGGACCCCTGCGCGCTCTGCGGCGGCGCTTCGCCCCAGACGGCGTCGATCAGCTCCTCGCGCGAAACCGTGCGGTTCGGGGTCATCGCCAGTGCGGCGAGCACCGTCCGGCGGTGCGCGGAGCCGAGTTCCAGCTCCGTTTCGCCTTGCCAGGCCTTCATGGGGCCCAGCAGCCGGAGTCTCGGTGCGGAGCCGTCCGCAGCCGACATCGGTCTCCCTTCGTGCGCTGACGAATCGTCACGCGCCGGATGCCTGACGTGAGCATACGCGGACGCCGTGAACCGGCAGGCAAGGATGGCGGACATTCGGGCAACGGGTGACCGTGCGGGGTTTCGCGCCGCCACGGCGTGGGTCACCCTGCGGGAGGCTCGAGAGGAGTTCCGCATGGCGACAGCCGCGCCGACCGAAGACATGCAGCGGGCCGCCGCCCGTTTCGCGTACGCCGTCGAAGCGGCCCGCTCCCGGCTTCGCGACGTCAACAGCGAGATGGCGGTGACGCAGGCGTCGTGGCGTGGTGAAGCTTCGGTGCGGCTCGGCCAGGCGATGAGCGACTGGGAGCAGGAGTTCGACGTCATCCTCTCGCGGCTGGCGGGACTGCTGGAGGCGACCGGCGGCCCGATGCCGCGGCCGCGGCGGCCGTGACCCGGGACTGCCGCCTCGCCGATCTGGTGCTGGACCGGATGGCGGCGATCACCGGTGAGCTGGGCGAGCTGCTGGCCGAGCTGGAGACGGACGTCGAGCCGGAGCTGGCCGGCTGGACCGGCGAGGCGCGGGAGGAGTACCTGCGCGCCAAGCGCGACTGGGGCCGGGCGGTCGAGCGGATGCCGGAGTGCCTGGAGCGGGCGCGGGAGGCGTTCGACGAGCTGGCGGGTTCCGTCTTCACGCGCGTGAAGACGGAATAGGGAAGGCGTGAAGACCGGCCGTCCACACTGCGGTCATGAAGCCCGTCGAAGTGAGCGTCCTCGCCTCGGACCCGATCACGCACGCCGGCGCGGTGAGCCTCCTGGAATCGCATCCGGACGTCCGGGTCACCGACCTCGTGCCGGACGTGCTGCTGGTGATGGAGGACCACGTCACCGAGGCGGTGCTGGGCGAGATCCGCGCGGCCAAGGCGTCCCACGTCGTGCTGGTCGTCGAGCACTTCCGCGAGAGCGACCTGATGGCGGCACTGGAGTGCGGGGTGGTGGCGATCCTGTCGCGCCGCGAGACGGGCGGCGCCGAGCTGGTGACGGCGGTGCTCGCCGCGGGTGACGGCACGGCGAACCTGCCACCGCGGCTGCAGGGCGCGCTGCTGGCGCAGGTGCAGCGGATGCGCAAGGACGTCCTGGAACCGAACGGGCTGACGCTGTCCGGGCTCGCGGCCCGCGAGTGCGACGTGCTGCGGCTGGTCGCCGAGGGCTTCGGGACCGAGGAGATCGCGGCGAAGCTGTGCTATTCCGAGCGGACCGTGAAGAACGTCCTCTACGGCCTGATGACGCGCTGCGGCCTGAACAACCGCGCCCACGCCGTCGCCTACGCCCTGCGGGCGGGCGCGATCTGAGACGTTTTCGTTGCCACTGTCACCTTTCGGTGGGCTAGGGTCCCCGATCATGGTGCTGACCGCAGTGGACATCGCGGCTTCCGTCCGGGCCGGGACCCTCGATCCGGTGACCGTCGTGCAGGAAGCACTCGACCGGATCGCGGCGGCGGACGGCGTCGTGGGCGCGTTTCGCCGGGTGCGAGCCGAAGAGGCGCTGAAGGAGGCGGCGGAGGTCGCCGCGCGGCCCGACCTCGCGTCGCTGCCGCTGGCCGGGGTGCCCGTCGCGGTCAAGGACGTCACGGAGATCGCGGGCGAGTTCGCTTCGCACGGCTCGGTGGCGGGCCCGTCGTCACCGGCGGCTACGGACGGAGTGATCGCGGCGCGGCTGCGGGCCGCCGGCGCGGTCCTGATCGGGCTGACCCGCGTGCCGGAGCTGTGCATCTGGCCGATGACCGACACCCCGGACGGCATCGCCCGCAACCCGTGGGACCCGACGTACGCCTCGGGCGGCTCGTCCGGCGGCAGCGCGGCGGCGGTGGCGGCCGGCCTGGTCCCGCTGGCGCACGGCTCCGACGGCATGGGCTCGGTCCGGCTCCCGGCGGCGATGTGCGGGCTGGTCGGGCTGAAGCCGGGCGCGGACCTGCTGTCCGAAGGCGGCTGGTTCGGCATGTCGGTGCACGGCCCGCTCGCCACGACGGTCGCCGACGCGGCAGTGCTGCTCTCGGTGCTGGCAGACACGCCTTCGCTGGCTTCGGTCCCTTCGCCGTCGGCGGTACGCATCGGGATGTCGACGACGGTGCCGGTCCTGCACACACCGGTGCCTCGTGAGCTGGTCGCGGCGGTTTCGCAGGCAGCGGGCCTCTTGGCGTCGGCCGGCCACGCGATTTCGCCGGCGGCGCCCAGGTACCCGGCAACGATGGTCGCGGGCATGACAGCTCGCTGGCTGGCGGGCCCGGCGGCCCAGGCCGAGAACTTCGACTTCGGCCGGCTGCAGGGCCGGACGCGGGCGCACGTCCGCGCCGGGAAGCTGGTCGTTCGCACCGGCCTGATCCGCGAGCGCACGCGGCAGCGCTGGCTGTCGCGGGCGGAGGAGTACTTCGCATCGCACGACGTCCTGATGACGCCGACGCTGTCGCACTGGCCGGTCAAGGCGGGCCGCTGGCACGAGCGCCGCTGGCTGTCGAACGTCGTGCCGTCGACGCGCCTGGCGGGCTTCACGGGCCAGTGGAACCTGGCTGGCTACCCGGCGATCACGGTCCCGATGGGCCGGTCCGCGGTGTCGGGCCTGCCGACGTCGGTCCAGCTGGTGGCGCGGCCAGGCGGGGAGTCACTGCTGCTGGGCCTGGCGGCCCAGCTGGAGTCGGCCAACCCCTGGCCCCGCACGGCCCGCAACTGAGCTACTCGCCCGGAACGCCGTGATGGCCACCTTGAGGAACTTCAAGTTCCTCAAGGTGGCCATCACGAAACGTCGGAAAAGCAGCCCGGGTCAGGAACCCGGCTTGCTCGCCGTCGGGGACAGCGGCTTCGCGCCGTTGCCGTTCGCAGGCTTGGTCGCCGGGCCGTTCTGCTTCGCGGGCGCGCTCCCCGGCTTCGGAGCCGGAGCCGGCTTCGCGGCCTGAGGCGCGGTCTTCGGAGCCGAAGCGGCCGGCTTCACCGAAGCCGGGATCGACGGCTGGACCACCGGGACCACCGGCGCGGCCGGCGTCGTGGCCGACTCCGCGTCCGAGTCGCCGCCGACCAGCTTCGACGCCTGGGGGATCACCGCTTCCTCCGGCAGCGTCGCGAGCTGCGTCTCGCTGCGGTCGAGGATGTCCTCCGCCATCGCGAGGCTCTTGCGCGCCTGCTCGCGGATCTCCGCCAGCCGTTCGACCTTGCGGTTGGCCGCCGTCGTGCGCTGGGCCGCCTGGGTCGTCGCCTCGTCGAGCCGGCGCTTGGCCTCCGCCGTCGCCTCGTCGAGGCGCCGCTTCGCCTCCGCCGTCGCCTCCGCGATCCGGCGCTCCGCCTGGTTCTTGCTCGCCGTGCGCTGGTCGGCGATGTGCTTCTCCAGCGTCGCCCGCTGAGCCGACTGGGTCGCCTCGAACTCGCGCTCGATCTTCCGCCGCTTGCGCTCCGCCTCGTTGTCCAGCAGCTCGCGCCGCTGGGCCGCCTCGACGGTCAGCCGCTGCACCTCGGCCCGCGTCTCCGTCAGCGCGCTCTCGTGCTCGGAGTGCAGCAGGTCGGCCTGCTTGTCCAGCTCCGCGACCAGCTTCGTGTACCGCTCACGCAGCTTCGTCGACGCCTCGGTCGAGCCCGCCCACGTCTTCTCCGCGGCCGCCTCGGCGCGCTTGATGATCTCGTCCGCGCGGGCCTGGGCGAGCGTGACCGTGCGCTGCATCCGCTCGTCGAGGTCCTCGAGCCGCTCCGGCGGCTTCTTCAGCTCCTCGATGCGCGCTTCCAGCGAGGCGACCTGCTGCCGGACGGTCTCGGCCTCGCGCGTCGCGGCGGCGGCCTGTGCCGCCGCGGCGTCGCGCTCGCTGAGCACCCGGCGCAGCTGGGCTTCGATGTGGTCGAGGTACTGCCGGACCTCGTTGCGGTCGAAACCGTGCCAGGCCTGGGTGTACTCACGACGAAGGGGAAGAAGGCCGTTGAGGGCGGTTGCGGCGGGGTCGCGCTCAGGAACCATGGGCCCGACCGTACCCGGGCACCCGCCGCCTCCGCCTTCCGGCTTAACGAATCACCAACACGTGTCGCCGTGTCGCCGGAACGGCCGCACCCCGGAAACGCAGCGTCACCAGTGAAACCCGCGCGAAAGCCGCGCCAAGGCCATCGCCGCGCGGGAAAGGTGAATCTCGCCACGTCCGATCTTGAGCCGGCCGGATCCGCCCGCCGCGGTCGAATCCGGGAAAATCCGGAAACCCTGGTACGCGACGGCGTCGGTGAGCCCCGGCGTGAGCGTGTAGGCCAGCCCGATCGCCTGCCCGGCCGGCGTGCCGATGTGCTTCGGCCGCTCGACCAACGCCTTCATCACCATGTCCGCGGCCTGCTCCGGCGACTTCGTCGGGAACGCGTCGTAGATCTTCGTCGGGCGGATCATCGGCGTGCGCACCAGCGGCATGTGGATCGTGGTGAACGTGATCCCGTCGCCGTGCGTCTCGGTCGCCGCGATCCGCGAGAAGTAGTCCAGCGCCGCCTTCGACGCCGCGTACGCCGAGAAGCGCGGCGCGATGCCCTGGACGCCGATCGAGGACACGTTGACGATGTGCCCGAACTTCCGCTCCGACATGTGCGGCAGCACCGCGAGGATCAGCCGGACCGCGCCGAAGTAGTTGATCGCCATCGCGCGCTCGTAGTCGTGCATCCGGTCGTAGGACAGCTTGATCGACCGGCGGATCGACCGGCCGGCGTTGTTGACCAGCATGTCGATCCGGCCGTGCTCGGCCAGCATCGCGTCGACGGCCTTGTGCACCGAGTCCTCGTCGGTGAGGTCGGCCGGGTACACCGACGCCGTGCCGCCGGCGGCGACGATCTCGTCGCGGACCTCTTCCAGCTCGTGCTGCCGCCGCGCGACGAGCAGCGGGACGCCGCCCGCGGCGGCCACCTTCAACGCGGTCGCCCGGCCGATGCCCGACGACGCTCCGGTGATGATCACGCGGCGTCCGTCCAGCTCGCCGCGCGGGCCGTGCTTGCGCGCGCGGAACGGGTCGAGGTGCTCGCGCCAGTAGCGCCACAGCGTCGGCGCGTACTCCTCCAGCCGCGGCACCTCGACGGTGCCGGCGAGGGCCTTGCGCGTCTCGGCCGAGGAGAACACCGACGGGAACGCCATCGTGTCCAGCAGCACCGGCGGGATGCCGAACCGCTCCATCACGGCGTCGCGGGCGATGGTGACGCCGGGGATGTGCTCGGTCAGCTTGACCAGCCCGACGATCCGCTTCGAGAGGCCTTCGCCCAGCTGCACGGTGATGGTCGGCGCGCCCGCGGCCTTCGCGAAGGCGTTGTACACCGAGACGACCGGCTGCGGCTCGGGGTTGACCAGGTGGAAGGCGTGGCCGTCGAGGCCGGGCTTGACCACCAGCTCCAGCAGCGCCTCGGCGACGTAGTCGACCGGCACGATGTTGGTGTCGCCGAGGTCCGGGCCGACGAGCGGCAGCACGTCCGGCAGCCCGGCGAGCCGGTTGATCGCCGGGAAGAGGTAGTACGGGCCGTCGATCTTGTCCATCTCGCCGGTCTCCGAGTGTCCGACGACGACGGCGGGCCGGTACACCCGCCACGGCACCCGGTCCTGCTCGCGGACGATCTTCTCGGCCTCGAACTTGGTCCGGTGGTACGGCGTGACGAGCCGCTGGCCGGCGTCGAACATCTCCTCGGTGAAGACGCCTTCGTGGTCGCCCGCGACGGCCACCGACGACACGTGGTGCAGGCAGCCCGCGCGCAGGTCCGCGGCCAGGTCGACGACGGCCTGGGTGCCGTCGACGTTCGCTTTGATGCTGGCCTCGTCGTCGGCGGTGAGGTCGTAGAGGGCGGCGAGGTGCACGACGTGGTCGACGCTGCCGCGCAGCTCGTCGCGGTCGGCTTCGGACACGCCGAGCAGCGGCTCGGCGAGGTCGCCGGTGACGAGCGTGACGCGGTCGGAGTGCGGCCACTGGTCGACCAGCGCGGCCAGCTTGGCCCGCGAGGACGCGCGCACGACCAGCGCGACGCGGTCGTCGTCGGGGCGGGAGAGCAGCAGCCGGGTGAAGTGACGCCCGATCAGTCCGGTCGCCCCGGTCACCAAGAACGTCGCCATTGTCTTCACACCTCTCGCCGCCACAGCCCTGACCCTGGGCATTCTGCTGCATGGCGACGCGCACGACCACCGTTCCGAAACGTGATGTTACCCACGAGTAACTTAGGTCGGGTCCGCGATGACGACGCGGTTCTCCTCGTAGCCGTCCGATCCGCCGACCCAGCGGCCGCCGCACGTCACCAGCACCACGCGGTGCGGGCCGGACGGGCCGAACAGGTAGTCGGCGCGGGCAGGCAAGTCGCTCTTGTGCACCGTGACCAGCTGCGATATCCGGTACCGCCACGTCTTTCCCGCACTGTCCACAATGGTCACTTCGGTGCCGATCCTGGCGTCCCACAGCTCGGCGAACGGCCCGGTCGCGCCCCGCCAGTTCACGTGGCCGGCGAACACGCTCGCCCCGCCCGCCGCGTCGAGTGACGCGCCCCACCACGTCGCCTGGCCGAGGTCGGTGGGCACCGGCAGCTCGCCACCCGGGCCGAGGTCCTTGCGCACCAGCGTCGCCGTCCCGCCGGCGGGCAGCCGGACGGTGCCGGGCCGCTGCGGCGGCGGGGTCGCCGGCGCGGCCGCCGCTGACGACGGCGTCTGGGCGGCGGGAGCGGCTCCAGGCGCGGAAGCGGTGGCCGTCGGGGATGGCGACGGCACCGGGGCCGCGGCTCCGGCGGCACCGGCGGCGGGCAGCGCCGTGCCGGTCACGACGGCCACCGGCGGCGCGGTGAGCACGGTGGGGCCGAACTGCACCGCGAGTACCGCCGCCGCGCCGAGGGCGAAGCCGGCGAGCAGCCGGCCCCGGCCGGGCTTGCGGGCGGGTGGCTCCCGATGGCCGCCGGGCGGCTCGTCTTCGACGGCCGCCCAGCCGATGCCCCGGTGCCATTCGTCGACGAACCAGTCCTCGCCCTGCCAGTCGTCGCCGTGGTTCGCCACGCCGTTACCGCCGGGACGCCCGCCGTGCGGCGAAGCCGATCAGCCCGGCCGCCAGCAGCACGAGCAGGCCGAGCCCGGCCAGGCCCGGCACGGAGTAGCTCGTCTCGACAACCCCCTGCGCCCGTGCCACCGGCTGGTCGCCGGCGGGGATCGCGCGCGGGACCTCGTTCGGCTTGTTCGTCACGGTCAGGGCGAGCGTCTCGCCCGGCTTCACGGTGCCGCACGCCGACGGCGGGCTCTGCGGGTCGTAGGCGTTCGTGTAACCCGGCGGCGGGCTTGCCTCGACGACGCAGATCTCCTGCGGGGCGCGGAGGTTTTCGACCGTCACGCCCCCGGTCTTGCCGTCGGTGGTGACGACGGCGGGCTTGCCGTCGGCCCCGGTGAGCGGCTTGCCGTCCTGGCCGAGCGCCGCGGACGTCTTGTCCTTGCCGGTGATCCGCAGGACGGCGCCGCCGACGCCCTTGCCCGTGTTCGCGTCCGTCTTGGTCACCTGGACCTTGCCGGGCTTCGCGACGTTGACGACGCCACGGGCGGTCAGTTCCTTCTCCCCGCCGGTGGAGACCACGCGCTGCACGGTGGTGTCGATCGGCAGCCGGACATAGGGCCGGTCGGCCGGCGCGGACAGCGAGGCCACCAGCTTCGGCTGGTCGCCGGTCGGAGTCAGCTTCACCTTCACGGTGCCGTCGGCGCCGGTCTTCAGCGTGACCTCCTTCGCGGCGGCCTGCGGGCTCGCGTTGCCCGCGGCGCTGTCCGCCTTCTCACCGTCGAGGGCGGCGGCGGTCGCCGTCAGTTTCACCGCGACGCCCGGGACGCCCTTGCCGTGGGCGTTCTTCACGGTGGCGGTCCACTCGGCCGCTTCGCCGAGGTGCTGGGCGCCCTTCGGCGTGGTGACCGAAGCGGTCCACGGCCCGCGGTTGGTTTCGGCGTCCGTCTTCAGCCGCTCGACGGCGTCGGCCGCGGCCTGCATGTCGTGGTCGCGCATGTACTTGAGGTGCGCCGGCGCGTCGTAGGCGATCTTGTCCTTGGGCAGGGTCGGCTCGAGGTCGTCCGGGGTGCGGGGCGCCGCGGTCCACGAGTGCAGCAGGTGCGCGAGCGCGGTCGCCTCGTCCGGGTTCTTGGTGTCGCCGTAGCGCAGCAGCAGGTAGGAGATGTTCGCGGCTTGGTCGGCGGGCAGCTTCGTGCCCCACTTCGTCAGCAACTCGTCGCCGGGCTTGTACTGCTCATCGGTGTTCGGCGCCTTCAGCAGGAAGCTCACGCAGAACACCTGCTGCCCGCCGACGACGTACGACCCCAGCCAGACCGTGCCGAAGCCGTCCTGGCCCCCGACGTCGTGCCCGATGCCTTCTTGGCTCGCCGCCGAGGCAGCGGGCGCTCCAGCCGTCATGGAAAGCGTGCCGAGCAGAGCGGCGGCGAGGAGTCCGGTGAGCGCGCGAACACCCGCGCGCGGGCGTGGTGACCACCCCATGTGTCAATGCTCCTTCGTTCGACGCGCGGCAGCGCCCACGCGTCTCTGCAGGTCACACGACTGATCAAATCCCCGACGCGCATTCGGTGAAGATCCGAGCACGCGAAGTGAGCGTTGCGCCAAGAGGAAAAACTGTGTACCGCTCTTCGGGTGGCTGTCGCCGAACGGTCGTGCCGCCTGTCGCTTACTGTGTCGGCTGAGACGGACGACCGCTGTCGAGTAAAGTTGTCTTTACTCGACGGGAACCGCACGTCCCCGGCGGTCGTTGAACCCGATGCAGCGATGATCCACGAAGCAGCAGATCCAGGAGGATCAGGTGCGTTCCAGTAGCAACCCGGCGTTCCGCAACCTGCCCGGCGGCGGAACCCAGACCTATGGGCAGTACGGGCCCCCGGTGGGCTTCAACCAACCTCAGGGCGGTGTGCCCGGGTACGGCCCCGGCCGGGCCGCCTCCGGCGAGGGCGATCGCCCGATGACCGTCGACGACGTCGTCGTCAAGACGGGGCTGTCGCTCGGCACCGCGCTGCTGTTCGGGGTGATCACGGCGATCTGGGCGCAGGCCCAGCTGGCCGAGACCGGCCGGCTGTCCGGCGCGCTCATCGGCGCGATGCTCGGCGGCCTGATCGTCGGGCTCGTCATCTCGCTGGTGATCATCTTCCGCCAGAAGCCCAGCGGCGCGCTGACGCTGACGTACTCGGCCGCCGAAGGCCTGTTCCTCGGTGCGCTGAGCGGCGTGTTCGAGGTGATCTACCCCGGTATCGCGCTGCAGGCGATCATCGGCACCGTGGGTGTCTTCATCGGCATGCTGGTGGTCTACAAGACCGGCGCGGTCAAGGTCACGCCCAAGCTGACCAAGTGGATCGTCGGCGCCGTCGTCGGCGTCGCGATCCTGATGCTGTTCAACCTGATCAGCTCGTTCGCCTTCGGCTTCAACCCGCTGCGCGACGGCAGTCCGCTCGCGATCGCCTTCAGCATTCTCTGCATCGGCATCGCGGCGTTCAGCTTCCTGCTCGACTTCGACCAGGCCGATCGGATGATCCGCGAGGGCATGCCGTCGAAGTGGGCCTGGTACACCGCGTTCGGCCTGATGACGACGCTGGTCTGGCTGTACCTGGAGATCCTGCGGCTGCTCTCGTACCTACGCGACTGACCTGGCTCACAGTTCCGCAGTGAAGGCGCTCCGTAACCGGCGGGGCGCCTTTTCTGTGGGTAATTCGTGCATTTGCCGACCCCGCCGCGGACCGCGCTCACCCTGCGTGTTGGATGTGCCGGTCGGTTTCTTATTTCACATGTGTGAGGTTCACAGTGAGCGTTCCCCCTCCGGCCCCCGGGGGCCAGCAGCCGGTGGGTCAGCCCGATCCCTACGGTCCGCCGCCGGGCGGTCAGCCGCCGCAGCAGCCGTACGGCCAGCCGCAGCAGCCGTATGGTCAGCCGCAGCAGCCGTACGGCCAGCCGGGTGCCTACGGCCAGCCGCCGCAGGGCCAGCCCGGACAGCCTGGACCGTACGGTCCGCCGCCGGGGCAGTTCCCACCCGGTCAGGGGTTCGCTCCCGGCCAGCCGGGCTTCCCGCCCGCGCCGCCGGCTCCGCCGAAGAAGTCGAAGGCCCGGCTGATCGGCGGCGCGATCGCGATCGTCGTGGTGATCGCGGGCGGCATCTTCGTGGCCGTGAACATCCTCCAGTCGCCTGCCACCTCCAACGCCGGTGACTGCCTGACGATCACCGAGTTCACCCGGGGCGGCGACGACCCGGCGAAGGCCGACTGCAACGACCCGAAGGCCAACGTCAAGATCGCGAAGAAGCTGGACAGCTCCTCCGAGGACTGCCCCGGTGGTCCCGACGCGGGCTACGACACCTACTCGGTCAGCGGGCGTCGCAGCTCCTCCTACAAGCTGTGCCTGATGATCAACGCGAAGCAGGGCGACTGCCTGGCGAACTTCACGTCCACGACCAAGGGCTACGTGAAGGTCCCGTGCACCGACCCCAGCAAGGACGGCGAGCTGGTCAAGGTCGTCACCGGCCAGGCGGACAAGAACGTCTGCGAGGGCACCGACGCCACGCGCGTCGCGGTCTACCCCGAGCCGGCGACGACGATGTGCGTCAAGACGAACGAACGGTAACCGCACCACCACGACGAAGGCCACCGCGTGCTGCGGTGGCCTTCGTCGTTTCCGGGGTCAGGAAAGGCGTTCCAGGATCAGCGCCATGCCCTGGCCGCCGCCGACGCACATCGTCTCGAGGCCGAACTGCTTGTCGTGGTGCTGCAGCGAGTTGATCAGCGTCGAGGTGATCCGGGCGCCGGTCATGCCGAACGGGTGGCCGACCGCGATCGCGCCGCCGTTGACGTTCAGCCGGTCCAGGTCGATGCCCAGGTCCCGGTAGGACGGGATGACCTGCGCCGCGAACGCCTCGTTGATCTCGACCAGGTCGATGTCGCCGATCGACAGCCCAGCGCGCGAGAGCGCCTGCTTGGACGCCTCGACCGGGCCGTAGCCCATGATCTCCGGCGAAAGCCCGGTGACGCCGGTGGAGACGATCCGCGCCAGCGGCGTCAGGCCCAGCTCACGCGCCTTCGTGTCGGACATGACGACCAGCGCCGCCGCGCCGTCGTTGAGCGCGCAGCAGTTGCCCGCCGTGACCCGGCCGTCCGGGCGGAACACCGGCTTGAGCCCGGAGACGCCCTCGACGGTGACGCCGGCGCGCGGGCCGTCGTCCTTCGAGACGACCGTGCCGTCCGGCAGCGTCACCGGGGTGATGTCCTTGGCCCAGAAGCCGTCCGCGATGGCCTTCTCGGCCAGGTTCTGCGAGCGGACGCCGAACTCGTCCATCTCCTCGCGCGTGACGCCCTTCTGCCGCGCCAGGTTCTCCGCGGTCTGGCCCATCGCGATGTAGACGTCCGGGACGTTGCCCTCGGTGCGCGGGTCGGTCCAGGTGCCGGTGCCGGACTCGGCGGTCGCCTTGGTGCGCGCCTCGGCGTCGGCGAACAGCGGGTTGTGCGTGTCGGGCCAGGAGTCCGAGCTGCCCTTGCCGAACCGCGAGACGGTCTCGACGCCGGCCGAGATGAAGACGTCGCCCTCGCCGGCCTTGATCGCGTGGAACGCCATCCGGGTGGTCTGCAAGCTGGACGAGCAGTACCGGGTGATGGTGCAGCCGGGCAGGTGGTCGTAGCCCAGTTCGACGGCGACCGCGCGGCCCATGTTGAACCCGGACTCGCCGCCGGGGAGGCCGCAGCCCAGCATCAGGTCGTCGATGTCGGCGGGGTCCAGCTGCGGCACCTTGGCCAGCGCCGCCTGGACCATCTGCACGGTCAGGTCGTCGGGCCGCATGCTGACCAGCGAGCCCTTGTTGGCGCGCCCGATCGGGGAGCGCGCGGTGGAGACGATGACGGCTTCGGGCATGGCGTGACACATCCTCGTATCGCGAGCTAAGCAGTTGCTCACCATACTGCCGGGTACGACGCCCGGGAGAAAGCCGAAGCCGGTGTGAGGTTGTCCGGCGGCTGGCAGGATCAGCCGGGTGGGGACCGAAAACGGCGTGCTGCGGACCAGGACGATCCTCCTGTGGGGAGCCGGGTTGCTGGTGATCGCCGCCGTGGCCGCCACCGCGTTGCTGACGCTCCTCGGTGGCGGCCGGCCGGAGGACGCCGCCCGGCTGGACGCGCTGAAGACCGCCGCCAACATCGTCGTCGGCACCGGGGGCGCCGCCGCCCTGCTGCTCGCGGCGCGGCGGCAGCGCTCGGCCGAGCTGGACCTCGTGCAGAAGGACCACGACGCCACCGAGCGCCGGGTCACCGAGATCTACGGCAAGGCCGCCGACCAGCTCGGCAGCGACAAGGCGCCCGTCCGCCTCGCCGGCCTGTACGCCCTCGAACGGCTCGCCGGCGGGTACGAAGAGCACCGGCAGACGATCGTCAACGTCCTCTGCGCCTACCTGCGGATGCCGTTCGAGAACCGCGAGGAGAACCTCGAGGAGCTGCAGGTCCGCAAGACCGCCCAGCGCATCCTGCTGCTGCACCTGCGTCCCGGGCCCGCCGGGAACCCGAACGACGGCTTCTGGCCGGACATCGACCTCGACTTCTCCGGCGCGACGCTCGTGGCGTTCACCCTCACCCACTGCTCGATCCGGTCGATCACCTGCTACGGGACGCGGTTCTCCGGACTGGCGGCGTTCCGCGGCACCGAATTCCGTACCAAGGCCGATTTCAACAAGGCGCACTTCCAGGATCGCGCCGATTTCCGCGGAACGATTTTCATCGGCGGGTGCGAATCCTTCAACGACGCCGTTTTCGCTGGTCCGGCCGATTTCGGGACGAAGTCCGCCGCCCGGCTCGCCGGCGCCGAAGCGGTGCCGGGATTTCCCCGGACCTGGCCGCCGGGCTGGGAAGAACGGCCGATCGCCGACCGGCCGGACCGCGTGCGATTGGCACGAAAGGATGAACCGGGGCAACCGGCGGGCCGATAGGATCGTCCAGCAAGAGAAAGCCGTCGTGCCACGACACGGGAGGTGAAGTGGCGATGATTATCAGCTGGGCCGCCTACTGGCTGTCCACAGTTCCGCGGATGGGTTGTCGCACGGTGTCCGGCACCGGGTGGGAGCTCCGGGACGGGATGACGGCTCAGCGTGCGGCGGCCCTCGGGCCGGTATCGGCGTAGACGCGCGGCTTGGTGGCCGCCTCCGGTCTTCGCCGGGCGGCCCGACCCCGCGCTCGCGACCCGTCACTCCCGGCGCGCACCCGGACGACCGCCCGGAACCCGGGCGACCCACGAGTGGACAACGCCACCGGTGGGCCGTTTAGGCTGGTGCCCGTGGAGTACGCAGAGCACATCGCAGACCTCGTGGGCAACACCCCCCTGGTCAAGCTGAACTCGTTGACCCAGGGGCTCAAGCCGCTCGTGCTGGCCAAGGTCGAGTACCTGAACCCGGGTGGCTCGGTCAAGGACCGGATCGCGCTGCGCATGATCGAAGCGGCGGAGCGCTCCGGCGAGCTGCGTCCCGGCGGCACGATCGTGGAACCGACGTCCGGCAACACCGGCGTGGGCCTGGCCATGGTCGCCCAGCGCAAGGGCTACCAGTGCGTGTTCGTCTGCCCGGACAAGGTCAGCGAAGACAAGCGCAACGTGCTCAAGGCGTACGGCGCCCGCGTCGTGGTGTGCCCGACGGCGGTACCGCCCGAGCACCCCGACTCCTATTACAACGTCTCCGACCGGCTGGTCCGCGAGATCGACGGCGCCTGGAAGCCCAACCAGTACGCCAACCCGCAGAACCCCGAGAGCCACTACCTCTCCACCGGCCCCGAGCTGTGGAAGCAGACGGACGGGAAGATCACCCACTTCGTCGCGGGCGTCGGCACCGGCGGCACGATCTCCGGCACCGGCAAGTACCTCAAGGAGGTCAGCGACGGCGCCGTGCGGGTGGTCGGCGCCGACCCGGAGGGCTCGGTCTACTCCGGCGGCAGCGGGCGCCCGTACCTGGTCGAAGGCGTCGGCGAGGACTTCTGGCCGGACACCTACGACCGGAACGTCGCCGACGAGATCATCGCCGTCTCCGACGCCGACTCCTTCGACACCACGCGGCGGCTCGCGCTCGAGGAGGGCCTGCTGGTCGGCGGCTCCTGCGGGATGGCCGTCGCCGCCGCGCTGAAGCTCGCCGAGCGGCTCACCGAGGACGACATCGTGGTCGTGCTGCTGCCCGACGGCGGCCGCGGCTACCTGACGAAGGTGTTCAACGACACCTGGATGTCCTCCTACGGCTTCCTGCCGCCGGA
This sequence comes from Amycolatopsis balhimycina FH 1894, assembly GCF_000384295.1. Taxonomy (NCBI): domain Bacteria; kingdom Bacillati; phylum Actinomycetota; class Actinomycetes; order Pseudonocardiales; family Pseudonocardiaceae; genus Amycolatopsis; species Amycolatopsis balhimycina. Next base: position 3,879,038 of record NZ_KB913037.1, on the reverse strand, counting down.
CTCCTCGGGCGCGACGGTCGCCGACGTGCTCACGAAGAAGAGCGGTTCGCTGCCGTCCCTGGTGCACTCGCACCCGAACGAGACGGTCGCCGAGGCCATCGCGATCCTGGCCGAGTTCGACGTCAGCCAGATGCCCGTGGTCAGCGCGGAGCCGCCGGTGATGGCCGCCGAGGTCGTCGGCGCGGTCAACGAGCGCGACCTGCTCGACGCGCTGTTCACCGGCAAGGCGCAGCTGGCCGACCGGCTCGAGCGGCACATGTCCCCGCCGCTGCCGACGATCGGCGGCAGCGAGCAGGTGAGTGCCGCGATGAAGGCCCTGGAAGGCGCCGACGGCGCGCTCGTACTGGTCGACGGCAAGCCGGCCGGGGTCGTCACGCGGCACGACCTCCTGGGATTCCTGGCCGGTCGCTGACCGAACCCCAGAGGACTCATATCGGATCACCCGGCAGGGGCGTTACGAGCGCCCTGCCGGGTGATCCGATAGCGTGGACGTAATTAGAACACTTTCGCGTCCTCGTCAAGGGGGTTCAAGACCCACATGAGTGCACCGCAGCCACCGAACCAGCCGTGGGGTGGCGGCCAGCCACCTCAAGGCCCACCGAGTGGCCCCCAGCCGCAGCAGGACGATCCGTTCGGCAGCCCGGAACCCACCCAGGTCGTGCAGCCCGGTCAGCCTCCGAGCGGTTCCCCGTTCGGGGAGACGCCGGAGCCGACGCAGGTCGTCCAGCCGGGTGACGGCGGAGCGGGCGCCACCCAGGTGGTCCAGCCGGTCGACGCGAACGCGACCCAGATGGTGCACCCGGTCGGCGGCCCCGTCGCGGAGTCCACCCAGCTGGTGCCGCCGGGTTCGCAGCCGCCGGCGATCCCGTACACCCCGCCGCCGAGCGCGGCCGACAACCCCGCCGCGGCGTTCGGCCAGCAGCAGGGTGGCTTCGGCCAGCAGGGCGGGTACGGGCAGCCTCCTCAGCAGGGCGGGTACGGGCAGCAGCCGGGCTTCGGACAGCCCGGGCAGCAGCCGCAGCAGGGTTTCGGCGGTCCCGGGTTCGGCGGCCCGCCGCAGCAGGGCTTCGGCGGCCAGCAGCCCTTCGGCGCCGCTCCGGCGTCGGGCGGCAATGCGCAGCTGTTCGGCTACATCGCGGCCGGCCTGCTGGCGGTTTTCGGCCTCCTCTCGCTCGTGTTCTTCTTCGCCGACATGTTCGACTCGAACTTCAGCGACTACACCGACGCGGTCGGCAAGGCCACCGACCAGGAGATCCAGGCGGCGAAGGACGCCGGGCGGTACATCTCCCCGGGGCTGCTGACGATCTACTACATCGCCGTCCTGGTGGGGGCGCTCGCGACCCTCGCCGCGGCGGTGTTCACGTTCCTGAAGAACAAGATCGCGTCGTTCCTGGCGGCCGGCGGCGGCTTCGTGCTGCTGCTCGCCGGGATCCTGATCATGATCGAGCTCAGCATCGACCTCCCGCGGGGCATCGACCTGAAGTTCGGCAACGGCCAGGCGCTCTACCTCATCGCCGGCGTCTTCGTGCTGGCGATCGGCCTGCTGGGGATCCTCCCGCAGACCGCGCCGTTCGTCGGCCTCGGCGGCGGCGGCGGCGGTGGTGGCGGCGCCGCGCCGGGCGGGCCGCAGGGCTTCGGCGGCCCGCAGCAAGGCTTCGGTGGTCCGCCGCAGGGTTTCGGCGGCCCGCAGCAGCAGGGCGGCTTCGGCCAGCCGGGGCAGCCCGGTCAGGGCTTCGGCCAGCCGCAGCCGGGGTACGGCCCGCCGCCGGGGTACGGCCAGCCGGGCGGCCCCAACCCGTCCAGCGGAGGGTTCCCGCAGCCGTCGAGCGGTGGTTTCCCGCAGCCGGGCCAGCCGCCGCAGCAGCCGGGCGGGTTCGGCCACCCGGGCCAGCCGCCGCACGGCTACCCGCAGCAGCCGGGGCAGCCGCCGCAGGGCTGGGGCCCGCCGCCGGGCCAGCAGGGGCCGCCGAGCGGGGGGTTCGGCCAGCCGGGCCAGCCGCCGCAGCAGCAGTGGTGAACTAGGACACGCATTCGTGCCCCGGAGCCGATTCGGCTCCGGGGCACGCTGCATTCACGGCCGGATACGCAATTGTCCGAAAAGGACAATGGGCCGAGTACCGCACTCGCCGTGATCGTGTGACAGCATTTCTGCTACTACCGCACATAAATGATCTTGGGTTCCGCCGTCCGGCCGAATTCCGTTCTTTTTCCGGCCTCCTTCCGCCGATTCCGACTAGGGTGAACGCCGTCGCTCGCGCTCGTCGATGGGGGAGTTGTGCCCGGTCCGCACGGATATCCGGTCTCGCATTCGCATTCGTATTCATCGGCTCGGCCATCCGGAGTAACGGCGGTTCTCGCCGGGGTGCTCGGATTGCCGGCCGCGGTCGCCGCGGGATACGTGCCGGTCAAGATCTTCCTCGACATGCCCGCCGAATTCAGCCTCGGCGCGCTGCCCGGCTGGGTCCTGACGGACCTCGCCGGCTATCTCGTCGCCGGACTCGTGCTGCTGCTGGGCTCGCTCGCGACGCTGTTCCGCGCGACGGCGGGCGCTGTCCTGCTGGGCCTCGGCGCATTACTGGCCGTCGGCGCGCTGCTGACCGAGCCGCTGTCGGTCGGGGTGCCGCCGGCCCGGTTCGCCGACGCGATGTTCACCCACGGCGGGTTCGCCATGGCCGACCGGGTCGGTCTCGCCGCGCTCGCGGTGCTCGTGCTGGTGCTGGCGTTCCTGCCGCCGACGTTCCGGTACCTGCGCTACCGCACGCCCACGCTGCCGGTCCTGTCCGGCCAGGGCGCGTACTCGTCGCGGAGCTGGTGAGTGCCGAACGACATGAACGACTCGTTCATGTCATCGGACGAGGTGAACGAGTCGTTCATGACATCGCAAGCGGCCGCCGCCACGCACGCACGCGAAACCGGCGCTGCCGGCACCCGCCGCTGAGATCTATCCCACCTGACGGGAATGTCCGGGGCGGCCCGTACGCTGACCCAATGGTGGACGACTACTCCGTACTGGGTTTCGAGACGCGCGCGATCCACGCCGGTCAGAAGCCCGACCCGCGCACCGGCGCGGTGATCGTGCCGATCTACCAGACCTCGACCTACGCGCAGGACGGCGTGGGCGGGACCCGCGAGGGCGACTACGAGTACTCGCGCACCGCGAACCCGACCCGTTCGGCGCTGGAGGAGGCGCTGGCCTCGCTGGAAGGCGGCCGGCACGCGCTGGCCTTCGCGTCCGGCATGGCGGCCTCCGACGTGGTGCTGCGCAGTACCCTCCGCCCCGGCGACCACCTCGTGCTCGGCAACGACGCGTACGGCGGCACGTTCCGCCTGATCGACAAGGTGCTCAGCCTGTGGGGCGTCGAGCACACCGTCGCCGACCTCGCCGACCTTGACGAGGTGCGCGCGGCCATCCGGCCCGAGACCAAGCTGATCTGGTGCGAGTCGCCGACCAACCCGATGCTCGGCATCGCCGACATCGCCGCGCTGGCCGGGGTCGCGCACGATGCCGGCGCCCGCCTGGTGGTCGACAACACCTTCGCGACGCCGTACCTGCAGAACCCGCTCTCCCTGGGCGCGGACGTCGTGCTGCACTCGACGACGAAGTACCTCGGCGGCCACTCCGACGTCGTCGGCGGCGCGGTGGTCACCGACGAGGACGAACTGCGCGAGCAGTTGTTCTACCTGCGCAACGCCGCGGGCGCGGTGCCCGGCCCGTTCGACGCCTGGCTGACCCTGCGCGGTATCAAGACGCTCGCCCTGCGGATGGAGCGCCACAGCGACAACGCCGAGCTCATCGTGCAGGCGCTGGTCAAGCACCCCAAGGTGGCGAAGGTCTACTACCCGGGCCTCCCGGAGCACCCGGGGCACGAGACGGCGGCGAAGCAGATGAGCCGCTTCGGTGGGATGGTCTCGTTCAGCCACGCGGACGGCGAGGAGGCGGCGCTGGAGGTGGCGTCGCGCACGAAGCTGTTCATCCTCGCCGAGTCGCTCGGCGGCATCGAGTCGCTGATCGAGCACCCGGGCAAGATGACCCACGCGAGCACGGCGGGCTCGACCCTCCAGGTCCCGGCCGACCTGCTGCGCCTCTCGGTCGGCATCGAGGACGGCCGCGACCTGGTCGCGGACCTGCTGGCCGCCCTGGGCTGAGGCCCCTGCAACGCGAAACGGCGCCGGAGTTCTCCGGCGCCGTTTTTCGTGTTTCCGCAGCTCAGGGGTTGTAGTTGCCGTGCACGACGCCGCCACTCTTCGGGGTGCCGGCGGCCGGCAGGCTCGAGCCGTCGACGCAGCCGCCGACCAGCTCGACGTGGCTGTCGTGGCGGATGTACTGGGCCGGGGCGCCGCAGCTGGCGTTGTCCACGGTGAGGTACGCCGCTCCGGTGAGCGCGGCCGCCGACGCCAGGCCGATCACCAGCGGGAGCAGGCCGGCGGAGCGGGTGGCGCGAGCCCGTCGGGCCGTCTTCGCGTCGTTCCCCGATGCCATGGTTGCTCCTTGTTTACCGCGTGTTGACGCGACCCAGGGTACCCGGCTCCCGGTCCGGTCAACCTGTGGAGTTCCTGAGTGGCATCATCCCGCCCATGGAACTCGTCACCCTCGAGCGGATCCGCGCCGCCCGGGAACTCCTCAACGGAGTGACCCGGGTGACGCCGATGGAGCACGCGCGCGACCTGCGCAAGCTCCACGGCGGCCCGGTGCACCTGAAGTGCGAAAACCTGCAGCGCACGGGGTCGTTCAAGATCCGCGGTGCCTACACCCGCATCCACGGCCTCACCGAGGACGAACGCGAGCGCGGTGTCGTCGCGGCCAGTGCCGGCAACCACGCGCAGGGCGTCGCGCTGGCCTCTTCGCTGCTCGGTATCCGGTCCACCGTCTTCATGCCGCTGCGGGCCCCGCTGCCGAAGCTCGCCGCGACCCGCGGGTACGGCGCCGACGTCCACCTGCACGGCGCGCTGCTGGAGGAGACCCTCGCCGCGGCGATCGAGTTCGGCGAGCGGACCGGGGCGGTGTTCATCCACCCCTTCGACCACCCGGACGTCATCGCCGGCCAGGGCACGGTCGGTCTCGAGATCCTCGAGCAGGTGCCGGGGGTGAAGACGGTCCTGGTCGCCACCGGCGGCGGCGGGCTGGTCGGCGGGGTCGCGTCGGCGGTGAAGGCGGTGCGCCCGGACGTCCGCGTGGTCGGCGTCCAAGCCGAGGAGGCCGCGGCGTACCCGCCGTCGCTGGCCGCGGGCGCGCCGGTGCGGCTCGGCCAGACCGCGACCATGGCCGACGGGATCGCCGTCGGCGAGCCCGGCCTGGTCAGCTTCGCCCACGTCGAGTCGCTGGTCGACGACGTCGTGACGGTGACCGAGCAGTTCCTGTCCCGCGCGGTGCTGCTCTGCCTGGAGCGGCGGAAGCTGGTCGTCGAGCCGGCCGGGGCCGCACCGGTCGCCGCGCTGCTGCAGCACGTGGGCGCCTTCGAGCCGCCGGTCGTGGCCGTCCTCTCCGGCGGCAACGTCGACCCGGTGCTGCTCCTGCGGATCATCCAGCACGGCATGACGGCGGGCGGCCGCTACCTGCGCCTGAAGCTGCGGGTCCCGGACCGGCCCGGCTCCCTGGTCGGCGTGCTGTCCTGCGTCAGCGAACTGGGCGCGAACGTGCTCGACGTCGAGCACTCGCGCATCTCCGGCACCCTCGACCTCGGTGAGGCCGACGTCGAGCTCGCCCTGGAAACCCGCGGCCCGGAGCACTGCAAGGAGGTCGAGGTCGCGCTGACGAACGCGGGCTACACCGTGGTTTGAGGCAACGTCACGGCTGTTCCCCGGTGATCGCGGCCAGCGCCAGGTCCTTGGCCGGTTCCGGGACTTCGGCGGGTGCGGTGAAGCGGCGGGCCCGGATGTGGGCAACCAGGTCGGGGTCCGGCGGCACCCCGTGTTCACGCAGGTAGTACGCCACCGCGCCGGGCCAGGCCCAGGCGCCGTCGGTGCGGAAGTTCATCGGGACCGCGTCCGTGCGGTCCGGCGCGAACGCGTCCGGGCCGTTGCTGCGCGAAGCCAGGATGACCGGGCCCGCGTCGAGGTACGCGAGCACCTGCTCTGCCTCCGCCGGGGGGAGCGGCTGACGGCGGATGAGCGGGCGCCCCGACGCGTCCAGGCCGTCGTAGATCCGCGGGGTCCGGACTTCCCCGCCGGCGGCCGGCGGAGTCAGCCCGGCGCGCTCCCGCAGCCACCCGGGGATGTGCTCCTCGGCTCGCGGGAAGAACCGCAGTTCGTCCTGGAACCCGATCGGCGGCGGTGGCCGCCGGAACGGCGGTTCGAGGTCCGGCCGCACGAAGTCGGCGCTGGGGGACTCCAGCCCCGGTTCGAACACGAGGATCGCGCCCAGCCAGGTGCCGAGGCCGGGCCGGTACATGCCCGATCGCAGCACGCCGAGCAGCCGCACGGCTTCCGGGTGCGGCGACGCCGGCCGGGGCACGCCGTCCGGCCCGGTCACCAGCAGGTCGGTCTCGACGTGCCGGCCCGCGGCGCGGTACTCGACCCGCAGCTGCCGCCATCCCGGCGGCAGCTGGGCCGTCAGCACCGCGCCGATCTGCCGGACCAGCTCGCGCTGCTGGTCCGGTCCCGGCGGCTGGTTCATCTACCGGATCCTTTCGGGCGTCGGGTGGCTCACGTCGAGTGCTCGCCGACCCACGAGCCGGCGAGGAGGTTCGCGGGCAGGTACTCCGACTCGACCTCGATGGTGACGCCCGCGTCGCGGGCCAGGCACGCGATGGCCAGCGGCCCCAACGCGACGTACCCGAAGGGGCTGTTGTGCTCCTCTTCCGTGGACCAGTAGCGCCGGTGCAGCACCAGGGCGTTGTAGAGCGAGTCGTTGAACCTGGCGTCGTCCCGCTGGGTGAGGTGGTAGAACATCTCGATCGGCGGGTAGTAGCGCTGGAGGACGGCGTCGGGGTCGAGCTGCCGGAGCCCGGCCGGGTCGGTGCCCGCCATCGCCTCCAGGATCTGGTCGACGAGGCCTTCGCCCCGCGTCCAGTACGTCTGCAGCGCACCCACCCACGAGTAGACGAACTCGTCGTACTCGATCGTGGACGCCCGCAGCAGGTCCGGCGGGATCGATGCGAGCAGGTCGATGCGCGGCCGCTCGCGGCAGATCATGGCCAGCCACAGCGCGTCCAGCCACATCGTCGCGTTGCCGTACATGTTCGGCCCGACCGCGGCCCGGCGGAGGGTGGCTTCGCCGTACCGGAACTCGATTTCGCCCTCGGTCCGGCTCGTCGCGAGGAACAGGGCCGCGCCCGCCTGCATGGCGTGCACGGTGGCCTCCCAGGTGTCGAGCCAGGCCGCCCGTGGATCGCCGATCAGGCGGAACCCCAGCTCTTCGAGCGAGCTGGTCATCGCGAGGCGCAGGCCACCCGAGTGCGGGCTCCGCTCGATCACCATCGGGAGTTTCCCGAGCGCGGGCTCGAGGATCTTGAGGTCCTGTTCGGCCGCGGCCTCGTCGACCGGGTGCCTGCTGACGCTGCGCACGATTGCGGTCTCTTCCCTGTCGTCGGTCATCGGCTCGTGATGGTCAGGTCGAAATGCTTGAGGTTGTAGCCACCGTACACCGGCTTTTTCTCCGGTTTGCCGTCAGTTCCGACCACCACTTCCTCGCGCACCCTGGCTTTCGCCACCGAGTAGTCGAGCTGGCCGAGTTCCTTGGCCTGCAGCAGATCCCGGGCGAGTGCCTTTTCCGCGGGCGTCCCGTTCTTCAGCATGTTCCCGATGACGCTGTCGACGTAAAGCGGGTGCCCCTGTTCGTAGCTGGTTTTCCCGTCGATGCCCTTTCGCGTGCCGAGTTCGGCGTTCGGGCCCTTCGCCTCGACGATCACGTGCCGGGTCTCGCCGGTCGTCCGGTCGGTGACCTCGTAGATCTGGTCGAACCGGCCGGCACCGGGCTTCTCCCCGCCGCCCGGACGGGTGTTGTCGCCGTGGACCGCCGGGTCGGGCAGCTCCTTGACGTCGTATCGGTCGCGCGGGTACCGATCGGTCACCGCATCGCTCGCGGCGTGCTCGCCGAGTTCCTCGCCGTAATCGGTCCGCGCTTTGTGCGCTGCCGCGCGCTGTTCCTCCAGCTCGTCGGTCAGCGTTCCGTCGTCGCGGTGCGCCCGGTAGTTCTCCTCGACCTTCCGCGCGTGCGCATTCGCGTCGGCCCGTTCGTCGATGAGCTGCTGCGCCCGGTCCTTCTGCGGCTGCGTCGCCTTGTGCTCGACCTCCGGGATGTCCTCCCGGTACTGCGCGGGGACGTAGTCGTCGGACTTCGTTTCGAACCGGTCGCCCGGGTCCTTGTCCGTGTCTTCCCGGATCTTTTCGACGCGCTCGTCGTTGTGGTCGAACTGCTCGCGGTTCTTGCGCTTGAACTCGCCGTTGGTGTCCGGCCCGTCGTAGTACTTGGCGCGGTAGCCGGGGTCGTTGATCTTTTCCTTCATCGACGCCGGCGGCTGCCGGGTCTCGATCTCGACCGGCTCGGTGGGAATCGGGCGCCGGCGCGCCACGGCGTCGTCGGCGTCGATGTCGTGCTTGTGCGACTCGTGGGTGTCCGGGGTGAAGCCGTCCTCGCCGGCGGGGTGCACCGAGCCGTCCGGGTGGTGGGTGTTCCACTCGCCGTCCGGCGGGATCCGCGGCCGCATCCGGCCGTCCGGGCCGATCTCGTAGTCGGAGGAGAAGACGCGGCCGTGCGAGTCGGTCCACGCGGGCTTGGTCGGCGCCATGACCTCGGTGTCCAGCTCACGCGACAGCCGGTGCGCGAAGTCGTTGGAACCGGCGTCGCACCCGATCAGGCGGATGGGCCGGCCGTCGTAGTCGGCGTTGCGGCGCAGGACGTCGGCGAACTCCTCCGGCGTGTAGAGCCTGTCGCCGATCCGCGCGTGCCCGTCCGGGGTGACGTGCACGTCGACGGTGTAGCGCCCGTCGGCGTCGGGCCGCACCCGGTGCGGCAGATCGCCCATCTCCGGATCGCCGGCGTGGTAGGAGGTCCCCGACGGCGTGCTCTCGGCGTGCCGCGCGTTGACCTCGTCCGGGGTGAGCGGCCCGGAGTCACCGTGGTGCGGCGGGGTGCCGTCCGGGTCGTGGGGGCCGTTCTCGTGGGGGCCGTGCCCGGACGCGGGGTCGTGCGGGCCGCCGGGGCCGTTGTGCCCGGGCCCGCCCGGGCCGCTGTGTCCTGGTCCGGTGTGTCCCGGGCCGCCGGGCCGGGTGGCCGGGCCGGGGGTGCGGGTGTCCGGGCCGTGCGTGCCGGGGCCGAAGCCGCGAGCAGCCGGCGCGGGTGCGTCGGGCGTGCGGGGGCGCGGGCGGCCTTCGGGCAGGTCACCGCCGGTGCGGGGCCGTCCGGGCGCGTCGACGTGCGGTGTGTGGGCCCCGGAGCTGCCCGGGGTGCCGGTCCAGCCGGCGCCACCGCCGGTGCGGGGCGAACCACCGCCGGGACCGCCGCCACCGGGCGCACCACCGGGCGGCATGCCACCGCCCGTCATGGGCTGGCCGCCCTGCGGCGGGACACCGGAGGCGGCGCCGTCCCCACCACGCGGCGACGGGAACTGGGTACCGGGATCCCCGGCGCGCGGCGCGGTCGGCGCGGTGCCGCTGGCGGAGGTGGTGCCGTCCGCCCGCGGCGGCGCGGCACTGCTCGGGGTGTCGGTGCCGGCGTGCGAGCCGGGGCCGTCGGCCCGCGCCGCGGGCGCCGAGCCGGAGTGCGCGGGGTTGCCGCCGTCGGCATGGCTGGGCGAGCCCGAATGCGCCGGACTGTTGTCGCCGGAGCGGGTCGGCGACGGGCTCGAGTCGCTTGCGTGGGACGGAGTGTTGTCGCCCGCGCGGGTAGGTGAGGGGCTGGTGTCTCCCGAGTGCGACGGCGTGCGGGTGGGCGACGGGTTGCTGTCGCCCGCGTGCGAGGGAGTGTTGTCGCCCGCGTGTGCGGCCGAGGGGCTCGAGTCGCCTGCGTGCGAAGGCGCGCGAGTGGGCGATGGGTTCGAATCGCCGGCGTGCGAAGGCGGGTTGTCGCCGGCGCGAGTCGGCGAGGGAGTGCTGTCGCCTGCGTGCGACGGGGTGTTGTCGCCCGCGTGCGACGGCGAGTTGTTGCCGGAGCGGGCGGCCGAGGGGCTCGAATCTCCGGCGTGCGAAGGCGAACCGCCGGTGTCTCCGGCGTGCGAAGGCGCGCTGTCGCCCGAGTGAGTGGGCGCGGAATCCGTGTCCCCGGCGTGCGAAGGCGAGCCATCCCCGGGCGGACCGTCGGAGCGGGTGCGAGGTGCGCTGCTGTCGCCCGATCGGGCCGCGGACGGCGAACCGTCCTCGCCGTGCGCCGGCGGCGAACCGTCCGCGTCGTCCGCATGAGACGGCGCGCTCTCCCCATCCTCGCCCGAACCCCGGCTGGAACCGGAGTCCGCATCCCCGTGGCTGCCCTCCGAGCCGGACGAGCCGTCGCCGTGACCCCGGGCGTGCACCCCGCCCCCTTCGCCCTTGGGGACCCTGTGGACGAAGCCGCCTTCCTTGACCTTCAGCCCGTCCAGGCCGCTGACCTTGCCCAGCACCTTGCCGAAGATCTTGGCGATCTTCTCGAAGATGTCCACCAGCTTCGACAGCAGCGGCGACACCCTCCGGATGGAGTCGGTCAGATTCTTGAGCAGCCCGCTGATCTTCTTGCCCCACTCGGCGATCGCGGCCGTCGCCTGCGCGACGACGACCGGTGTGCCGAAGCCGAGGGAGAAGACCTCCTCCATCACCCACGAGATCAGCTTGCCGACCAGGTCGGCGATCAGCTGGCGCACGGTCTCGCGGACGAACGAGACGATCTGCCCCATGATCATCGTGACCGTGCTGATCGCGCCGGCCACCGTCGCCGCGCCCGAAAGGGCGTCGCTGTGCTCGGCCGCGAACTTGCGGTAGGCGTCGGCGCCCGCGCCGGTCCAGCCGGTGGTGCCGTTCTTGACCGCGTTGTCGAAGTCGGTCTTGCGTTCGCCGAGCGCCTTCGAGACGTTGCCCCAGGTGTCCGCATAGGACTGGATCACCGGCGGGTTGCCCGCGACGGAGTCCAGCATGTCCTTCAGCGGCTGGATGTGCTCCATCAGGAACGACGCCACCGACGACATCAGGTACCCGAACGGGTCGATCGCGGCGCCCGCGATCTCCCCGGCCAGGCTGAGCATGCCCAGGCCGCCGGAAACCCAGTCGCCGTCCTTGATCCCGTTGAACGCGTCCATCGACGACTCGGCGATGCCGATGCCGCCCGCCCAGCCGTAGTCGCCGTTGCCCGCGGTGAACGCGCCCGGCCCGTCCGGGTCCTTCTTGGCGTCGACGACGAGCGGATTCCCCTCCGGCATCACGCGCCGCCCGGGGAGGAGTTGAGATCGTCGGCGACACCCGTCTCGTACGTGCGGTAGGCGGCCGCGGCCTCGCGCACCTTGCCGGAGACAGCGGTCATCGCCTGGACGGCGTCCTTCAGCGCGTCGATCCCGTACTGCTCGACCGGGTCGAGCAGCATCCGGAACGGCTGGCAGAGAATGCCGTACGCGTCGGTCGGCATGCTGACCTGGTTCGCCGCGTCGACGGCCTGCTGCAGCCCGTCACCGATGGCGTCGAGCTGCTGCGCGTGCGCCGTGAGATCGGCGCTGAGTTCCACATCTGCCACGGTTCCCCCTTCTCAGGCCCGTCGGTGTCAGGACAGGATCGGTCCGCCGAAGTCGTCGTCATCGTCATTGTCGGCCGGACGGCGGCGCCGCGGCGGTTGCTGCTGCGGCGGTGGCGGCATCCGCGGTGGCGCGGGCGGAGGCGGCTCCTCGGTGTCGTCCGGCAGGAACCGGCGGACGCGGTCGGGTTCCGGGAACGCCGGCTCGGCCTCGGGCGGCGGCTCCGGGAACGTGCTCTTCGCCTCGCGGACGATCTCGGCCGCGGCCTGGTCGCCGGTGCCGGTGGTCTCGGTCATGGCCTGCTGCAGCAGCTCCGGGATCCGCGCCTGCGCCCGCTGCACCAGCTGCATCACCTGCGCCGACACCTCGGCCATCCGCTTGCCGGCCGCGTTCTCCCCGATGACCAGGTTCTTCAGCAGCCCGCGCGAGTCGACGGTCACCTGGACCGTGCCGTCCTTCGAGCGCTCGGTGACCGTCTGGCCCTGCATGCGATCGGCCAGCGCCTGGTACCGGGCGGCGTTCTCCTCGAGCCGTTTGGTCCAGTTGTCGATCATCGCGTCGCTGGCGTCGATGCTGTCCGGCATCCGGGCCCCTTCTCTCTGCGTCTCCACACTGACGGATCCGGGCCGCCCGCGGTTCCCGATTCACGCCAAAGGCCACCATAGGGGACCCGGAGGTCTCCTACGGTGGCCTTCGCAGTGTTGTGTGTCAGAGGTTGCCTCGACTGTGTCTGATGGCGCCTCGGCGTTAAAGATTGCCTCGGCGCGCCTGTTCGCGCTCGATCGCTTCAAACAGCGCCTTGAAGTTGCCCTTGCCGAAGCCCAGCGAGCCGTGCCGCTCGATCAGCTCGTAGAACACGGTCGGGCGGTCGCCGATCGGCTTGGTGAAGATCTGCAGCAGGTAGCCGTCCTCGTCGCGGTCGACCAGGATGCTGTGCTCCTTGAGCGTCTCGATCGACACGCGGACGTTGCCGATCCGGGCGCGCAGCTCGGGGTCGTCGTAGTAGGAGTCCGGGGTGTCGAGGAACTCGACGCCGGCGGCGCGCATCGCGGTGACCGTGGCGATGATGTCGTTGGTGGCCAGCGCGATGTGCTGGCAGCCGGCGCCGCCGTAGAACTCGAGGTACTCGTCGATCTGCGACTTCTTCTTCGCCACGGCGGGCTCGTTCAGCGGGAACTTGACGCGGTGGTTGCCGTTCGAGACGACCTTGCTCATCAGCGCCGAGTACTCGGTGGCGATGTCGTCGCCGACGAACTCCGCCATGTTCACGAAGCCCATGACGCGGTGGTACCAGTCGACCCAGTAGTCCATCTTGCCGAGCTCGACGTTGCCGACGCAGTGGTCGACGGCCTGGAACAGCCGCTTGGGTGCGCCCTCGGGGCGCTTGATCGTGCTCTCGCGCGGCTCGTAGCCGGGCAGGTAGACGCCGGAGTAGCGCGACCGGTCGACCAGCGAGTGGCGGGTTTCGCCGTACGTCGCGATGGCGGCCACGCGGACGGTGCCGTGCTCGTCGGAGACGTCGTGCGGCTCCTCGAGGACGGTCGCGCCCTGCGCGCGGGCGTGTTCGACGCACTTGTCGACGTCGGTGGTCTCCAGCGCCAGGTCGATGACGCCGTCACCGTGCTTGCGGTGGTGGTCGAGCAGCGGCGAGTCCGGCTTCACGCCGCCGGTGATGACGAACCGGGCCGAGCCGGACTTCAGCACGTAGGACTTGCGCTCGTAGACGCCGGTCTCCGGGCCGGAATACGCGACGAGCTGCATCCCGAACGCGATCTGGTAGTACCAGGCGGTCTGGGTGGCGTTGCCGGCGACGAACACCACCGCGTCCATGGCCTTGACCGGGAAGGGGTCGGTCGAGGCGTCGTGGTCGACGAGGCCGACGAGCTGACGCAGCTGGTCGTAGCTGACGTCGTCGAGGGCGACCTGCGGTTCGGCAGTCTGGGTCATACCTCGAAGGATCGACTTGAGCGGCAAGATGTGCAATGGTCGAAGATTTTACTGAACAATATGATCAGTGATCACCGGGCTTCGGCGGTCATGATGGACATCTTGCGCAGGGAAGAGAGCGATGTCGAACCTCGACGCACTGGACGCGCGCCTGCTGCTGTTGCTGACCGATTCCCCGCGGCTGGGGGTGCTGGAGTGCGCGCGCCGGCTCGGTGTCGCCCGCGGGACGGTCCAGGCCCGCCTCGACCGCCTGTCCGAGCGCGGCATCCTCGGCGGCTTCCCGCCGGAGCTGGACCTGGCGGCGATGGGCTACGGCCTGACGGCGTTCGCGGTGCTGGAGATCGCGCAGGGCCGCCGGGCGGAGGTGGCGGAGGCGCTGTCGGCGATCGAAGAGGTGTGCGAGGTCCACGCGACGACCGGGCAGGGCGACCTGTTCGTCCGGATGGTGGCGCGCGGCAACGACGACCTGCAGCGGGTGATCGACGAGGTCGTCGGTGTCCCGGACGTGCTGCGGACGTCGACGTCGATCGCCTTGTCGACCCCGGTGCCACCGCGGGTCCGCCCCCTGCTGGAGCGGACCGCGCGGGGCTGACGGCGCGTACCGGAGGGTCTTGAATGAGTCATTCAGGACATCTAGTGCCCTGAATGAGTCATTCAAGACGTTCGCTCGCGCCACCCCGGCTCAGCCTTCGTCGATGACCTGCGCCAGGTACCGCTTCGCCGAGCGCTGGACGACCTCGAAGCCGTCGGTGCGCACGATCGCGTCCCACCAGGCGCCGTAGATCGCTTCGAAGCGGTAACCCGCGAGAAGTTCCGCCGCCCGGCGGACGATGTGCGGCCGCTCGGGGATGAGGTTCGGGTAGCTGTACATGAAGCCGACGTGCGTGCGGTCGCCGATCACCTGCACGATGTCGCCGGACAGCAGCGCGCCCCGGCCCTCCTCGCCGTCCGGCCAGTGCAGGACCGTGCCGCCGGTGAAGTGCACGCCCAGGTTGATCAGGCGCAGGTCGTCGGCGACGTCGAGGGTCGTGCCCGACCACAGCTTCACCGCCGGGTCGGGGCGGCCGATCCACTGCTCGTCGCCTTCGTGCAGGTAGATCGGCACGTCGAACGCGTGCGCCCACTCCACCATCGTCGTGTAGTAGTGCGGGTGGCTGATCGCGATGCCGGTGATCCCGCCCAGGTCGCGGACCTGCTGGACCAGGGCGTCGTCGAGGTAGGCCGCGCAGTCCCAGAGGAAGTTCCCCGACCGTGCCCGCACCAGCAGCGCGCGCTGCCCGATCGCGAACCCCGGCGTCGAGCCGACGCCGATGATGCCGCGGCCTTGTTCTTCGATGCGCGGCGTGTACGTGCCGCTCTCGCGAAGAGAAGAAAGGTTCGTCCACCGCTGCCCGGACTGCGGGACGTATTGGCGTTCGTCCTCGCAGACCGGGCAGTTGTCCCTGGCCACGGCGTACTGCGTACCGCAGGCCTGGCAGATCGGTTCCGTGCTCACAACTCAGTCCTCCCAGAATGTGGATCCTGGGAGACACGCTAGCCGCGGCTGTGCTGATGGTGACCGATCCGGCCACAGTCACGGCCGCATGGCTTCGTGGTGACGGTTGCGTGCCGCGTGGTGGGCGGCCTGCTTTTGGCCGAACCGGTCACTTGGTGTCGGCGTAGGGAACCGCCTTGACGAGGGTGACCTTCTGCAGCTTGCCGTTGGGCAGCTCGTACTCGCGGGACTCGCCCTCCTTGGCGCCGAGCAGGGCCTTGCCCAGCGGCGACTCCGGGGAGTACACGTCGAGTTCGCCCTCGGCGCCCTCTTCACGGGTGGCGAGCAGGAACTTCTCGTCCTCGTCGTCACCCTCGTAGCGCACGGTGAGCACCTTGCCGGGACCGGCGGTGCCGTCGTTCGCGGGCGCTTCGCCGACCTTGGCCGAGCGCAGCAGCTCCTGCAGGTGCCGGATGCGCGCCTCGGCCTGGCCCTGTTCTTCACGGGCGGCGTGGTAGCCGCCGTTCTCCTTGAGGTCGCCCTCTTCGCGGCTGTCGTTGATGCGCGCGGCGATGACCGGACGATTCTCGATCATTTCGTCGAGCTCGTGCTTGAGCCGGTCGTAGGCATCCTGGGTCAGCCAGGTCACCTTGGTGTCGCTCACGGTCACCATCTCCTCGTCGGGCCTGCCAGGCTTGCGTGTTCAAGCCGGCCCACACGGGCGTAGGTGCCCGCGTGGCTGAGATAAAGGAAAAACACGGCCCGTCGTGGGCCGTGCTGAAGGGTCAGACTATCACGGCGCGACAGGCCGACGCCCGTCAATTCCGTTCGCCCCGGGCGGTTGGGCGCGCGGTTCACCCCGTTGGCCGCTATGGGGTTGACAGATAGCGTGGTATGTCGTACGAGCAGCCGAAAACGTCGGCCGTCACCGGTTCCCCGATGCTCTTGATCGTCGTGCTCATCCTGCTGTACTTCGCGCCGGCGGGGATCAGGAGCTCTTTGCGGCCGCTCTCGGCGCCGGTCTTGTCGCGGGCGCGGACGATGCAGACGCCCGGCCGGTTGTTGTCGTCACGGGTGACGTTGATGGTGATTTCCATCGCGTTGCCCGGTTTCGCGCTGAACGCGACGCGTTCGGCGTCGATCGGCGCGGCGCCGAGGTTGACGTACGCGACCCACGCGATCACGCCGCTGACCAGCAGGGCGATGGCCAGGAAGAGCCAGCGTCGCCAGCGCCGTGACGTCGGCGCGCGCCCGGTGCCGTACCGGCCCGCGGGCAGCACGCGTGCCGCTGTTTCCGCCGGTCCGCCAGCCAACCCGGGCCTCCTGCTCGTTCTTGTCGTACCCGTGGGGACAATGGTGGTCGCGGGTACGCATTCGAGTATCCGCCCGCTGGGTGGGCGGCCCGCAGGTGGGTCGCGGAATAAGGGCAGAAGGGGAGTCGTTCGGAGCATGGTGGACGCCGACGAGCTGAGGAACACCGCTAACCCGCGCCTGCGCATGATGGCCGTGCACGCGCACCCGGACGACGAGTCGAGCAAGGGTGCCGCCACGATGGCGCGCTACGCCGCCGAGGGTCACGAGGTGCTGGTCGTGACGTGCACCGGGGGCGAAGCGGGCAGCATCCTGAACCCGGCCATGGACCGGCCCGAGGTCCTGGCGAACATGAGCGAGGTCCGCCGGGAGGAGATGGCCCGCGCGGCCAAGATCCTCGGCGTGAGCCAGCGCTGGCTCGGCTTCGTCGATTCCGGCCTGCCGGAGGGTGACCCGCTGCCGCCGGTGCCCGAGGGGTCGTTCGCGGTCGTGCCCCTGGAGGAGTCGACCGAGGCGCTGGTGCGCGTGATCCGCGAGTTCCGCCCGCACGTGATCACGACCTACGACGAGAACGGCGGCTACCCGCACCCCGACCACATCCGCACCCACGAGGTGTCGATGGCGGCGTGGGACGCGGCGCCGGACCCGGATCGCTTCCCCGACGCCGGCGAGCCGTGGCAGCCGCTGAAGCTGTACTACATGCACGGCTTCTCGAAGGCCCGGATGCTGGCCTTCGACGCCGCGCTGAAGGAGGCCGGGCTCGAGTCGCCGTACACCGAGTGGCTGGCGAAGTGGGACCCCGACCGCGCCGATGTGATGGAGCGGGTGACGACCCGCGTCGAGTGCGGTGAATACTTCGAGGTGCGGGACGAGGCGCTGAAGGCGCACGCGACGCAGATCGACCCGAACAGCCGCTGGTTCTTCGTCCCGTTGGAGATGCAGCGCGAGACTTGGCCGACCGAGGAGTACGAGCTGGTCAAGTCGGTGGTCGACAGCACGTTGCCGGAGGACGACCTGTTCGCCGGCATCGGCATCGAGGAGAAGGTGAACACATGAGTCTGACGCTGCCGGCCGGCGTGGCGCTTCCGGTGACCGCGTCGGCCCTGGTCCTGACGCAGCAGCCGGGCAACGGCGACAACGGCGGGCAGGGGGAGGACTTCGGCAAGTCCTCCCCGGTCGGCTTCCTGGTGCTGATCCTGTTCCTCATCGCGGTGGCCTTCCTGGTCCGCTCGATGACGAAGCACCTCAAGCGCGTCCCGGCCAGCTTCGACGACCCGCCCGCGGAGGAGGCCAAGGCCGGCGAGCCGCCGGCCGAAGCCGAGGCCACCGCGGAGCCGGAGAAGAAGCAGCCGAACGGCGCCTCCTCGGCCAAGTCCGACTAGCTGGTCCCGGGCTCCCGTCCGATGAAGTGAACGACCCTTTCATGACCTCTGGCGCCATGAAAGGGTCGTTCACTTCATTCGGCGCGGCTGGTCAGAGCCGCGGGTCGACCGGGTCCGACTCCAGCGCGAGCACCGCGAACACGCATTCGTGCACCCGCCACAGCGGCTCACCCCGCGCGACGCGTTCCAGGGCTTCCAGCCCCAGCGCGTACTCGCGCAGCGCCAGCATGCGCTTCCGGTTGAGCCCGCGTTTGCGCAGCCGCTCCAGGTTGTCCGGCAGTGTGTAGTCCGGCCCGTAGATGATCCGCAGGTACTCGCGTCCGCGCACCTTCACACCGGGCTGGACGAGGCCGCGCGCTCCCCGCGTCAGGTTCGCCGACGGCTTGACGACCATGCCCTCGCCGCCGTCGGCGGTCAGTTCCTCCCACCACGAGACGCCCTCGGCCACCGACGCGGCGTCCAGCAGGTCGACGGAAAGGGTCCGGGTCCGCTGGAACCGCGGCCCGGCGAGACCGTCGAGCAGCGAGAGGTGCCACGCGTGCGGCCGGTCGTGGTGTGCTTTCCCTTCGGACGCCAGCAGCTGGAACGGCGCCAGCCGTACCCCGTCCAGGCCCGACGTCGGCCAGCAGTAGCGCCGGTACGCCGCCCGGTAGGCGTCCACTGTGGACTCTCGTACTGCCGTCCGGGCCAGCAGGTCGGAGACGTCGATGCCGCGCGCGGCCGCCGTCGTCAACGCCGAAACCGCCGCCGGCAGCACCGCCTGGGCCGCCGCGCCCACCGAGGCGTATTGGTCCGCGATGAGGGAACCGGCCTTCGCGCTCCACGGCAGCAGTTCGGCGTCCAGCAGGAGCCAGCCCGAACCCAGCTCGTCGAACAGCCCGGCGGCCGCCGGCCGCACATCCGCCAAGAGCGCGGCGTTCTGCTCCGCCGAGAAGAACGGCCGTCCGGTCCGCGTGTACACGGCGCCGCCGCCGCGGATCCCGAAGCGCCGGTACGCGACGTCGTCGTCCTCGCACACCAGCACCACGGCCCGCGAGCCCATGTGCTTCTCCTGGCAGACGACCGACTGCACGCCCGCCGCCCGGTACTCCGCGAACGCCTCCTCCGGGTGCTCGAGGTAGTCGGCGCGGGACGACGTCGAGCACGGCGCCATCGTCGGCGGCAGGTACAGCAGCCACCGCGGGTCGACCGCGAACCGGCTCATCACCTCCAGGGCCGCCGCCGACTGCTCCGCCGAGACGCCGACCCGGCCGTGGTGCGCGGTCTGCACGATCCGCTTGCCGGTGACGTCGGCCAGTTCCAGCACCGCGGGCTCGCGGCCGCCGAGCGGCCGGGACGCGTCGAGCGGCTTGGACGGCTCGTACCAGACCCGATGCGCCTTCACCGAGACGACTTCGCGCTCCGGGTAGCGCAGCGCGGTCAGCTTCCCGCCGAACACGGCACCGGTGTCGAGGCACATGGTGTTGTTGACCCACTCCGGCTCGAGCGTCGGCGTGTGCCCGTAGAGGACCATCGCGGACCCGCGGTAGTCGCGGGCCCACGGCAGCCGCACCGGCAGGCCGTATTCGTCGGTTTCGCCGGTCGTGTCGCCGTACAGGGCCATGCTGCGCACGCGCCCGGACGCGCGCCCGTGGTACCGCTCGGGCAGCCCGGCGTGCGCGACGACCAGCTTGCCGCCGTCGAGGACGTAGTGCGCGATCAGCCCGTCGCAGAATTCGTGCGCCTTCCGCCGGAACTCTTCGCTTTCCGCGGCGAGCTGTTCCAGCGACTCGGCGAGCCCGTGCGCGACGTTGACCTTCCGGCCGTGCAGCGCGCGGACCAGCTTCTGCTCGTGGTTCCCGCAGACGACCAGCGCGTTCCCGGACGACGCCATCGCCATAACGCGGCGCAGCACGCCCGGGGTGTCCGGGCCGCGGTCGACGAGGTCGCCGACGAACACCGCGGTCCGTCCGTCCGGGTGCACGCCGTCGGCGTACCCCAGCTCGGCCAGCAGTTCCTCCAGTTCGGCCGCGCAGCCGTGGACGTCGCCGATGACGTCGAACGGCCCGGTCAGCTCGCGCTTGTCGTTGCGCAGCGGCTCGGTGACGATCTCCGCTTCGGCCACCTCGGCTTCGCTGCGCAGCACGTGCACGCGCCGGAATCCTTCGCGCTCCAACGACTTCAGGGACCGCTGCAGCTCGCCGCGCTGCCGCCGGATCACGTGGTCGCCGAAGTCGCGGTCGGGGCGTGAAGCGTTGCGCGCGGCGCAGACCGCGATCGGCAGGTCGAGCACGATCGCCGTCGGCAGCACGTCGTGCTCCTTCGCGAGCTTCACCAGGCTCGCCCGCGAAGCGCGCTGGACGTTCGTCGCGTCGATGACGGTCGTCCGCCCGGCCGCGAGCCGTTTCGCCACGACGTAGTGCAGCGCGTCGAAGGCGTCGGCCGACGCGGACTGGTCGTTTTCGTCGTCGGCGACGAGCCCGCGGAAGAAGTCGCTGGAGAGCACCTGCGTGGGCGCGAAGTGCGTGCGGGCGAAGGTCGACTTGCCGGAGCCGGAAGCGCCGACGAGCACGACGAGCGCCATGTCGGGGACGGTCAGCTTCACGCGGCCACCTCCTCGTGGGTGGTGAAGACCGCCAGCTGGGTCGGCGGTCCCGATTCCTGGTCCTCCGGTCCGATCGGCAGGTATCGGACGTCGTAGCCGCGCCGGGTCGCGACGCCGTCCGCCCAGGCGCGGAACTCGGCTCGCGTCCATTCGAACCGGTGGTCGGCGTGCCGGAAATGCCCCATCGGCAGGAACTCGAACAGCCGGTTGTACTCCGCGTTGGGCGTCGTGACGACCACCGTGCGCGGTGCCGCGACCCCGAACACCGCGTGTTCCAGCGCCGGCAGCCGCTCCTGGTCGACGTGCTCGACGACCTCCATCAACACGGCGGCGTCGTACCCCTTCAGCGCGGGGTCGGCGTAGGTCAGCGCGGACTGCCGCAGCGTGACGCGGGAGTTGTCGTTCAGCCGCTTCTCCGCGATGTTCAACGCGCTGCTCGACACGTCGACGCCGACGATCTCGGTGAACGACCGCTCCTTTTCGAGGACGCGCAGCAGCGCGCCGGAGCCGCAGCCGAGGTCCAGCACGCGCCGGGCGCCCGCGGCCCGCAGCGCGGCGAGCACGCTGCCGTGGCGCTGCGACGCGAGGCTCTCCGGCTTGTCCGGCACCTCGGTGACCCGTGCCTCGGCCTCCGCCGGGACGTCGTCCGCCTCGGCCAGCCGCGAAAGGGCGTAGTTCACGACCGCGCGACGCCGCTCGAGGTAGCGGTTCGTGATGAGCGTCCGCTCGGGGTGCCCGGCGAGCCAGCCTTCGCCGGCGCGCAGCAGCTTGTCGGCCTCGTCCTCGCCAACCCAGTAATGCTTGTCGCCGTCGAGGGCAGGCAGCAGCACGTACAAGTGGCGCAGTGCGTCGGCGACGCGCTGGGTGCCGGAGAGCCGCAAGTCGACATAGCGACTATCGCCCCACTGCGGGAACTGCGGGTCGAGCGGGATCGGCGCGGTCGTGACGCGCCAGCCGAGCGGCTCGAACAGCTTGTGCACGACCTCGGCCCCGCCGCGCGCGGACAGCGAAGGCACGTGGATCTCCAGGTCGAAGGGTTCGTCGACCAGTTCCGGACGGGTGGCGCAACGCCCGGCGAGTGCCGTCGTGAACGCCGCCCGCAGCGCGACCGCGAGGTACGAGCCACCCGCGTACGGCCGGTCGTTGACGTACTGGGTCAGCGAGGTCCCGCCCCCGCGCACGAGCCCGACGGGGTCGATCTCGACGAACAGCGCGACGGTGCACCGTTCCGGCGCGGCCTCCGGGTAGAAGACGTGCGCGCTCCCGGCCGACAGCATGACCGACTGCGCTTTCTCCGGATGCTTGTGCAGGAGGAAGCCCAGGTCGGTGGCGGGGGTCCGGGTCGTCGTGATGGTCAGCAACACCGGTTCAGTGTGGCGGAGCGGCAGGTGACCGCGCGCCCGGTTTTCCCGGGTGCGCGGTCACCTGCCGACTACTTGAGTGGTGTCCCACCCGAGTTGTGGTACGAGATCGTCTTGTTGATCAGGTTTCCACCGTCGGTCTCGACCGTGGTCTGCTCCTGCTGTCCCGCGCCGAACAGGATGGCGGCGACGTGCGCGTCCGCCACCTGGTCCAGGTGCGAGAAGAACCAGTCCACCTTGTCGTCCTGGTAGTGGTTGAGGGTGTTGTTCTGCCTCATGTTGCCCACCGGGACCTGCCACAGCACCACGGGCTTGCCCGTTGACTCGGCCATGGTCTTGTAGAACTTCAGCGTGGCAGCGGCCTGCTGGTCGGTCCAGAACGTGTTCCGGCCGCCGTTCGCGGGCTTCGCGTACCAGCCGGCGTCGCGGTCCGACACGTCGGTGACCAGGAAGTCGGCGTTCTTCGCGCCGAGCTCCGCGTAGTCCTGCACACACTTCTGGACGTTGGTCTCCCAGTCCCAGCAGGTGAGGTGGAGCCCCGCGCCCGCGTTCGGCGCGTACTTGTGCGCCATCGCTACCAGACAGGCGGCCAGGCCGGCGGCGCTGTTCTCCTGCGAGCCGCAGTCCGTCGGATTCGCGGCCTTGACCTGCGCGGCGACCTGGTGCGGGCTGCCGAGGGAGCGGACGTAGCCCCAGAAGTCGGGCTCGATGTCGATCATGTCGTGCGAGGTGCCGATCTTCTGGAGGAAGAAGCGGTAGTCGTTCAGGTAGCGGGTGAGCAGGTCGGTCCGGTTGATGGCGACGACCTCGCCGGGACCGTCGCCCTGGCCGGCCGCATCCCCGAGGTCGCGCAGCGAGTACCAGGTCCAGAAGTACTTCTGCGGACGCGGCTTGCCCTGGTAGGTGGCCTGGGACACGTGTTGGTCGCCCCAGGTCACGTAGAAGCCGGGAGCAGTGGTTTCGCCGGTCCAGCAGCCCCACCAGCTCGACCACTCGGGCTTGCAACGCGCCGCCGTGTAGTAGTCCGAGGAGGGCGCGGGCTGGCTGTGCACGTAGTTGTACCGGACGTCGAACGGCGCGGCCGCCGCCGAGGTGTCGTCCATCGAGCCGCCGATGAGTACCGTGCTGCTGCCCATGAACCGGGTCGTCGAAGCAGGGCGGTCGGTGGCCGGCGTCGGCGGCGTCGTCGACGCCGCCGAAGAGGTGCTGCTCGGGGCTTGGCTGGTCGTCACGCTGCCGCGCGGTGTGGTGGCCGTGGTGGGCGTGGCGGTGCTGCCGGAGCTGCCGACGCTCCCGGCCGGGACGAGCTGCCACTGCTGGTTGGCGCCGCCCCAGTCGTAGTACTGGGCGATGCGGGCCCCCGCGGTCTTGGAGCCGGCCTGGACCTCGACGGCCAGTCCGCTGAAGCGGCCGATCAGGCGCACGTGGCCGTCCGGCGACTTCTCCAGGCGGAACTGCTGGTTGGCGCCGCTCAGGTCGTGCCACTGCACCATGGCGGAGCCGGGGGTCCTCGACCAGCGGTAGTCGTCCAGCACGTTGCCGGAGTTGCGGTTCTGCAGCCGGTAGTAGCCGTCACCCGCGTCGATGAACCGCCACTGCTGGTTGGCCCCGTCGTGACGGCCCCACTGGACCACCGCCGCACCGTCGTTCTTGGCGTAGGCGAAGCCGTCCAGCGCCTCGCCGCTGTTGCGGTTGACCAGGACGTACCACGACTTCGGGTCCACCGTTCCCGCCGAGGCCGTGCTGACCACGACCACCGAGCCGGTCACGACGGACAGGACGACGGCCGCCCAGAAACCCCGGCGCTGGAACAACCGGCGCCCGCGATGCCGCCCCCGGCGGGCCGGGCGGCCATGGCCGCCGGCGGGGGACGCCGGCGACGTCGTGGGTAGGCGAGGGGACATGTCGTGCTCTCTTTCGGTCGCTGCCTCTGACCGGACCGCGTGGCCGGACGAACACCTGGTTGCCACCGGTGCCGGAAAGGTTGCCGCGACCCGCGAGATTTCTTGCGGCTGCCGCGCGCCCCGGTTTTGCCGGGTGCGACCCTGGAGACATGAACCGCCTCGCCAGCGCGACCAGCCCGTACCTGCTCCAGCACGCGGACAACCCGGTCGAGTGGTGGCAGTGGGGTGCCGACGCGCTCGCCGAGGCGCGGCGGCGGAACGTGCCGATCCTGCTTTCCGTGGGCTACGCCGCGTGCCACTGGTGTCACGTCATGGCGCACGAGTCGTTCGAGGACGCCGACACCGCGGCCGCGATGAACGCGAACTTCGTCAACATCAAGGTCGACCGCGAAGAGCGGCCCGACATCGACGCCGTGTACATGGCCGCCACCCAGGCGATGACCGGGCAGGGCGGCTGGCCGATGACGTGCTTCCTGACCCCGGACGGCGAGCCGTTCCACTGCGGCACCTACTACCCGCCGTCGCCACGGCCGGGCATGCCGTCGTTCCGGCAGCTCCTGTCCGCTGTCGCCGAAGCCTGGCAGGAGCGGCCGGACGAGCTGCTGGACGGCGCCAAGCAGATCGTCGCGCACCTCGCCGAGCAGACCGGGCCGCTCCAGGAGTCCGTTGTGGACGAAGCGGTGCTCGCCGGCGCGGTCGGGAAGCTCCAGCAGGAGGCGGACCCGGTCAACGGCGGGTTCGGCCGTGCCCCGAAGTTCCCGCCGTCGATGGTGCTGGAGTTCCTGCTGCGCCACCACGAGCGGACGGGTTCTTCGGTGGCACTGTCCCTTGTCGACAAGACGGCCGAGGCGATGGCCCGCGGTGGCCTGTACGACCAGCTGGCCGGCGGTTTCGCGCGCTATTCCGTGGACGCCGAATGGATCGTGCCGCACTTCGAGAAGATGCTGTACGACAACGCGTTGCTGCTGCGCTTTTACGCGCACCTCTGGCGCCGGACCGGCTCGGCCACGGCGTGGCGCGTCGCCACGGGGACGGCGGAGTTCCTCGCTTCGGAATTGCGGACGCCCGAAGGCGGATTCGCGTCTTCGCTGGACGCGGACACCGACGGCGTCGAAGGCCTGACGTACGTCTGGACGCCGTCGCAGCTGCGTGAGGTGCTCGGTGACGACGCCCCGGCCGCGGCCGAGCTGTTCGGTGTCACTTCCGAGGGGACCTTCGAGGACGGCGCCTCCACGTTGCGCCTGTTCGGCGACCTGCCCGAACCGACGCGCGTCAAGCTCCTGGAGGCGCGCGCGAAGCGGCCGCAGCCGGGCCGGGACGACAAGGTGATCGCGTCCTGGAACGGCCTGGCGATCACGGCGCTGGCCGAGGCGGGCGTCGCGCTTGATCGTCCACAGTGGATCGAATGGGCGGCCGCCGCGGCCGAGTTGCTGGTGCGCGTCCACGTGGTGGATGGCCGGCTGCGGCGCAGCTCGCGCGACGGCGTCGTCGGCGAATCCGCCGGCGTGCTGGAGGACTATGCCTGCGTCGCCGACGGGTTCCTGGCCCTGCACCAGGCGGCCGGGTCCGCGCGGTGGCTCGCCGAGGCGACCCGCCTGCTCGACCTGGCGCTGGCGCACTTCGCGTCCCCGGACGTCCCGGGTGCGTACTTCGACACCGCCGACGACGCCGAGACTCTGGTCCAGCGCCCGGCCGACCCGGGCGACAACGCGAGCCCGGCGGGGGCGTCCGCGCTGGCCGGGGCGCTGCTGACGGCGTCCGCGCTCGCGGGCCACGCCGACTCGGCCCGGTACCGGGAGGCGGCCGAGCAGGCGTTGCGCCGGGCCGGCGTGCTGGCCGGGCGGGTGCCGCGGTTCGCCGGGCACTGGCTGTCGGTCGCGGAGGCCGTGCAGGCCGGCCCGGTGCAGGTCGCGGTGGTGGGCTCGGACGTCTCGCTGCGGCTGGCCGCGGCGCGCGGCGTGCACGGCGGCGGCATCGTGGTCGCCGGCGAGCCGGACGCCCCCGGTGTCCCGCTGCTGGCCGACCGCCCCCTGGTCGACGGCGCCGCGGCGGCGTACGTCTGCCGCGGCTACGTCTGCGATCGCCCGGTCACCACGGCCGAGGCCCTTACCGCACAGCTCTGACTTCCGCCCTGGGTGAACGCTCTCCGCGGTTGCGTGTTTTCGGCGTAGCGTCAGTAGCGTTGTAATCATGTAATCGCGGAGGTGGAGTCATGGGACGAGGCTGGAAGGGCGGCCGCGGCTGGCAGCAGGCCGAAGTGCCCCCGGCGGACGACGCGGCGGCCTGGTTCGGCGGGCGCCTGCCCGACGGCTGGTTCACCGGCGCACCGGAGGTCACGGTCGACCGCGAGGAGATCATCGTGGTCGGCGAGCTACCGTCGCTGACCGAGGAGTACGCGGACGACGCGGCCCGCGCCGCGGCCGA
This sequence comes from Amycolatopsis balhimycina FH 1894, assembly GCF_000384295.1. NCBI lineage: Bacteria > Bacillati > Actinomycetota > Actinomycetes > Pseudonocardiales > Pseudonocardiaceae > Amycolatopsis > Amycolatopsis balhimycina. The sequence continues at coordinate 3,853,024 of NZ_KB913037.1, read as the reverse complement.
GGAGGGCCGCATCAGCCGGTTCCGCGAGGAGACGCGCGACGAGCGCATCGAGATCGCGCGCCAGGCCGAGCACCGCTACCAGCGCAAGGTCGCGTGGGGCGCGCGGCAGGGCGGCACGACGGCGTTGTTCACGACGCACTCGGCCCCGGTGATGACCCGGCTGCGGCAGCCGGAACGCCTGGTGCTGGACACGCTGGTCGACGCGGGCGTGGCGCGGTCGCGGTCGGACGCGCTGGCCTGGGCGGTCCGCCTGGTCGGCCAGCACGCGGACAGCTGGCTGGGCGAGCTGCGGGAGGCCATGAGCAAGGTCGACGACCTGCGCTCGAAGGGCCCGGACCTGGCCTGACCGTCATGAACGACTCTTTCCTGACGTCCGACGCCAGGAAAGAGTCGTTCATGACATCGGGACCTGTCCGCTTCGCCGATCGGGCAAGCCTGGACCTGGAGCGGCTTGCACGCCTAGAGTTCGTCGTGCCCGCGGTCCGTGCCGTGGTTCCGCCGTCGCACCAGGTCTTTCCCGTGAAGGAAGTGTCCATGGACGGCAGGTTCACCCGGCGGCAGCTGATCAAGGGCGGGCTCGCGGTGGCGGCGTTGCCGCTGCTCCCGGCCGTCGCCTCGGCGGCACCGCGCATCGACGTCCCCGTGCTCCCGTGGCCGGCGGCGAACGACATCGTCGCGAACACGACGGTCCCCACGTTCCCCGACCAGACCTTCCCGATCACCGGCTACGGCGCGAAGAACGACGGCAAGACCGACAACACCGCGGCGATCAAGCAGGCGATCGACGCCTGCGCCGCGGCCGGCGGCGGGCACGTCGTCGTGCCGTCCGGTGGGAGTTTCCTCACCGGCGCCATCTACCTCAAGAGCAACGTCGACCTGCACCTCGAAGCCGGCGCGGTGCTGAAGTTCAGCGGCGACGCGTCGAAGTTCCCGAACGTCCTGACGCGCTATGAAGGCATCGAGTGCGTCAACCACTCGCCGATGATCTACGCGTACAAGGAGAAGAACATCGGCCTGACCGGCAGCGGGACGCTCGACGCGGCGGCGACGTCGTCGTGGAACAAGGGCAGCGACCGCGCCTACCTGGAATCGCTGGTGGCCAAGGGAACCCCGCCGGAGAAGCGGGTGGTGCCGGGCTCCGGGCACACCATGCGCTCGGCGTTCGTCGAGCCGTACGCCTGCGAAAACGTGCTGATCCAGGGCATCACGCTGAAGAACTCCATGTTCTGGCAGCTGCACCCGACGCTGTGCCGCAACGTCACGGTCGACGGCGTCAGCACCGATCCCAGCACCGCGCACAGCAACACCGACGGCTGCGACCCGGAGTCGTGCGACCACGTCGTCATCGCGAACTGCACTTTGGGTGCCCACGACGACAACATCGCCATCAAGTCCGGCCGGGACGCCGACGGGCGCCGGGTCAACGTCCCGTGCCAGAACCTCGTCGTCGTCAACTGCGTGATGAACGGCAACTGGGGTGCGATCACTTGCGGCAGCGAGCAGACCGGCGGGATCCGCAACGTCTACGCGTACAAGCTCACTGTGAAGGGTGACACGAAGTTCGCGCTGTACGTAAAGTCGAACACGCTGCGTGGCGGGTTCTCCGAGAACATCAACCTCGACAGCATTTCCGGCACCTTCGCTCGGAACTTCGTGTATGTGACATCGACCTACAACAGCCAGACCGGGAGCTACACCCCGTCGTTCGGCCCGTTCACGATCAGCAACTGTTCCAGCACCAAGATCGCGGGCAAGACGTTCGACGTCAGCGGGCTTTCGAAGGCCCATGTGCACGGATTCGCCGTGGCGAATTCCACCTTCAAGGGTGTGTCCGACACCTCCAACACGCTGAAATACGTGGACAACGCCCGGTTCACGAACGTGACGGTCAACGGCAAGCCGCTCTGAACCTACGGGATCGACGGCGCTGCGGCAGGCTTACTACCAACGAGTAGGAAGCCTGCCGCTCGTCCTTTCCGGAGGTGACCGTGGACGTCCCCGAAGTGCCCTCGAAGGTGGATCCGGACGCGCTGACCGCCGTCCTCGACGGCCGCTGGGCCGAGCTGCGCCGCGCGGTGCGGGCGCAGATGGCCGGCGCCGAGTTCCGGGACCCGGTCGACCTCGGCATCGAGGCGCACCGCGCCCAGGTGCTCGACCAGCTGCGCGCGCTCGCCGAGACCGACCGGCCCGGCCTGGGCTTCGACCCGGCGTACGGCGGCGGTGGCGACGTCGGCGGCTCGGTGACGTCGTTCGAGATGCTCGGCTACGGCGACCTGTCGCTGATGGTGAAGGCCGGCGTCCAGTGGGGCCTGTTCGGGGGCGCCGTCCAGCTGCTCGGGACCGCCCGCCACCACGAGCGGTACCTGCGCGCGATCATGGACCTCGGCCTGCTGGGCTGCTTCGCGATGACCGAGCACGGCCACGGGTCCGACGTCCAGCACCTGCGCACCACGGCGACCTTCGTGGACGGCGGTTTCGTCGTGCACACGCCGGATGCCATGGCGAAGAAGGAATACATCGGCAACGCGGCCCGTGACGGCCGCATGGCGGTGGTCTTCGCGCAGCTGGTCACGGGCCCGGAATCGCGGGGCGTGCACGCGTTTCTCGTCCCGATCCGGGGCGAGGACGGCGCGCCGATGCCCGGTGTGTCCATTGAGGACTGCGGGCCGAAGGCCGGTCTCAACGGCGTCGACAACGGACGGCTGAGCTTCGACGACGTCCGTGTCCCGCGTGAGGCCCTGCTGAACCGCTTCGGCGACGTCGCCGAGGACGGGACGTACTCGAGCCCGATCGAAAACGACAGCCGCCGGTTCTTCACGATGCTGGGCACGCTGATCCGCGGCCGGGTGAGTGTCGCGGGCAGCGCGGGCAGCGCCACGAAACGCGCGCTGACGCTGGCGATCCGGTACGGCGAGGTCCGCCGCCAGTTCGCGAAGCCGGACGGCGCCGAGGTCGTCGTCCTCGACTACCTCGCTCACCAGCGGAAACTCCTGCCGGCGCTGGCGAAGACGTACGCCCTGCACTTCGCGCAGGAAGAGCTGGTCTCGAAGCTGCACGACATCGACTCGTCGGCCCCCGAGGAGGAGCAGCGCGAGCTGGAGTCGCGCGCCGCCGGGGTGAAGGCGCTCGCGACGTGGCACGCGACGGCGGCGATCCAGACAGCGCGCGAGGCGTGCGGCGGCGCGGGCTACCTGTCGGAGAACCTGCTGCCGGGGCTGAAGGCCGACACCGACGTCTTCACGACGTTCGAAGGCGACAACACGGTGCTGCTGCAACTGGTCGCGAAGGGGCTGCTGACCAGCTACAAGCAGGATTTCGAGGACCTCTCGCCACTGGCGACGGCCCGGTTCTTCACCGACCAGGTGGTCAACACGATCCTGGAGCGGACCTCGGTGCGCAAGGCCGTCGAGCTGCTCACCGAAGCGTCCGACACCGACGCGTTCTTCCGCCGAGATTGGCAGCTGCGCCTGTTCGAGGACCGCGAGGACCACGTCGTCGAAGGCGTGGCGAAGCGCCTCCGGAAGGCGGCTTCGGACCCGTTCGGTGTGTTCAACTCGGCGCAGGACCACGTCCTGCGCGCCGGCCGCGTCCACGTCGAGCGGCTCGTGCTGGAAGCGTTCGCGTCGGCCATCGAGCGTTGCGAAGACCCGGACGCCCGCGCGCTGCTCGAGCGCGTCTGCGACTTGTACGCGTTGTCGGCGATCGAAGAGGACCTGGCGTGGTTCCTGGGCCACGGCCGCCTGACGGCGTCGCGCGCGAAGGCCGTCACGTCGGCGGTGAACCGGCTGTGCTCGGAGCTGCGCCCGCACGCGCGCACGCTGGTGGACGCGTTCGCCATCCCGGACCAGTTCCTGGCGGCGCCGATGCTGCGTTCCTGAACATCCCGCGGGGGTGGCCGGGACCGGCCACCCCCGCGGGAGCCGTTACCGGCGGCGCTTGCCTTCGTCGTCGGTGACCTCGAACTGCTCCTTGCGGACCTTGCCGGACACGGTCTGCTCCTCGCTGACCGTCTCGGTCCGCAGGCGCACCCGCTCGACCGGCACGGTTTCCTTGCGCACCACGGGCTTTTCGGCGTGCAGCACGACGTCCTGTTCGGCCTCGCCGATCTCGGCGCCGCGTTCGCCGCGGGTGATCGGCTCCCGTTCGACGCGGACCTCTTCGTGCCGGACCGGGACGGTGAGCTGCTGTTCTTCGGTGACGACGTACTTGCGCAGCCGCACGTGCCCGGTCTCGATCTGCTCGGTGCCGACGTTCAGCCGCTCCTCGGAGCGGATCATGCTCTTGCCGTCCATTTCGGACCGGCCGCTCTTGGCAGCCTGGCCCAGGCGCCCGTCGGGCGACGTGCGCGGGACCGGCAGGCCGTAGTGGTGGTAGAGCTGCTCGCTCTCCTCGGGCGAAAGGTGCCCGTCGGCGTCGATGCGGGGCGCGTCGGAGACGCGGTCCTTGTCGACCCGGACGTGGACGCCGTCCTTGTCCGTGTGTGCGCCGGAGAGCGGGACGAAGCTTTCCTTGGTGCCGAACAGGCCGGTCTTGACGGTGATCCACTCCGGGCGGCGGGTCGCGTCGGCGAGGTAGACGTTGCCGACCTTCCCGAGCTTGTTGCCGGCCGGGTCGACCACGGCGCTGTCGATGAGTTCCTGGGGCTGCATGGTCTTGGCCATCGCGGTCGTGCTCCTTCCCTCGTTGGGTCCTGCTGAAGCCACCGTCGGCCGCATCGATGAGCACGGCAACCGTCGTGGTGTTCCGGTGGGTGACCCTCGAACGTGGCTGTTTGAAGCGTCGTCCGCTGGCCAGGCGGGGGTGGGCGCCGCAGGTCGGAGCGGGGTGTCCCGGGCGTGACCGGCGTCCCGGGTGATGCCGCAAAGGTGTGCACGTGACCGGCGTCACGTCCTGCGCTGTCACAACGCCGTGGCGCGCCTCGTCAAGTGGGTGAAGCAGACGATGAGAAGGGGAACACCATGGAAGCGCGGCTGAACATGTTCGAGAACGAGATCACCGGCAAGTTCGTCAAGCGCCTGATCGCGGCGTCGCGGCCGGTGGAGGAGTCGTCGCTGCCCAAGGCGACGCAGGAGCTGGTGAAGATCCGCGCGAGCCAGATCAACGGCTGCGGGATGTGCCTCGACATGCACACGAAGGACGCGGCGGCGGCCGGCGAGACGGCGGTCCGCCTGGCGATGGTGGCGGCGTGGCGCGAAGCGGTGGTGTTCACCGAAGCGGAGCGCGCGGCCCTGGCGCTGACGGAGGAGGGCACGCGGCTGGCGGACGCCCACGAAGGTGTCGGCGACGAGACGTGGGCGGCGGTCCGCAAGCACTACGACGACGAGCAGATCGGCGCGCTGATCGCGCTGATCGCGACGATCAACGCGTGGAACCGGCTGAACGTGATCGTCCGCAACCCGGCCGGGGAGTACCAGCCGGGCATGTTCGGCTGACCGTCCGAAGAGGATCGCGGTGGAACCCCCAACCGTGGCACAGGTCCACGAACGCCGCCCGGCGCAAAGTGTTTGTGTGCCTTGACGGGTGATGTTGACCAGCTCATCGGGTGATGTCTATAAAGGACTGCCCGGGCTGGCCCGATGAGTTGGTCATGATGAAGAAAACGCTCTTCGCAGCCGCAGTCATCGGTGGCGCCATGCTCGCTGTTGCCGCGCCGGCTTCCGCCGGTGAGAGTGGCCACCACCCGGGCGGTGGCATCAGCATCGGCGACAACCTGTGCGCCGCCCCGTGGCAGTGGAATGGTCCCCTCGAGGCGCTGCACGCCGGTCACGCCCCCGCGTACGCGGCGTGCAACAACAACTCCACCGGTGGCGGTGGCGGCATCAGCATCCTCAACAACGCCTGCCTGCTGCCGTGGCAGTGGAACGGCCCGATCGAGCTGCTGACGGTCGACCACAACCCGTCGTACGTGGCCTGCAACGGCAACTCGGCGGGCTGATTCAAGAGGAGTCGTGGGTGGGTGGTTGAGCACCAGCCACCCGCGACTCATCGAAGCTGCACCGAAATCAACGCGCGGCCGACACTCGATGGCGAGTGAGCGGCCGCGCTTTTCGTGTTTCCCTCGCCCTTCCGGAGTTCCGCTGTCAGGCCTACATGGCCAGCCAGATCGCGATGATCTGCTCTAGGGTTGTGCTCGACCTCGGCGTCTCTGCCTCTTAGGTGCGCTGAGCTGCGGTTTTGTCTGTCATTAGTTCTCGCGGGTGCCAGCCTCTTCCTGATCTCTGACGGCTTGGAGGACCCCGCTACAACCTGCCCTGCATCTCGATACGAAGCCAGCACGCGGCCGTTGTCACGATCAGGCGCCGGGATGGAGGTCTCCCACGACGGTGCGTAACGGAGATCGAGTAATGAACGACCCGTCTGTCACCACTGCTTATCGCTGTCGAGGAGGCCGGGGATGGCCCAGGGGACCCGTGTGCCGCCGCCGCGCGGCGCTACGCCAGCTGACCCATTGGCGACCGCACCGCCCGGCCGGCGGGCGAAGCGGAGCGGCAGGCCGCCGTGTCGGAAGCGGATGCGGTCGCCAAGACGAGGGGCTACGTAGGCGACAGGCGCGCCGCCAGCGGCGGCGCGCCCTTGATCCCATAGAGCCAAATTCGGCAAATGTTGACGTAGGGTGGCAAATGCAGGTCAAAGACCTTCTGAGGATGTTGGACTTCGGGTCGTCCGTTGCGGAGCACGACGACCTTCTTGAGCGCTACTTTGTCGAGACTGAAACTTTTCGTGCATTAATTCAAGATCGCGTAGACATTATTGCCGGAGACAAAGGTACTGGAAAAAGTGCAATCTATCGAATCCTGAGCAAGCAGTTTGCGGAAAGGGAAGAGCTTTCAAATGTGGAGCTCGTCTCCGCGTTCAATGTCAAGGGCACGCCGGTATTTCAAAGACTGGCGGATGCGGATACGCTTGACGAACAAGATTACGTGAATATCTGGAAGGCTTATTTCTTCTCGCTTGCAGGAAATTGGCTGCTGCAACTTTATGACGGCGACTATACCGATGACATGCAGGCAGTCGACAAGATTCTATCTGAGTCGGGATTTCGAACGGTAGACGATAATCCTGGGGGAGTCTTCGGCAGAATATTCGCGGGCATCAAGAAGGTTCTTCGACCTAAGACTGCGGAAGGTTCAGTCAAGGTCGCTGGGATCGCGGAGCTGACTGGAAAGCTTGAGTTCTTCGCGAAAGTTCATGATGTTGACGACCTGACAAGGTATGATGATGCGCTAAGGCTTCTTGATCGAGTCCTCTTGCAGTCTGACATAAAGATATGGCTCGCGCTGGACCGTCTTGATGAGGCCTTTCAGGGCCGACCCCAACTGGAGACACCCGCACTTAGGGCGCTCTTCCGTTGCTATCTAGACATGCAAGAATTCGATAATATAAAGTTGAAAATCTTCGTGCGGCGAGACTTGTTTGCGCGAATTATCAAGGGTGGATTTGTCAATCTCACTCATATCAACGCGCGTAAGATTGAAATTCGATGGGATGAATCCGATCTTTACAGCCTGCTGCATCGAAGGGTTATTGAGAATGAAAAATTGGTTCGAAAGCTCGATGTTGACGCAAGTTCGGCTGACGAGTGCTTCGCTGCTCTTTTTCCTGAGAAGGTAGATGCGAGCAGCAAGAGACCTGTCACTTGGCGATGGATGATGAGTCGAATCGGCGATGCTAACGTCAAGCCTCCTCGAAATTTGATCGACCTCGTTATTAAGTCAAGGGAAGCTCAAAATCGTCGCGAAGATCGCGATCCCAGAAAGTTTGAGTCGGGGACTCCGTTAATTATGTCGGACTCCATTAAGCGCGGACTGGAAGCTCTCAGTTCTGAGCGCGTGCAGGACACGCTAATCGCTGAGTCTGGGGACTATTCTGGCATAATAGAGCTATTCAGGGACGGTAAGGCTGAGCATAATGACGCAACCCTTAGTGCTCTTTTAGGTGAGGACTACAGGATTAAAGTCGAATACTTGATCGGTATCGGTTTCTTGGAGCGCGTTGGGAGCAACTATAAGATCCCGCAGCTGTACCGATCGGGCCTGCGAGTGAGGCAAGGAAAAGCCTTTTCGGTCAACGATGGCCAGGACGAAGAGGACGATGAGGACTGATTTCTGCCACTGGCTTTCATGTGAAGTAGGTATCTTTCGATGAAGCTAGGGCGTGCTCAATGCGGGTTTGAATAGACGAATGGATAGTCAGTTTTTCGAGTTGTTCGATACTGACCCAGAGCACTTCCTTGCTCTCTTTGCTTGTCTTTAGGGTGCCGTCGACTGCGGTTGCTCGAAAGCAGATAGAAAACTCCTGTCGCACTTCGCCGTCGTCGTAGGCGATTACGTGCTTTGGGTCCGAGTACAGGCCAATCACCTCAGCGACTTCGCACTCGATGCCGGTCTCCTCCCGGACCTCCCGGACTGCGGCCTCGGCCAGCGTCTCGCCGAGCTCCAACTGGCCACCCGGGATGGAGTACAGGTCGTTGTCTGTGCGCTTGATCATCAGGATCCGGCCTTCGTCGTCTTGGATGAATGCCGATACTGCTACCGCGATGCTGTTGGCTTTGGGAGCGTTCGGGTCGTTGTAGTAGTCGACTCGGGTCATGCTGTCTCCTGGAACGTGGCCGGCTTGGCGAGGTCCCAAACTGACTCGAAGCTCTCCGAGTAGGTCTCGAAGAGGTCCCCGGCGGACAGTCTTCGTAGGTGGAGGGATGGGGCGTGGGCTCCCTGGAACCCGTACACGTGGGTGTTGATGATCATCTCGTCGTCGAACCGGAAGATCGAGTTGTAGAGCGTCGTGTTGTGGAACCGCATCTCCACCCCGTCGACTCCGACCAGCGGCCGATAGGACGCCAGCGCATTGCGGATGCGTGCCGCAAGCGTCCCGTCGCCAAGCTGCTCTTCCTCGCCGCGCAGAGCGACGCTCTCCCCCTCGGGGTCTCCGAACACGAGGCGGATTCGAGCGCCGGCCGCTGCCTTGGCTGTCAGGTCCTTGATGAACCGAGGGCGTTCGACCAGGAACAGCGCCGCGTGGACCAGGATCTCGACGGTCTCCGATGCTTCCTTGATCAGCCGGTCCCACAGTTCGACGGGGACGGCGTTGCGGTGCGGGAAGACCTGCACAAGCTCGGCGGCAGCCGTCTCGGCCTTGCGCTCCGGGGCGACCGAGTCCGGCCACAGGTAGGTCTCCGACTCGCGCGCCATGGCGGCGATCTTGTGCCGGTGCTTGGGGTAGGGCGTCCGGTTCTTGGTGATCCAGCGCTCGACGGTCTTCTGATCGACCCCGACAGCCTTCGCGACCTGCTCCAGCGTCAGGCCGTTACGCAGCAGCGCGTCACGCAGGCGTTCGTTCGGCATCGTCACCCGTTGGGACGTGTAGGGACGTCTTCGACGGTACCAGGGACGTCCCGAGATGTCCCGCCACGTGGTGATCACGTCCTGAGTTTTGGCGGAGATTGGGTGTCAGGTTGCCGGGGCAGGCCCGGGACCAAGACCCCGAGGAGGTAGGCGTGACCATTGAAACCGCCGTCCGGCCGGCTGATTCGGACAAGCGGGTGGTACCTCGCCGACGTGCGGCGTAGGCGCGGCGTGGCATGCGCGACACGGTTCAGATCCACGTCACGGCTGATCTGCCGATTCGTGTCCGGGCGCTGACGTACGCAAACCGCGCGGAAGTCCGGTTCGGCAAGGCGTTCCCGGTGGTCCTGCTCGTGGACTCCGACGCCATCGCCGTACTGCGGAGGGAACTGGACGAGGTGAGTGTGGCACTGGACGCCGCAGCGGCACGAGGCGGAGAACCGCCCGAAGTAATCGACTAACAGACGACACAAGGGATTCAGCATGGCTATCGACAAGGGACACTGGTCCGGCATCGACTTCGACGACGCGTTCACGCAAGGCTTGGTGATGGTGGGCGAGGTGCCGCCGGACAACGAGTATCAGTCGGGTGAGGGCCGGGCCGCGAATCGCTGGGTGCGGCAGCGGGTGGACGAGGTGACCGGTAAGCGGCAGTGGAAGGTCATGGTCACCGACCTGGCTGAGACACGGGCGAAGCAGGCTTCGTTCGAGCTGGAGAGCCTGACGGCGGAACCGCGCGTCGCCGGTGAGACGGCGAAGGCCGCGTGACAGGAATGGGCTTCCGCGAGCAGGTCGAAGCGTGGGAGCGGGCGTATCGGGACTACATGGTCGCGTGGGAGCACGGCCGTGCGGTGCTGTCGCCGGTGAGTGCGACGAACACGGCGAATGCCGCCCGGCGGGTGTCGCGGGCGTGGCACGAGCTGGCGCAGGTGCGCGGGTTGCCGTGGTGGTGTGTGGCAGCGCTGGAGTCGGCGGCCGAGGGGTTTGCCGATCTGGCCAGGGATTGGGATGAGCATGACGGCAACGTGGGACGGGCTGGGGCTGCGATGGACAGTCGGCGCGGGTACCGAGGTGACGGTGGAGGAGACCGGGACGGGCGCGTCGTGCCCGCCGGTCCTGGTGCTGGCCGGTGGGCTGTGCGTGGTGACGCTGATGCCGCCGGAGGACCAGACCGCCTGGACGGGATGCGCGGCGTTCCTGCGCCGGCTCCGCGACCACGCGGACGAACTGGCGGCGTTGCTGGAAGCCCGCGCGGGGGGGCGTGACGGTGAGCAAGGGTGAGCCGAAGACACTGCGCGACGCCCACGAGGTCGTGATGGACCGCCGGCCACCGAGGTACGCGAACCCGTCGGTCTGGCTGGCGTTCCGGCTCGGCAACGCACGGCTCTACAAGGCCGTCGCCGACGTTGACCGGGGCCACCATCACGAGGCGTTGTACTGGGCTGGATACGAGGAACGGCAAGCAGTGAGATCCGGGCGGGAGGCCAGCTCGCTGACCAGCCGCGCAGCTAGGCGTACATGGCCAGCCAGATCGCGATGTAGTGCGACACCGCGGCCAGCACCGTGCACGCGTGGAAGAACTCGTGGTACCCGAACGTCTCCGGCCAGTGATTGGGCCACTTGACGGCGTAGAACACCGCGCCCAGCGTGTAGAACAGCCCGCCCACGCACAGCAGCACCAACGCCGCGACCCCGGCGTGCGTCAACAGCTCCGGGAACACGAACACCGCGACCCAGCCGAGCGCGATGTAGATCGGGACGCCGAGCCAGCGGGGCGCGTTCGGCCACAGCATCTTCAACGCCACGCCCGCGATCGCCCCGCCCCACACGATCGACAAGATCACGTAGCCCGTCGGCTTCGACATCGCCAGCAGGGTGAACGGTGTGTACGTTCCCGCGATGAACAGGAAGATCATCGAGTGGTCCGCGCGCTTCATCCACTTGTACGCGCGGGGACTCCAGAAGCGGCGGTGGTACAGCGCGCTCACGCCGAACAGGCCCAGCACCGTCAGGCCGTAGACCGACGTCGCCAGTGCCGCGACCGGGGACACTGTGGACGCCGCCAGGCTGATCAGCGTCGCCGCCGCGGCCAGGGCGCCGAAGAACGTCCAGAAGTGGATGTGCCCGCGCAGCCGGGGGCGGAGGTCCGCTACGGGCTCGGGTGGTTCCGTCGTCAGGCTCACGTATCCAGGTTACGGGAGCGTAGGTTCTCCGGCAGTGCTCAAGTCACACGCCTCACACCGGGTGCGTACGCTACCTCGACGTGAGTGTTCGCTCGTTCTTGTCCGACGTCGTGTACAGCGCCTACGGCAGGCGCCTCATCCAGCAGGCCGCCGGGCGGCATCCCCGGCACATCGCCATCATGCTCGACGGCAACCGCCGTTGGGCCCGTGAAGCGGGCTTCGCGGACGTTGCGGACGGCCACCGGGCCGGAGCGAAGAAGATCGCGGACTTCCTGAGCTGGTGTCAGGAAGCCGACGTCGAGGTCGTCACCATGTGGCTGCTGTCCACCGACAACCTCAACCGCGACCCGGACGAGCTCACGCCGCTGCTGGAGATCATCACCGACGTCACCGACGAGCTCGCCGCGCCCGGGACGCCGTGGCAGCTGCGGATCGTCGGCGCCCTCGACCTGTTGCCGGCCGAAGTCGCGAAGCGACTCAGCGAAGCCGCCGCGCGGACCGAAGGCCGGACCGGGATGGAAGTGAACGTCGCGGTCGGTTACGGCGGGCGCCAGGAGATCGCGGACGCCGTGCGCAAGCTGCTGCTCCAGCACGCCGACGAGGGCACGTCCATCCACGAGATGGCGAAGATCCTCGACGTCGACCACATCTCGGAGCACCTCTACACCTCGGGGCAGCCGGACCCCGACCTGATCATCCGCACCTCCGGTGAGCAGCGGCTTTCCGGCTTCCTGCTCTGGCAGTCCGCGCACTCGGAGTTCTGGTTCACCGAGGCGTACTGGCCCGCGTTCCGCCGCGTCGACTTCCTGCGCGCGATTCGTGACTACGCGTGGCGACACCGCCGGTTCGGCTCATAAATCACCCGGTGACGCACTGTCACCGTCACGAAGCGTCGATGCCGGGTGAGGCGACGGTGAGGTGACGGTTTGGCGAATCACCGTGTTGGCTTCCTGCGCGATCGCGCATTCGTGGGTACCTTCCGAGGTGAGGGCGCGCGTCCCATGCGGGTCCTCGCGGGAGGCCCTGGTCGTGGCGGTGATCGAGGGGGCGGCTCAGCCGCCCACGAGACGCTCGAGGGGGCCGGCACCCGGCCCTCGTGGCCGCGCCTCCTGACCCACCGGTCAGGAGGAGTGGTCCAGCCAGGGAGGTGCCCGGCCCAGCGAGTGCGGGCGTGAGGTGCACACGCCCTCGAGGGAGATGCCGTCGTGACTGCGCAGCGTTTGCCCCGTAAGGCCTCTGGCCGTTCTTCGACCGGTGCCGTTCCTGGCCCGGAGAAAGCCTCGACCTCGCCCGAATCCCAGCAGCACATGTACGTGCTCGACACGTCGGTCCTCCTTTCGGACCCGTGGGCCGTGACTCGGTTCGCCGAGCACGCCGTCGTGCTGCCGCTGGTCGTCATCAGTGAACTGGAGGCGAAGCGCCACCACCCGGAGCTCGGCTGGTTCGCCCGGGAATCCCTGCGCATGCTCGACGACCTGCGCCGGCAGTACGGCAGGCTCGACGCGCCGCTCCCCATCGGGGACCACGGCGGCACGCTGCAGGTGGAGCTGAACCACTCGGACCCGTCGGTACTCCCGTCCGGGTTCCGGACCGACTCCAACGACCACCGCATCCTCGCCTGCGCGCTCAACCTGGCGGCGGAGTTCCCGGCGGTCACCCTGGTGACGAAGGACATCCCGCTGCGGGTCAAGGCCGGGGCCGTCGGTCTCGAGGCGGACGAGTACCGCGCGCAGGAAGTGACGCCGTCGGGCTGGACCGGCATGGCGGACGTCGACGTCGAGCAGGACGTGCTCGACACGCTGTTCGGCGGCGGCACCGTCGACCCGGTCGAGTACGGCTTGGACGAGCTCGCCGAGCTGCCCTGCCACACCGGGCTGCGGCTGCTCGCGGGCAGCTCCAGCGCGCTGGGGCGGGTCACGGCGGACAAGCGCATCCGGCTCGTCCGGGGCGACCGCGAGGCGTTCGGCCTGCACGGCCGCAGCGCCGAGCAGCGCGTCGCGCTCGACCTGCTGCTCGACTCCGACGTCGGGATCGTGTCGCTCGGCGGCCGGGCCGGCACCGGCAAGTCGGCGCTCGCGCTGTGCGCCGGGCTCGAGGCGGTGATGGAACGCCGTCAGCACCGCAAGGTCGTGGTGTTCCGGCCGGTCTACGCCGTCGGTGGCCAGGACCTCGGCTACCTGCCCGGGTCCGAGAGCGAGAAGATGCAGCCATGGGCGCAGGCGGTGTTCGACACGCTCGGCGCGCTGGTCAGCCAGGAGGTCCTCGACGAGGTCTTCGACCGCGGCATGCTCGAGGTGCTCCCGCTGACGCACATCCGCGGCCGCTCGCTGCACGACACGTTCGTCATCGTCGACGAGGCCCAGTCGCTGGAGCGGAACGTCCTGCTCACGGTGCTTTCGCGGCTCGGCACGGCGTCGCGGGTGGTGCTCACGCACGACGTCGCCCAGCGTGACAACCTGCGCGTCGGCCGGCACGACGGCGTCTCGGCGGTGATCGAGAAGCTGAAGGGCCACCCGCTGTTCGCGCACGTGACCCTCACCCGCTCCGAACGCTCGCCGATCGCCGCCCTGGTCACCGAGATGCTGGAGGACCACGGCTAGACCCAAGTTCGTGAAGGCCACCTTCAGGAACTTCAAGTTCCTCAAGGTGGCCTTCACGGCTTTTACCGGTCGGCAATCCTTTCCGTCTTTGCCCGATATCCGGTGAAAAACCCGCTCGGCCGCTATGCGGTCGATCCGGGGCTGGGCATAGTTGGCCGCATGGGGCCGGAAAATCTTTCCCGTCGTGAACTTCTCGTTCGTGGTGGCGCGGCCGCCGCCGCACTGGCCGTGGCCGGGGCGGGAGTCGCCGAAGCCGAACCGGACGTCCGGCCGGATGCCGGACCGGGCGGCGTGGTGCTGCGGGAGGGCACGAACATGTCCGCCGCGCTGTCGCCGGACGGCCGGTGGATCGCGGTCGACCTGGTCACCGGGATCTGGGTGCTGCCCGCCGACGGCGGTCGCGCCCGGCGGCTCACCGACGACCTGCAGGACGCCACGCTCCCCACCTGGTCGCCGGACGGCCGCCGGATCGCGTTCCAGTCCTACCGCGACGGCAACTTCCACCTGTACGTCGTCGATGCCGCCGGCGGTACGCCGCGCAAGCTCACCAGCGGGCGGTTCGACCACCGGGAGCCCGTGTTCTCACCGGACGGCGCCAAGATCGCCTTCAGCAGCGATCGGGACGGTAGCTACGGCATCCACCTGCTGGACGTCGCCTCCGGAGCGATCAGCACGGTGGTGTCCACCGCCGACGAAGAGGCGTCCCCGCGGTGGTCGGCCGACGGCACGAAGATCGTCTTCACCGTGAACGACACCGCCATCGACGTCGTCACCCTGGCCACCGGCGCACGCACGCGCCTGGTCACCGCGACCGGCACCGACAAGTTCTACGGCCCGGCGTTCGGTCCCGGCGGGCAGCCCAGCTACCTGCGGCTGCGGGGCGCCGAAGCGGACCTGATGCTCGGCGACCAGCAGCTGACCAAGGGCGAGGACGTCTTCGGCTTCGCCGCGAACTGGTCCGGGTCCGCCGTGCTCTACACCGCCGACGGGCACCTCCGGCGGCGCGAGCAGTCCGGCGCCGTCAAGGACATCCCGTTCGAAGCGGGCGTGTCCACGGCAACACGTGACTACCGAAGGCGGGTCCGTGACCTGGACTCGGCCGCGCCGAAGCCCGTCCGGGGCATCGCCGGTCCGGTGGTGTCCCGAGACGGCAGGCGGATCGCCTTCCGGGCCCTCAACGCGATCTACGTCGTCGCGGCCGGCGGCGGCCGGCCACAGCGGCTGATCGGCGACGGCTACTTCACCTCCGACCCGGACTTCCACCCGGACGGGACGAAGCTGCTCTACACGAGCGACCGGCTCGGCACCGCCGACCTGTGGCTGCGTGACCTCGGCACCGGTAAGGACACCGTCCTCACCCGGCTGGCGGGCGCCCAGGTCGCGCCGCGGTGGTCGCCGGACGGCGGCCGGGTGGCCTACGCCGACCAGGACGGTGCCACGTGGATCCACGACGTGGCCACGGCCGTGGCCCAGCAGGTGACGCCGCCGCTGTTCATGCCGGGCCGGCCCACCTGGTCGCCCGAAGGGACGGTCGTCGCACTGGCCGCGGTGAAGCCGTACTCGCGGCGGTACCGCGAAGGCACCAGCCAGATCCTCACGGTCGACCTGAAGACACACGAACTCCGCTACGCCGAGCCGATGCCGTTCCGGTCGCTCGCCACCCGCGGCGACGACGGTCCACTGTGGTCACCCGACGGCCGGTACCTCGCGTTCACGCTCGAAAGCGTCGCCTGGATCGCCCCGGTCGACCGCACCGGACGGCTGATCGGTGCGCCGAGGCAGATCACTCACGACGTCACGGATTCCCTTGCCTGGCAGGGGAACGACACACTCGTGTACCTGTCGAAGGGGCAGCTCAAGGCCCAGAAGATCACCGGCGGCGAGCCGCGCACGATCCGGCTCGACTTCGCGTGGGCCCGCCCGCGCCCGCCGCGCCCGACCGTCATCCACGTCGGCGCGGCGTGGGACGGCGTCGCCCGGACACTGCGGCGGGACGTCGACATCGTCGTCGACGGTGGCCGGATCGCCGACGTCCGGCCGCATCGGGACGCACCCCGGACCGTCGACGCGCACGACCTGACCGCCATGCCCGGGCTCATCGACCTCCACAACCACTGGCACCTGCGCGGCAGGCAGTGGGGCGACCGGCAGGGCAGGCTGTGGCTGTCCTACGGCATCACCACGACCCGCTCGCCCGGCGACCCGGTGTACCAGATGCTGGAGACGCGCGAGGCCCTGGAATCCGGGAACCGGGTCGGGCCGAGGTACTTCGGCACCGGGGAAGCCATCGACGGCTCCCGGATCTACTACAACTTCATGCGGCCGACGCTGTCGCCCGAGCAGCTCGACCTGGAGCTGTCCCGGGCGGTCGAGCTGGAATACGACATGATCAAGACGTACGTCCGGTTTCCCGTGGCCTACCAGCAGGCAGCGGTCCGGGCCGCGCACCGGGCGGGTATCCCGCTGTCGTCGCACTACCTGTACCCGGCGGCGAACATCGGCATGGACGCGATGGAGCACACCGGTGCCACCAACCGGCTCGGGTACTCGCACACGGTCAGCCGGATCGGCCGGTCGTACCAGGACGCGATCGCCTTGTTCACCCGCTCGGGGATGTCGATCACGCCGACGTTGTTCACCTCCCGGGCGTTGTACGCCGACGACAAGTCGCTCGTGACCGACGAGCGCACCGAGGTCCTTTTCCCGCCGTGGGAGTACGCGCAGCTCAAGACCACGGCGGACACCGCGGGCAACCCGGAGAACGCGTACCTCCGCCAGGTCCTCGCCGGGAACGTCGACATGGTGCTGCGGATCCACCGGGCGGGCGGGTTCGTGGTCACCGGCACGGACTCCCCGCTGGACAACGTGGCCGTCTCCACCCACCAGAACCTGCGGGCCATGGTCGCGTTCGGGTTCACGCCGTACGAGGCACTCACCACGGCCACCCGCAACCCGGCGCGGTGGCTGGGGCTCCAGGACCGGATCGGTGTGCTCAAGCGAGGTGCCTACGCCGATCTGTCGCTCGTCAGCGGCAACCCGCTGCAGGACATCAAGGCGGCCGCCAACGTCCGCACGGTGCTGGTCGGCGGGGTGCTGCGGACGGTCGGCGAGCTGCTGGCGCCCTACCGGAACCAGCCGGGCGCGCGGGCGGCCACCGAGGTGGCGCCCGCGGCCCGATCGGCCGAGAAACAGCACTGGTGGCACGTTCCGGAGTGGTCCGAACACGTGTGCTGCGCGGGCTGAGCAGGCCAAGTCCGTGAATGGCACATTGAGGGACTTCAAGTCCCTCAATGTGCCATTCACGGCTTTACCAGCCGGAGGGGAGGGGGCGGCCTTCGGCGAAGCCGGCCGCCGACTGGACGCCCAGCAGCGCGCGCTCGTGGAACTCCTCGAGGGTGCGAGCACCCGCATAAGTGCAGGAAGAGCGGACGCCGGAGCCGATCGAGTCCAGCAGGTCCTCGACACCGGGTCGCTGCGGGTCGAGGGACATCCGCGACGCCGAGATGCCCTCCTCGAACAGCGCCTTCCGCGCCCGGTCGAACGAGTTGTCCGTGCGCGTCCGCGCGCCGACCGCGCGCTTCGACGCCATGCCGAACGACTCCTTGTACGGCCGGCCCTGCTCGTCGAACCGCAGGTCACCGGGGGATTCGTAGGTGCCGGCGAACCACGAGCCGACCATCGCCGCGGACGCGCCCGCGGCCAGCGCCAGCGCGACGTCACGCGGGTGGCGGACGCCGCCGTCGGCCCAGACGTGCTTGCCCAGCTCGCGCGCGGCGGCCGCGCAGTCGGCGACCGCGGAGAACTGCGGGCGGCCCACGCCGGTCATCATCCGGGTCGTGCACATCGCGCCCGGCCCGACGCCGACCTTGACGACGTCGGCGCCGGCCTGGATCAGGTCGCGCGTGCCCTCGGCGGTGACCACGTTCCCGGCGACCACCGGGACCTGCGGAGACACCGCCCGGACGGCCTTCAGCGCGGCGATCATCTTCTCCTGGTGCCCGTGCGCGGTGTCGACGACCAGCACGTCGACGCCCGACCCGAGCACGGCCTCGGCCTTCGCCGCGACGTCGCCGTTGACGCCGATCGCGGCCGCGACGCGCAGCTTGCCGTCGCCGTCGACAGCCGGGGTGTAGACCTCCGCGCGCAGCGCCCCGACGGCGGTCAGGACGCCCGCGAGCCGGCCGTCGGCGTCCAGGCCGAGCGCCAGCTGGGCACCGCTGCTGTGCAGCCGCTCGAAGACCTCCCGCGGCGGCGTGCTCAGCGGGACGGCGACGCTGGCGGGCTGCGCGACGTCGGCGAGACGCGCGAAGCGGTCGACGCCCGCACAGGCCGCTTCGTCCACGACGCCGACTGGGCGGCCTTCGTCGTCGACGACCACGACAGCGCCGTGGGCGCGCTTGTGGACCAGGTTGAGCGCGTCGGCCACCGCGGCCGCGCCGGTGAGCACCAGCGGCGTGTCCCACACCGTGTGGCGGCTCTTCACCCAGCCGACGATCTCGGCGACGGCTGAGCTGTCCACATCTTGCGGAAGCACGACCAGGCCGCCGCGGCGGGCGACCGTCTCGGCCATCCGGCGTCCGGCGACCGCGGTCATGTTGGCGACCACGATCGGGATCGTCGCGCCGGTACCGTCCGCGGTGGAGAGGTCGACATCGAAGCGGGACTCCACGTCCGAACGGTTCGGCAGCAGGAACACGTCGTCGTAGGTCAGGTCGTGGGCGGGCCGATGGCCGTCGAGGAAACGCACGAGTCACCAGACTACCTGCCGGGCCCGTGGCAGGATCGGGGGCATGAGCCGCCGCGACCGGGACGACGAGGGACGGGCACGCAACGCGCGGCCGCGCGACGGGCTCGGACGGCCGTTGCCGTACGGCTCCGACGGCGTCGAGCGCCAGCCGGAAGGCATCGTGCGCGCCCCGGCGCAAACGCTTGCGGAGGCGCAACGGCTGCTCGACGACGGTAAGCCGTTCCACGCGCACGAGGTCTTCGAGGACGCCTGGAAGACCACTGACGGGCCGGACCGCGAGCTCTGGCGCGGCCTCGCGCAGCTCGCCGTCGGGCTGACGCACGCCGCCCGCGGCAACAACGTCGGCGCGGTGTCGCTGCTGGAGCGGGGCGCGGCGAACATCGAGCCCTTCCGGAGCGACCCGCCGCACGGCATCGACGTCGCCGGCCTGCAGGAGTGGGCGCGAAGCCTGGCCGACGAGGCGAAGCAGCGCGTCCGTGTGTCGCCGAGCTCGCCGCGGCTGACGTGCTGACGGCGATCAGCGCCGCGATCGTCGCGGCCGTCGCCTCGCTGGCCGGTGTGACCCTGGGCGCGCTGGTCGAGCCGCTGAAGCTCAACGCCGCCCGGCGCGCGAAAGTCCGGCAGGACCGGGCCGACCGCTGTGCGGGCTTGATCGAGGCGGCGACGCGGGCGCGCAAGCACATCATCGACATCAACGTGATCCACCGCCGCCGGAAGCTGGACAAGGAGGTCGAAACCGACGCGCAGCGTGAGATCGAGTTCGAAGACGCCTACTACACGGCTCGCACCGACATGCGCGCGTTCTACGGGCTGCTCGTGATGAGCGGGCCGGACGAGCTGGTCGAGCAGGCGAACGTGCTCCGCAAGAAGGAGATGGAACTCCACCACACCCGGTGGGAGTTCGACGACGACGGGAAGTTCGACCGGAGGTTCCTGCCCACGCCGGTCCGGAAGGCCAGTGCCGCTTTCGACCGGGCGATCGAGGAGTTCGCCCTCGTCGCCCGGAAGCACACTTCCTAGGGCTGCTCCCAGCCGGTCGAGGCCGTCTTCTCGGCGCCGATGGTCGTGCCTTCGCCGTGTCCGGTGTGGACCTTCGTGCTGTCCGGGAGCGTGAACAGCTTCGCGCGGATGGACTCCACGATGGTGGGATAGTCCGAATAGGACCGTCCGGTGGCGCCAGGGCCGCCGTGGAAGAGCGTGTCGCCGGTGAACAGCACGCCGAGTTCTCCGGCGTAGAGGCAGACCGCGCCGGGCGCGTGCCCCGGCGTGTGGACGACCCGCAGCGCCGTGCCCGCGATCGTGATGGTCTGGCCGTCCTTCAGCTCTCCGTCCGGCGCGCGGTCCGGGTGGGTCTGGTCCCAGAGGACGCGGTCGTCCGGGTGCAGCAGGATGGGCGCGCCGGTCGCGGCGGCGAGCTGCGGCGCGGCGTTGACGTGGTCGTTGTGCGCGTGGGTGCAGACGATCGCGGCCAGCTTCCGCTCGCCGACGACGTTCTCGATCGCCTTCGCGTCGTGCGCCGCGTCGATCACGATCACCGTCGTGTCGTCGCCCACGATCCACACGTTGTTGTCGACGTCCCAGCTGCCGCCGTCGAGCCGGAAAACGCCGGAGGTCACCAGGTTCTGCACGATCGCCGTCATAGGCCCGACCCTAGCCGGGCGAACCGGCGGTCGTACAGGAAGGCGCCCGCGCCGAGCGCGGCGAAGAAGAGCCCGATGAAGACGCAGTTCAGCGTCACCTGGCCGTAGCCGAGGGCGTCCGCGTCGACGAACGGGTACGGGTAGAAGCCGGTGAGTGCGCCGCGGGGGAGCGTGAACGCCAGCCACACCAGCGGGTAGGCCAGCGACCACCAGACGGTGCGCCACGTGAAGGCCCCGCGCGGGCCGACGAGGAGCCAGCCGAGCACGAACAGGATCGGCGTCACCTTGTGCAGCATCGTGTCGGCGAAGAACGCGAGGCCGTGCAAGTCGTACAGGCCGGCGAGGGCGACCTGGTAGACGATGCCGGTCACGATGATGCCGGCCAGCGCGTCGAGCCAGAGCACCCGGAACAGCCCGCCTCGCGCCGCGCCGAACGCCACCAGCGCCGATGTCACGATGACCAGCAGGTTCGAGTCGATCGTGAAGAAGCAGAACAGGTTCGCCACCCGTCCCGCGACCGTCGTGAAGCGGCCGGAGGTGTCGCCCGCGGTGGCGATCACCTGGAGGACCAGGCCGGTCAGGGCGACCAGTGCGGTGACCGCGAACCAGGCGCGGGTGAGCTTCGAACTGTGCATCCGCCGACGATACCGGTCGGTAGTTCCCCGCGATAACTCCATTGTGGACCGCTCGGCCGAGCCGTGGTCCGGCGGACTGGGGCTGCCCAGCGCGTGGACAGCCCCGAACGGTGCTACGCCGCGGTGAGCGTGTCCCGGAGCGCGGTGAACGCCTCGTACTCCGCCTTCTGCTCGACCGGCAGCTGGTAAGCGGCGGCCAGGAGCTTTGTCACGGAGGGGAGGATGCTGAGCCGGAACGTCCGGCCTTCGGTCGTCTTGATCACGAACCGGCCCTGCAGATCGCGTTTCTTCACCGACGCCCGGTTGGCGTCGGTGATCGTCAGCGGCGAGCCCGCCGTGACGGTGCCGTTCTTCTCCTCGAGCGGGACGAGGACGAGGTCGGTCTGGCCGGGCTTGAAGCCCAGCGCGAAGTTGGCGACGCTGGTCGTGCGGAAGACCAGGTAGTTCTTCTGTCTGATTTCCGCGGCGTACACCTTGGTGTAGCTCGCCCCGTTGGCGACGGCCGAATCGAAAGCGGCGTGGATCGCCGCTTTCATCTGTTCTTTGCTGACCACTGTGGCTCCTCCGTGACCGCTCGGGAAGTGAGCGGGATCGCTTGCGGAGCGCACTCTAAGGATCGCCGATGCCCGGATGTGTCGGGAAAAATGTCGCCATTCGGCGCGACTTCGCCGCGGAGGTGACGTTCGAACTGGCGAACGTCACCTCCGCGGCCGGAGGAGTCAGCGCTGGATGAGTCAGCGCCTGATGAGTTAGCGGAGCGCTTTCACCAAGGCCGGGACGAAAACCGAGGCGTCGACCGTGCCCCAGCCGGTGGCGATGTCGAACCCCTTCGCCGCGGTGAAGCCGACGACGCCGTCCTGGCTGTTGTCGCCCTCGGTGACGTCGACGATCCCCGCCTTCGTGCCCGCCGGGCCCAGCTTTTCGTACAGCGCCGGGTTGATCTGGCCGAGCTTGCCGTGCTTGGCCTGCACCGCGAGCGCGAGCACGCCGGCGAACAGCGGCGCGGACTGCGACGTGCCGTGAACGCCTTCCATGCTGATGTCCGGGAACGAGCGCATCTTGCTGCCGGTGATCTTCTTGACGCCGTCCTGCCAGTTCGGCCGTGCGTACGTCTTCGACAGCCCGGCGCCCTCGGCGAAGCCGTTGTCGGCGACGTTCACGACGTCGTCCGGCTTGGTGCGGTTGCCGTTCGCGTCGAGGTGCAGCTGGGTGCCGCCGAGCGTCGTCACGCGCGGGTCGGACGCCGGCCAGCTCGCGACGCGGTACGGATAGTTGCCCGGGCCGTAGAGGTAGCCGCCGGTCGGGCCGTCGTCACCGGAGGACGCGACCATCGTGATCCCGGCCTTGCTCGCGCGGTCCAGCGCCGGGTCGAGCGTCTTGATCGAGTCGAACGACGGGAAGTTCTCCTCGGTCGTGCCGAAGCTCATCGAGATGACGTCGACCAGCTTGTGCTCGGTCATGTAGTCGACGGCGTGCATCATCTCGGGCAGCCCGGTGAAGCCCTGCGTCTCCGCGACCGGCGTCGCCGCGACGATGATCTTCGCGTTCGGCGCCATGGCGTGCATCATCGTGACGTCGAGGTCGGTCTCGCCGCCCCAGCCCTGGCAGGTCGCGGTGTCGACACCGGGATCGGTGCACGCGGGCACCGGCCCGGACGGCTGGATCACCTCGATGTTGGCCGGCGGCAGGCCGTGGTTCTTCGAGTAGGTGGCGAGGACCTGCTTGACCTTGTCGTCGCCGAAGGACACCAGCGTCGCGACGGTGCTGCCTGCGCCGGTGATGCCGGCGTTCCACAGCTTCGTCGCGTTGTAGGCAGTGCTCTCCTTCGGCAGCGTCGCCATCGCCGCTTCCAGTTTGGCGACGCGCTTCTCGACGGTGTCGGCGCCGACGAACGACCGCGCGGCCGCCGAGAACTGGTGCTTCGACGGCTGGTGCGCCGCGTTCGGCGTGCTCGGCACGGGCGTGGCGGACGCCGGGACGGCGAACGCCGTCACGAGCAGTGTGGTGCTCGCGAACAGGCCCGCGGTGGCGCGCAATCTCATGCTGGTTCTCCCCTGCTGCCGGAAACTCCGTCAGCCACTCTGGCGAGGAAGGGGAGCGGGCAACATCGACTTTCGTCTTTCCTTTTACGAGGAAAGCACCACCGACGTACGAGATGTCGTGATCGAGACTTTCGTAGCTCCTTCCGGGGCCGCGACGGGCATCTGGCGTGATTGAGGGGCCATCACGCGTGATGGGAGAGACATCACCCGTGATGGGAGGGTCGACTCGCGTGATCGGAGGGCGGTCAGCCTCCTTCCGGGCGGTCGCCGTGCAGGAGGCCGCGGACCGTGTCGATCGTGTCCGCGTCCGCCGGGTCCTTGTCCGGGCGGTAGCGGACCACGCGGGCGAACCGCAGCGCCAGGCCACCCGGGTAGCGGGTGCTGACCTGGGCGCTGTCCAGCTCGATCTCCACCACCACCTCGGGGCGGACGTACACCGTCCAGTCGTCGCGGTGGGTCTCGATCTCCTGGAACGTCCTCGTCTGCCACGCCAGCAGCTCGTCCGTCATGCCCTTGAACGTCTTGCCCACCATGATCGGCGGGCCGCCGTCGGGGTCGCGGGCGCCCAGGTGCAGGTTCGACAGCGTGCCGGTGCGCCGGCCGTGGCCCCATTCCGCCGCAAGCACCACCAGGTCGATCGTGTGCACCGGCTTGACCTTCAGCCACGCCCGCCCGCGCCGCCCGGCCGCGTACGGCGACGCCAGGTCCTTGACCATCACCCCTTCGTGCCCGGCCTCCATCGCCGCTTCCAGCACCGCGCCCGCCCGCGCCGTGCCGACTTCGCCGGGGATCACGTGCGCCCCGGCGACCGTGCGCAGCGCCGCGTTGCGCTCGGACAGCGGCGCGTCCAGCAGGTCGACGCCGTCGAGGTGCAGGCAGTCGAAGAAGTACGGCCGCAGCAGCAGCGCCTTGACCTGCTCGTCCCGCGTGCTGCCGAACCGGCTCATCGTGTCCTGGAACGGCCGCGGCCGGCCGGCGTCGGTCAGCGCGAGGGTTTCGCCGTCCAGCACCACCGACTCGCACGGCAGCGCCCGCACGAGTTCGACCAGTTCGGCGACGCTGCCGGTGATCTCGCGCAGCGTGCGCGTCCACACGTGCACCTCGTCGCCCCGGCGGTGCACCTGGATCCGCGCACCGTCCATTTTGTACTCGACGATCGCCGCCGCGTGCTCGGCGACGGCCTCGTCGAGCGATTCCGCCGGTGACGCCAGCATCGGCTTGATCGGCGTGCCGAGCGTGAGCCGGAACTCCGCCAGCGCCGCCTGCCCGCCGGTCATCGCCGCGACCCCGGTGACGCCCAGCTTCCCGGACAGCATGAAGGCCCGCCGAACGGCTACGGCCGGAACGTCGGCTGCCGCCGCGATGGCGTCGACCATCACGCCTTCCAGCGCACCCTGCCGCAGCTCGCCGGTGACCAGCCGGAACAGGAACTGCTGCTCGTCGGTCGTCAGCCGCTCGAACAACGCCCGCAGCACCTCTTGCCGGCGCGTGTTCGACCCGGTGCCCGCCGCGACGCCCGCGGCCGCCGTCAAGGCCGCGTCCACCTCCAGCGCGGTGACCACCGGCGAAGCGGCCGGCGAGGCACCCAGCCCGGCCAGGGTGCGCCAGCCCGCACCCAGCCTGTCCTGCGCCGTCTGCCCCGTCAGGTACGCGATCACCGTGGGCAGCTCGGCGATCTCCGCCGCGCGCAGCACTGCGGCCAGGAGGGCGATCTTCGCCTTCCTGGACCTGGTCGCCGCCAGTTCGGCGGACGCGCGGACCAACTCGCTCAGCAGCACCCGGACATCATGACCCGGACCACCGACAGTTTCGAATCGACGCTGTCTCGTCGGCTAGATGTCCGGCCTGGTGCAGAGGGGGTCGAGCAGGCCGTCCTTGGCCACGCAGGGCGTGTACCCCGCGTCCTGCAGCTCGGCCCGCGCGGTGGCGCTCGCCAGGTAGTCCAGGAACGCCTTCAACACGCTCTCGTTCGCCGGCACGCCCTTCGTGTAGAGGTACTCGACGGTCCAGAACCGGTAGCCGGCGTCGATGGTCGTGACGTCGGGGTAGTGGCCGTCGAGCTGCACCACGCCCACCTGCTGGTCCCGCGCCGCGGCCGCCTTCGCCGCCGGGACGTCGGCGTACCCGATCGCGCCCGGGACGGCGGCGATCTCGGTCAGCACCTCGGCGGTCGTGCCGCGCTCGCAGCGGGTGGTCGCCGCCGCCGGGTCGCGCTCCGGCTTGCGGCACGAGTCCGACGTCAGCCGGTCCTCCGCGCCGCCGAGCACTTTCTGCTCGAACGTCTTGCGCGTGCCCGACTCCTGCCCGCGCCCGACGATCCCGATCGGTACCGACGGCCCGGGCCGCAGCTGGTCCCAGTTCCGCACCCGGCCGCTGAAGATGTCCTTGACCTGCTGGGTCGTCAGCCGGTCGACGCCGGCGGCGCGGTTGACGACCAGGCTGTACACGATCACGGCGACGGCCTTCGCCGCGAGCTCCGGTCCCGCTTCCCCCGACCGGCCGTCCGACAGCACCGCCAGTCCGTCCTTGCCCGCCGCGTCGAGCGGGGCGAGCGCGCGGACGCCGGTGACGCTGCCGGTCGCGCGGGTCGTGATCGCGGCGCCGTCGCACTGGCCGTGGTACTCGGCGGCGATGCCGCCGATGATCGGGACGAACGCGCTCGAGCCCTCGACCGACAGCTTCCCGGTGGCGCACAGCGCCGTCTCGCCGGAGGGCCGCGACCACGACACGAGCAGTGTCGCCAGCAACGCGCCGGTCAGCAGCACCCCGACCGCCGTCGTGATCACCGGCCAGCCGAACCGGCGCTGCTTCCGGTCGTCCTTGATCCGGCCGGCGGCGAGCCGGGCGTGGTGCTCGATCTCCTTGCTGATCTCGCCGTCGTCGTCGCCGGACTCGCGCAGCACGATGACCAGCTTGAACTTTTCCTTGCGCTTCAGGGAAAGCCGGGCCAGCCGGACGCCGTGCCACTCGGGGGCTTCGGGCGCGGGCACCCCGGCCAGCCGCTTGGGCAGCAGGGCGCGCACACGCGACAGCTTCGCGCTCTCGACCGGCTGCGGCGTATCCCGCGTGAAGAACTCCAGGCCCTCGCGGACGTGCCGGCGCAGGCCGTCGTCGGTGGCGTCGGACACCCGCGCGTCCCAGACGATCCGGCTGCCGAAGGTGAACGACAGCGGGATCTCGAAGTCGTCCGGCGCGATGTCGAAGCCGCCGGTGTTGCGGATCCGGATCACCACCACGCTCATCCGGCTCAGCAGCCGCGCGGTGCGCTCCAGCTGGGGGTCCGCCTGCGCGGACCCGTTCTCGCCGTCGTGCAGGTCGATCGGGGACAGGCCGATCTTGGAGTTGTAGAGCACCCGGAACGCCAGCCGGCGCCGCCGGATGAAGTAGCGGTCCACGAACGGCGCGGCCATCGCGACCAGCGCGGCGAGACCGAGGACGAGACTGCCCGAGTCCGAGCTGAGGATCTCGGCGAGAGATTGCATCGTCGCGCCGACGCCCACCGTGCCGCTCCTCTACCCCGACTCCCCCGGAAAAAGCAGCGTAGGCAGGGCAAACCCGGCGCGGGACGGCTATGGGCGAGTGTTCACCGGTCGTTCACCGGTGGGCGCCTCGGCGATCCAGCCGGCCGGCAGGCCGAGCGCGCGTTCGCTGTCCGACCCCGGTTCGGCGTGGTAGATCACCATGCCCTGGTCGGGGTCGTCGGGCAGGCGCAGCGTCTGGTCCTTCAGGAAGGCGCCCAGCTCGGCTGCGTCACTCATGCCTCCAGCATCCCCGGCGCGCGTATCCTCGCCTGGTACTGCCGGACCCAGGTTGAGCGCGACCTGGTCCGGCCCTGCTCGCTCACCGGAAGGTAGGTGGCATGGAACGACGAATTCTGGGTGGCACGGGGATCTCGGTCAGCGAGTACGCGTTCGGCGCGATGATGCTCGGCCAGTGGGGCAACCCGGACCACGAAGAGGGCGTCCGGATGCTGCACACCGCACTCGACGCGGGTGTCAACTTCTGGGACACCGCGGACATGTACAGCCAGGGCGAGAGCGAGCAGATCGTCGCCAAGGCGCTCAAGGGCCGCCGCGACGAGGTCGTGCTGGCCACCAAGGCCTTCTTCCCGATGGGCGACGACCCGAACATGGGTGGCCTCTCGCGGCGCTGGCTGACCCGCGCGCTGGACGACAGCCTGCGCCGGCTGGACACCGGCCACGTCGACCTCTACCAGGTCCACCGGCCCGATCCCACGACCGACATCGAAGAAACGCTTGCGGCGCTCACGGACTTCGTGCGGGCCGGGAAGGTACGCGCGATCGGGTCGTCGGACTTCCCGGCCGAGCAGATCGTGGAAGCACAGTGGGTGGCGGAAAAGCGCGGCCTGGCCCGGTTCCGCGCCGAGCAGCCGCCGTACTCGATCTTCAACCGGGCGATCGAGACCGCGGTGCTGCCGGCCGCGCAGAAGTACGGCATGGGCGTGCTCACGTGGAGCCCGCTGGGCAGCGGGTGGCTGTCCGGCAAGTACACCCAACCGTCCGATGTGGACCTTTCCGACGGCCGCCGGGCGGTGCAGGCGCACAAGTTCGACCCGGCCCTGCCGGAGAACGCCGTCAAGTTCGAGGCGATCGCGCAGCTCAAGAAGATCGCCGACGGCCTGGGCCGTCCGATGACCCACCTGGCGATGGCGTTCGTCCGGGCGCACCCGGGCGTGACGTCGGCGATCATCGGCCCGCGCACACCGCAGCAGCTCGACGACCTGCTGGCCGGCGTGGACCTGGTCCTCGACGACGACGTGCTGGACCGGATCGACGAGATCGTCCCGCCGGGCACGGACGTCAACCCGGCGGAGAAGGACTACACCCCGCCGGCGCTGGCGGACAAGCGCCTGCGCCGGCGGTAGTGCGTCACTTGCCGCCGCGGGCCATGCGGAGGACGTCGAGCGCCTCGTCGAGCTGCTCTTCGGTGAGCTTGCCGTCCTTCACGTGGCCGCGTTCGATGACGACCTCGCGGATGGTCTTCAGCTCCTTCAGCGCCTGCTTCGCGACCGCGGCCGCCTCTTCGTAGCCGATGTACTTGTTCAACGGCGTCACGATCGACGGCGAACCCTCGGCGTACTGGCGGGCGCGGTCGACGTTGGCCGTGACGCCGTCGAACACCTTGTCCGCCAGCAGCCGCGAAACGGCCGCGAGCAGCCGCGCCGACTCGAGGACGTTCCGCGCGATCACCGGCAGGTTGACGTTCAGCTGGAAGTTGCCCGCGGCACCGGCGAACGCGACCGCCGCGTCGTTCCCGATCACCTGCGCGACGACCTGCAGCGTCGCCTCCGGGATCACCGGGTTCACCTTGCCCGGCATGATCGACGAGCCCGGCTGCAGGTCCGGCAGCGCCAGCTCGGCCAGCCCGGTGCGCGGGCCGGAGCCCAGCCAGCGCAGGTCGTTGGCGATCTTGTTGAGCGACACGGCGATCGTGCGCAGGTGCCCGGAGGTCTCGACGACGCTGTCCTGGGTGGCCTGCGCCTCGAAGTGGTCGCGGGCTTCGGTCAGCGGCAGCCCGGTCACGGTGGCGAGCTCGGTCGCGACGGCGTCGCCGAAGCCGTCCGGCGCGTTGAGGCCGGACCCGACGGCCGTGCCGCCGATCGGTAGCTCGCCCAGCCGCGGCAGGCCCGACTTCAGCCGTTCGACGCCGTAGCGGACCTGCGACGCCCACGCGCCCGCCTCCTGGCCGAGCGTGATCGGGACCGCGTCCATCAGGTGCGTGCGGCCGGACTTCACGACGCCGGCCCACTCCGCGGCGCGCACCTCGATGGCGCCCGCGAGGTATTCGAGCGCCGGGATGACGTCCTTGAGCACGGCTTCGGTGGCGGCGACGTGGATGGTCGTCGGAAAGGTGTCGTTCGACGACTGCGACGCGTTGACGTGGTCGTTCGGGTGCACATCGCGGCCGAGGGCGCGCGAAGCCAGCGTCGCGATGACCTCGTTGGCGTTCATGTTCGACGACGTCCCGGACCCGGTCTGGAACACGTCGATCGGGAAGTGCGCGTCGTGGACGCCCTCGGCCACCTCGTCGGCGGCGTCCGCGATGGCGTTCGCGACGTCGGCGTCGAGCACGCCCAGCTTGAGGTTCACCCGCGCGGCGGCCGCCTTGAGCAGGCCGAGCGCGCGGATCTGGGCGCGCTCCAGGCCCCGGCCGGAGATGGGGAAGTTCTCCACGGCCCGCTGGGTCTGCGCGCGGTAGAGCGCGTCGGCAGGCACGCGGACCTCGCCCATCGTGTCGTGTTCGATCCGGTATTCCTGATCAGCCATGACACCGATTCTGGACCTGTTCGCCGGCCCCCGCGTGGTGGCGTCGCCCACCCTCGCCCGCCCGCGACGCTAGGATCGGCTGTGTTCTCGATCACCGCCATCCACCACTGGCTGGAGCGAGCATGACTGACGTCACCGGCGACTCGTACGACCTCGTGATCATCGGCGCGGGGCCGACGGGCCTGTTCGCCGCCTACTACGCCGGGTTCCGCGGCCTTTCGATGGCGGTGGTCGACTCGCTGCCCGAGCCCGGCGGCCAGGTGACGGCGATGTACCCGGAGAAGATGATCTACGACGTCGGCGGGTTCGCCGAGGTCCGCGGCCGCGACCTGGTCGACGGACTGGTGAAGCAGGCCGCGCCGTTCAAGCCGAAGTACCTGCTGGGGCGCAAGGCCGAGAAACTGGAGCCGGCCGGGGACGGCGTCGAGCTGACCCTCGACGGCGGCGAAACCGTGCGTGCCCGCGCCGTGCTGATCACCGCGGGCATCGGCGAGTTCACGCCGCGCCCGCTGCCGGCCGGCGACGGCTGGCTGGGCCGCGGCATGGTCCACTTCGTCCCGTCGCTGCAGGCGCACGCGGGGCAGCACGTCGTGGTCGTCGGCGGCGGCGACTCGGCGTTCGACTGGATCCTCGCGCTGCACCCGGTCGCGGCGAGCGTGACGCTCGTGCACCGGCGCGCGAAGTTCCGCGCCGCCGAGTCGATCGTCCGGCAGGCACGCGAGCTCGGCACCCGGATCATCACCGACGCCGAGGTCACGCGGTTCGTGGAAGCACCGGACGGGACGCTCGAAGCCGTCGATGTCTCGATCAAGGGCGCGGGCGATGAGCGGCTCCCGGCCAACAGCGTCGTCGCGGCCCTCGGGTTCACGGCCGACCTGGGTCCGATCGAGAGCTGGGGCCTGGAGATCCACCACCGCGCCATCGCCGTCGACTCGACGATGGCGACCGCGCGGGAACGCGTCTACGCCGCGGGCGACGTCGCCGCGTACCCGGGGAAGGTGAAGCTGATCGCGACCGGCTTCGGCGAGGCCGCCACAGCCGTCAACAACATCGCTGTCGCGCTCGACCCGGACGCCCACCTGTTCCCGGGCCACTCGAGCAACGCCGAGTAGATCAGGCCTTCGTCTTCTCCGCGATCCACGGCGCGTACGCGACGACGGACGTGTAGATCGACGGCGCCGACGCGCATTCCGGGTCGTTGTTGCCCGGCCGGCTGGTGACACCGACGAGCCGCCACTGGTCGCCGTCACGGACGATCTCGGGGCCACCGGAGTCGCCGAAGCACGCTCCGGCCTTGCCGCCCGGGTTGTCCGTGCACAGCTCGGCCGTGCCGTCGAACACCGACGTGCACTTCGAGCCCTCGACGATGTGCGTGTCGAGTTGCTGCAGCGTTGTCGGCAGCTGTCCACAGTTGACCTTCGGGCACGTCTGGCCCCAGCCGAGGATGCGGGTCGCGGTGCCCGGCGACGCGGCCGTCGCGAGCCCGATCGGCGCCGCCGCGGCCGGTGCCGTCAGCCGCAGCAGCGCGATGTCGCCCGCCGGGCTCTGCGTGTTGAACGCCGGATTCACCACGATCCCGGCGACCTGGGCGACCTCGCCGCCCTGACCGACGTCGTTCGTGCCCGCTCGCACCGAGATCGCGGCCGGGGTCTTGTCGAACGCGCAGTGCGCGGCCGTGACCACCCACGTGGGCGCGATCAGCGCGCCGGCGCAGAACAGCTTCCCCGACGAGGAATGCAGCGACACCGTGAACGGGTACGGCTGGTCCGCGTCCGAACCCCCGACGACGCCGGGGGCGGCCGCGGCTGTGCCGGGGACCAGGGCGAGCGCGCACGCTGCCAGCAGGGCCGGGGCTCGCCTGGTCACGGATCTCCTTACGGCAGCGGGGGAACGACGTCGTCGGCGGGCACGTCCAGGTGGCCGTCGAAGTTGACCGAGGAGTACGCCCGCAGCTTGTTCAGCCGGTGGTAGCCGTCGATCATTCTGACGGTCCCGGACTTCGACCGCATCACGATGGACTGCGTCGTCGCCCCGCCCTCGCGGTAGTGGACGCCGCGCAGCAGGTCGCCGTCGGTGACGCCGGTGGCGCAGAAGAAGACGTTGTCGCCGCGCACGAGGTCGTCGTTCAGCAGCACACGGTCGAGGTCGTGGCCGGCGGCGAGGGCCTTCTCGCGCTCGGCGTCGTCCTTCGGCCACAGCCGGCCCTGCAGCTCGCCGCCGAGGCACTTCATCGCGCAGGCCGCGATGATGCCCTCGGGGGTACCGCCGATGCCGATCAGCATGTCGACGCCTGTGGTCGGGCGGGCCGCGGCGATCGCACCCGCGACGTCGCCGTCGGAGATGAACCGGATCCGCGCGCCGGCGTCGCGGATCTCCTTGATGATCTGCTCGTGGCGCGGCCGGTCGAGGACGCACACCGTGACGTCGCCGACGCTGCTGTTCTTCGCCTTGGCCACGCGCCGGATGTTCTCCGCGATCGGCGCGCCGAGCTCGACCTTGCCCGCCGCCTCCGGCCCGACGGCCAGCTTTTCCATGTAGAACACCGCGGACGGGTCGAACATCGCCCCGCGCTCGGCGACCGCGAGCACCGCGAGCGCGTTCGGCATGCCCTTCGCCATCAGCGTGGTGCCGTCGACCGGGTCGACCGCGACGTCGCAGTCCGGCCCGTCGCCGTTGCCGACCTCTTCGCCGTTGAACAGCATCGGGGCTTCGTCCTTCTCGCCCTCGCCGATCACCACGACCCCGCGCATCGACACCGTCGAGACGAGCTGGCGCATCGCGTCGACGGCCGCGCCGTCCCCGCCGATCTTGTCGCCGCGGCCGACCCACCGGCCGGCGGCCATCGCGGCGGCCTCGGTGACCCGGACCAGCTCCATCGCGAGGTTGCGGTCGGGCGCTTCACGACGACTGTCTGCGGCGGGCATCTGTGCCTCCCGGATCGTGGAACTGGCGGGCCAACAGTCTGTCAGATACCCGCCGTGTTTCCAGATACCGAGGGCATGGCCTAGCTCACTGCTCGGAGTCGTCCTCTACGGACGCGAGAGCGGCTTCGATGCGCTCGCGCGCGCCTTCGAGATGCCGCTCACAGATCTTCGCGAGCTTCTCGCCCTTCTCCCACAACGCGAGCGACTGCTCGAGGGACAGGCCACCGGCCTCGAGCTCGCGGACGACCTCGACGAGGCGGTCGCGAGCCTGCTCGTAGCCGAGCTCCTCGCTGGTTGCTTCACTCACGCTCGGTGTTCTCCGACCTTCCTGGCTTGCACGCTGTTCGCGCACACTACCGCGCTGGCCATCGCGTGGTCGTACCCGACGAACGCCAGGGCGAACTCCTGCCCGTCACCGTCCGCGATCGCCTCTTCGAGGTTCTCCTGCGCGCCGGCCACCCGCTTGCGGTGCCCGGCTCCCTCGGCGAACCACCAGCGCGAACCGACCTGCATCGACGTCGCCTCGGACAGCCGCCGCAGCTGCGGCCCCAGGTCGCGGCGGGCGGCGCTGCCGCAGCCGGCGAGCAACGCCGTCCAGCACTCGGCGGCCGCCCGGTCGGTGCGCACCGCCTGGTCCAGCAGCGGCCGCGCGCCGAGTTTCCTGGCCGCGTCCACGGTGAGCGGGAGGAACGTCGCCTTCACCCCTGCTCTCCTTCCGCCACCGCGCCGATCGCGCCGTCACCCACGCGCACGCGCAGCTGGGCACCGGCCTCGACTTCGGAGACGGAGCGGAGTACCTGGAGGTTGCCTTCGGCGTCGACGAACTGCACGACCGCGTACCCGCGGGCCAGCGTCGCGGCCGGGCCCAGCGCGGTGAGCCGGGCCCGCGCGCTCGCGACCTCGGCCTGGTCCTTCGCGAGCAGGGTGAGCATGGCGCGGCGCGCGCGCTCGCGGTGGAGGTCGACGTCGTCCTGGCGGCGCTGGACCGGTCCGAGCGGATCGGCCAGCGACGGGCGGCTGCGGATCTGGTTGAGCAGCCGCGCCTGCGTGTCGACCCAGCCGTGCAGGGCGCGGCGCCCGCGGTCGCGCATCTGCCGGACCCGCTCGGTCTCCTCGCGGACGTCCGGCACGATGCGCTTGCTCGCGTCGGTCGGCGTCGAGCAGCGCAGGTCGGCGACGTGGTCGAGCAGCGGGGTGTCGGGCTCGTGCCCGATCGCGCTGACCACCGGCGTGCCGGCGGCCGACACCGCGCGGCAGAGCGCCTCGTCGGAGAACGGCAGCAGGTCCTCGACGCTGCCGCCGCCGCGGGCGATGACGATGACGTCGATTTCGGGGTCGGCGTCCAGGATCCTCAGCGCGCGCATGATCTGCGGGACGGCCTGCGAGCCCTGCACGGCGGTGTTGAGGACCTTGAACTTGACGTGCGGCCAGCGCGCCTGCGCGTTGACCAGTACGTCCCGCTCGGCGGCCGACGCGCGGCCGGTGATCAGCCCGACACCCTTCGGCAGGAACGGGATCGGCCGCTTGCGCTGCGGCGAGAACAGGCCTTCGGCGGCCAGCAGCTTGCGGAGGCGTTCGATCCGGGCCAGCAGCTCACCGATGCCGACGGCGCGGATCTGGTCGGCACGCAGGCTGATCGTGCCGCGGCCGAAGAAGTACGACGGTTTCGCGTGCACCACCACGCTCGCGCCTTCGCGCAGCGGCGGCTCCATCTCGCGGATCAGCCAGTTCGGGCAGGTGACCGACATGGAGACGTCCGCCGACGGGTCACGCAGCGTCAGGAACGCCGTCTGCGTGTTCGGCCGCGAGTTGACCTGCGTGACCTGGCCCTCGACCCACACGGTGCCGAGCCGGTGGATCCAGTCGCCGATCTTGCGCGCGACCGTCCGGACGGGCCACGGCTTTTCCGCGGTGCTCGCGGGCGCCTGTGCGGATTCGGTGGTCACGGGCCTTCCGTGCCGTCGCCGCTGTCTTCGGGTGACTCAGCGTTCGCCCGCTCGGCCTTGCGCGCGTTGGCGATCCGGCGGGCCAGCATCCCGGTGAAGGACGAGCGGTCGGCGTGGGCGCGCTCGTAGTCGAGGATCGTCTCGAGCTGGTCGATCGAGAGCTGGCGCAGCCGGGCCCGCAGCTGCGGGAGGGTGAGCTGGTCGTAGCCGGTCAGCCCGGCGGGACCTTCGTACCCCGCGGCGCTGGTCTTGGGGGTCTCGCTCTTGACCTTCTTGTCGACCTTGGGCGTGCCGGGCTTGGGCTTGCGGGGTGCTTCGGCTTTCCTCGCGTCGTGGTCGGCCTGGTCGGCCTGGTCGCTGTCTTCGGCGGAGTCGAACTCGCCGTCGGCGTGGTCCTCGGCGAGCGCGCGTTCCTCTTCGGCCCACGGGTCGCCCAGCTCCGCTTCGAGCTCGGCCGCTGACGGAACGTGACCGTTGATTTCCGAGCGCGGTTCCGGCACCTCGGCGACCGGCGCGAGGTTCGGGCGCGCGGGCGGAACGTCGGGCTCGGCGTCTTCGTCGAACGTCGCCCAGCTCGGGGTGTCCTCGACCGGGCGCAGGCTCGACAGCGCGTTGTCGCCCTTGATCGCCAGCTCGGTGACGTGCTGCTGCACGCGCATGGACGCCTGCAGGACCTGGCTGGCGACGGTCACGGGGAGCCCGGCGAGCTGCCGGGGGAGTTCGCGAACCCGCTCGGCGGTGATGACGGCTAGGCCCGCGGCGACCCGGAGGGGGAGCGGGAAAGGCTTCATGCGTCCAGCCTGCCGCATATCCGCCATCCTGCCCAACCGAAAGGGTGGGTCCGGGCGCGTTGCGTGACCCCGGGCACAGCCCGGTAGGGGGAGGAAGCTCACCCGAAAGGGACTGCGAGGTCGTCACCGGGCTGCCCGTACCCTGGGGGCATGAGTTCAGCGAGTCCCGGAATCGAGCCCGCGGGTACCCCGACGATCACCGGAACCGCTTCCGGCAAGCGGGTGCTGCTCGCCAAACCCCGTGGTTACTGCGCCGGCGTCGACCGCGCGGTGATCGCCGTCGAGAAGGCTCTCGAGGTCTACGGCGCCCCGGTGTACGTCCGCAAGGAGATCGTCCACAACCGGCACGTGGTCGAGACGCTGCGTGAGCGCGGCGCGATCTTCGTCGACGAGACGTCGGAGGTGCCCGAGGGCGCGCTCGTGGTGTTCTCCGCCCACGGCGTCTCGCCGATGGTGCACGCGGAGGCCGCCGACCGGAACCTGCGCACGATCGACGCGACCTGCCCCCTGGTGACGAAGGTGCACAAGGAGGTCAACCGCTTCGCGAAGGACGACTACGACATCCTGCTGATCGGCCACGAGGGCCACGAAGAGGTCGAGGGCACCGCCGGCGAGGCGCCGGACAAGGTCCAGCTGGTCGACACAGCCGAGGACGTCGACAAGGTCGAGGTGCGCGACCCGTCGAAGGTGATCTGGCTGTCCCAGACGACGCTGTCGGTCGACGAGACGATGGAGCGCGTCGACCAGCTCCGCGAGCGCTTCCCCGGCTTGGCGGACCCGCCGAGCGACGACATCTGCTACGCGACGACGAACCGCCAGGTCGCGGTCAAGGCGATGGCGGCCGAGTGCGACCTGGTCCTGGTGGTCGGGTCGACGAACTCGTCCAACTCGAAGCGCCTGGTCGAGGTGGCTTTGAAGGCGGGGGCCCGGGCGTCGTACCTGGTCGACTTCGCCCACGAGGTCGACGAAGCGTGGCTCTCCGGCGTGACGACGGTCGGCGTGACGTCGGGCGCGTCGGTCCCGGACGAGCTGGTCATGGAGCTGCTCGCCTGGCTGGCCGAGCGCGGCTACGGCGACGTCGACGAGGTCACGACGGCGAACGAGAAGATCACCTTCGCGCCACCCAAGGAACTGCGCAAGGTCTGAGTCCCCGGCCTCCGGTTCGGCGGCAGGTCGCTTCGGCGCCCCGCCGCCGAACTGCTTTCCACCCCGCGCGATGCCCCTCTGATCACGCGAGCTCCGGCTCCAGTCACGCGAGTTCCGGCTCTGATCACGCGAGTTCCGCTCCCGATCACGGGCGCCGGTGCCTTCGTAGCGAAACGGCGGTCGCCTCCGGCAGGAGGCGACCGCCGTTTCAACAGGTCGTCAGCGCTCTTCTTCGTCCCAGGGACGGTTCCGGCGCGGCGGGGCACCCCGTCCGCCGGACGGACGGCGGGGCGGAGTGTCGCGGCCGTCTTCAGCGGGCGGACGCGGACGTCGCCGCGGAGCGTCGTCACGCGGTTCGCGGCGGCGCGGGTCGCCTTCGTCCGGGCGCGGGGTGCGCCGGGTCGACGGCGGGGGTTTCCGGGTGCCGCGGGTCCCCGGGTCGCGGTCGGCGGGCGGCCGCGGCGTGCGGCGTTCCCCTTCCGCGGGCGGACGCGGACGGCGCGGCGGTTCGCCCTCCCGGCCGCGCCGGGCACCGGGCGGCAGCGGGGTCTGGCCGGACCGGCCCGACCCGGCCGGCCGCGGACGTCCCCCGGCCGACGTGGCCGCGGCGCGCGACGACGGCTTCTCGTCGTCCTCGTCCGCTCGCCGCCGGTCGGCCTTGATCTTCTTCGGGGCGTCGGGGTCGCGCTCGCGGAAGATCCGGACGAGCCCGATCAGCAGGGTGACGCCGGTGGTGATGGCCATCATGGGGAAGCCGTTGATCAGCGGGGTGCCGATGTTCAACGCCTTCGACAGCATGTCGTCGGCCTGGCCCCCGGAGGAGGACCCGGTCAGCAGGATCACCCCGGGCACGGTCACGGCCAGCACCAGCGGCGGCATCACCATGGGCCCGAACAGGCCACGGCGCCGCACCGCGCAGACCGCGATCACGGCCCCGGCGATGTAGCAGACGATGAAGACCACCGGGATGTTCGTCTGGCTCGGTTTGCCCAGGAGGGCGCCCACGATCGCCAGGCCGAGGCCGATCAGGATCGCCGCCCACCACGGCAGTCCGCGCCTCGAACCGACGACAGGACGCTCATCCCACGGCACGGGGACGTCGTCGGCATCTGGATCGCTCTGGCGATCGCGAATCGCGGTCACGAGACAACACCGTATCTCGTGGATGTGAAGATCTTGCCAGCACCGCCGCCGACATGGGGCTACAGCGTCCCGAGGCGTGGCCCGAAGGTCCCCGGAGCAGCGGTCGGACGGCCCCTCCGCGGCGAACCTTTCCCGGCCTCAGGCCACCCGGACCGGTGCCGATGTGACCGACGACCGGCGAGGGTCGCCGCCGCCCGTGGGGTGCTCAGCTTGCCGCCAGTTCGTCCCCCTTCCGCACCGTCGGCACCGCGGCCGGGCTCCCCGCGGCGTCCGTCAGCGGGGCCACTGTCGACCGGAACGTCTCCAGGGCCTCCAGCTCCCGCCGCCGGGCCGAGAGGAAGCGCTGGAGGTGCGTGCTGGACAGGTTGAACGCCTCCACCGCGCCGCCCGCCGCCCGGTGCGCCGCGGCCGCTCCCGCCCGTACCTGTTCGACGTCGGCCTCCAGGGTCCGGTCGCTCGCCGCGAACAGGGCCGCCGAGGCGAGGACCCCGAAGCCCGTGGGGCCGCACAGGAACACCCGGCGGTCGATGAGCCAGCGCAGCAGCTCCGGATCGGTGTCCAGCGCCGCGACCACGGCGGCGTCGGACGGGACGAACATGATCGTGCCGTAGATCGCGTCCGCCCAGCGCTGGTAGCCCTTGCCGGCCAGGTCGGCGGCCCGGGAGCGGATCTGCCGGACGTGCGCGCGCAACGCGTCCAGCCGTTCGTCCGGGTCGTCGGTCTCCACCGCCTCGGACCAGGTCGCCATGCTCGCCTTCGCGTCGACCGGCACCGTGCGGTCGCCGCCCACCCGCAGCACCATGTCCGGTTTCGCCGCGCCGCCGCCCGCCAGGTCCGTCTGCAGCGTGAAGTGCAGGTCCTCGCGCAGCCCGAGCGCCCGCGCCGTCTCGACCAGCACCTGCTCGCCCAGCTCGCCGCGCCCGCTGATCGAGGCGAACGCGACTTCGTACCGCCGCAGCGCCAGCTGCTGCTGGTCCGCCTTCGCCCGCTCGGCCGCCACCAGCCGGGCCGCCGCGTCCGCCCGGCGCATCCCGTCCTGGTACAGCCGCCACAGCAGCGCGACGGCGACCAGCAGCAGGACCGCGAGCACGATCGCAGCGGTGGTCAGCACTGTCGCCACTTCATCTCCTCCCTCCGGGTCTCCGAGCCTCCGAGCTCGCAGACATCATGGCGGACCCCACCGACAAAAATCGCACCCGATCCGTCGCTCTGGGTAGCTGACCTGCGAAGAACCCGATATCGCCCAGGGCGTGTCCAATTCGGCACGCTCGTGTTAGTACACACGTTCGAGTGAGGTGGCGGCGTGCCTGCGCGATTTCGTCGGAGCCGGGTCGTACCTTGGCCACCGTGAGATTCCTGCACACCTCCGACTGGCACATCGGCCGCACGTTCCACGGCGCCGACCTGCTCGCGGAACAGGAAGCGGTGCTCGGGCACCTCGCCGGCCTCGTCGCCGGCGAGGCGATCGACGTCGTCCTGGTGGCAGGCGACATCTACGACCGGGCGGTGCCCTCGGCCGAAGCCGTGCGCGTGGCCACCGCGGCCGTCGCCCGGATCCGCGCGGCCGGTGCCCAACTCGTTGTCACGCCGGGCAACCACGACTCCGCGCCCCGGCTCGGCGCCTTCGCGGAGTTCGCCGCGGCGGGTGGCCTGCACCTGCGCACCACCGTCGGCGGGCTGGCCGAACCGGTGCTGTTCGAGGACGCCCACGGCCCGGTCGCCGTCTACGGAATCCCTTACCTGGAACCGGAACCGGCGCGCCACGCGCTGGGCGTGCCGGACGCGCGCGGCCACACCGGCGTGCTCACCGAGGCCATGCGCCGCATCCGCGCGGACCTCGAAACCCGGCCCGGTGCCCGGTCGGTCGTGCTCGCGCACGCGTTCGTCACCGGCGGCGAGCCGGCGGAATCGGAGCGCACGATCGCGGTCGGCGGCGTCGAGCAGGTGCCCGGCTCGATCTTCGACGGCGTCGGCTACGTGGCGCTCGGTCACCTCCACGGCCCGCAGACGCTCGCCGAGCACCTGCGGTATTCCGGCAGCCCCCTTGCCTACTCGTTTTCCGAAGCACGGCAACGGAAATCGGTCTGGCTGGTCGACCTCGGCGCCGACGGCCTCGCCGAGGTCCGGCGCCACGAGCTGCCCGTGCCCCGGGCGCTGGCCACCCTCCGCGGCGAGATCGAAGACCTCCTGAACGACCCGGCGCACGACGAACACCTCGGCCACTTCCTGTCGGTCACCGTCACCGACCGGGTCCGCCCGGTGGACGCGATGCGGCGGCTGCGCGAGCGCTTCCCGTACGCGGTGCACCTGGAATGGGAGCACGAGGGCGGGCACGCCGGTGCCCCGCTGCGCTACTCCGACGCCGTCCGCGGCCGGACCGACATCGAGGTCTCGCGCAGCTTCCTCGACGACTGCCGGGGCGCCCCGCCGACCGAAAGCGAAGAGCAGCTCCTGTTCCGGGCCCTGGAAGCGGCCGACCGGGGGGCCCTCGCGAAATGAGGCTGCACAGGCTGGAGGTCGAAGCCTTCGGGCCGTACTGCGCACGCGAAGTGGTCGACTTCGACGTGCTCGGCGCCGACGGCCTCTTCCTCCTGCACGGCGAAACCGGCGCGGGCAAGACGACGCTGCTCGACGCGATCGCCTTCGCGCTGTTCGGCGTGGTCCCGGGCGCCCGCAACGAGGCCAAGCGGCTGCGCTGCGACCTGGCCGGGCCCGACCAGGTCACCGAGGTCGCGCTGGAGCTCACCGTGCAGGGGCGCCGGCTGAAGATCGTCCGCAACCCGGAGTACCAGCGGCCGAAGCGGCGCGGCGAGGGCACGACCACCCAGCAGGCGAGGGTGTCGCTGAGCTGGGTCGGCACCGCGCCCGCCGGGCTGTCGCCGGAAGGCCTGATCCGGATCGAAGAGGTCGCGCGCACCGTCGAGCGGCTGCTCGGGATGACGGCGGCGCAGTTCTTCCAGGTGGTGCTGCTCCCGCAGGGCGAGTTCGCCCGCTTCCTGCGGTCGGACACCGCCGAGCGCGAGAAGCTCCTGGAACGGCTGTTCGGCACCGAGCGCTTCGCCGACGTCGAACGCTGGTTCACCGACCTGCGGGCCGAGCGCGGCCGGGAGCTGGCCGAACGCCAGGCGGACGTGCGGGAGCTGCTGGCGAGGTACGCGCAGGAGGCCCAGCAGGACCCACCCGAGGGCGACGTCGCCGGCTGGGTCGGCGCCGTGCTCACCGAGTCGGAACACCGAGTCGGGCTGGTGACGGCCGAGGAGGAGCGGGCGCGGGCGGCCGCCCAGCGGGCGGACGTCTACCTGCAGGAAGAACGCGCCGGTGCCGAGAAGATCCGCCGGGTCCGCACCGCGCACCTGCGCCTGGTCGAGATCACCGAGCAGGCGCCACAGCGGGCCGAATGGGCGCAGGAGGTCGCGGCCGCGCGGCGGGCGGCCGGCGTCGCCGTGGAGGCCGACCTGCTGGACCGGCGGGCCGCCGAGCTGACCGAAGCCGAGCAGGCGGAGAAGGCCCGCGGCGCCCGGCTGCGGGAGTTCGGCACGCGGGCGACTGGCGATCTGAAGGCGCGCGCGGCCGCCGCCTGGGAAGAGGCGGGAGCGGTCGCGGAACTCGTTGCCGAGGCCGAGCAGCAGCAGGTCGACATCATGCGGCGGGACGACCGGAAGCTCACCGCCGTCACGGCTCAGCAGCAGGCCGGGGAACTGACCACCGAGCTGGCCGCGATCCCCGGCCGGCTGGCCAAGCTGCGGGCGGACGCGCTCGAAGCGGCCGAAGCCGAAGCCAAGCTCGACGGTGCCAAGGCGAAGGTGGACGAGCTGCGAGCCGTCGCCCGAGACGCGGCCGAACTGCCCGAGGCCCAGGCAAAGGTCCAACGGGGCGAGGCGAAGCTGCGCGAAGTCGTCGACGCACACCAGGAGGCCCGGCAGCGGCGGCTCGACCTGCGGGAGCGGCGGCTGGACGGGATGGCGGCCGAGCTGGCCGCCGCGCTGCCGGACGGCGCGCCGTGCCCGGTGTGCGGGTCGGCCGAGCACCCGTCGCCGGCGACCCGGGATGTCGAGCTGGTCGACCCGGCCGAGGAGCGCGCCGCCGAAGAAGCCGAACAGGCAGCGGACGCCCTGCGGCAGCGGGTCGTCGTCGCGCTGGAAGAGGCGAAGGCCCGGCTGGCGGGGCTGATCGAACGGCTGGCCGGGCGCACGGCCGAGTCGATCACCGCCGAGCTGGCGGAAGCCCGGTCCACCGTCGCCGCCCTCACCGAAAAGGCGGCAGCCAAGGCGAAGCTGAGCCAGCAGGTCGTCCTGCTGGAGCGTGACGCCGAGCTGCGGACCGAGCGCCTGCGCCGGGCCGAACAGGCGGCGACCGAAGCCGTCACCGACGTCCGCGCCCTGGAGGAACGGCTGGCCGAGCGCGATCGCCGCCTGGTCGCCGGGCGGGGCGAGTTCGCGGACGTCGGTGCCCGCCGGGCGCACCTCCTCGGCCTTGCCGAGGCCCTCGAGGAGGTCGCCGAGGCCCGCACGGCGGTCGCCGGTGCCCGGGAACGGGTGGCGGAGCAACGCGTGCTGGTCGAGGCGGCGGTCAAGGCGAAGGGGTTCACGTCGCTGAAGAAGGCGCGGGCCGCGATGCTGCCGGATGAGCAGATCGAGAAGCTGGAGCAGGGCATCGCCGAAGCCGAGGCGGCCGCGGCGGGGGCACGGGCGCTGCTGGCCGAGCCGGACCTGTTCGGGATCTCGCCGGACGACGTCGCGGACGTCGGCCGCGCGGCCGACGCGGCCCAGCTGGCGCGGGCGCGCGCCGACTCGGCGTACGCGGCGCTGCGAGCCGCCACCGCGC
The DNA here is from genome assembly GCF_000384295.1 of Amycolatopsis balhimycina FH 1894. Taxonomy (NCBI): domain Bacteria; kingdom Bacillati; phylum Actinomycetota; class Actinomycetes; order Pseudonocardiales; family Pseudonocardiaceae; genus Amycolatopsis; species Amycolatopsis balhimycina. The sequence continues at coordinate 3,810,775 of NZ_KB913037.1, read as the reverse complement.
AGCACGGGGAGCTGAACCGGCTGGCCGGCCTGCTGCGCAAGGCACTCGCCGGGCTCGCCCCGGCCGAAGCGGAGTACGCCGAGCTGCGGGCGCTCGCGGAGGTCGTCAACGGGCGCGGGCAGAACAGCCGCAAGATGTCGCTGCGGTCGTACGTGCTGGCCGCGCGGCTCGAAGAAGTCGCGGTCGCCGCCACGCACCGGCTCCGCACGATGAGCCAGGGCCGGTATTCGTTCGTGCACTCGGACGCGGCCGGGGCGCGCGGCACCCGCGGCGGGCTCGGCATCGACGTGCTGGACGACTACTCGGGCACCATCCGCCCGGCGAAGACGCTGTCGGGCGGCGAGTCGTTCCTCGCGTCGCTGGCACTGGCGCTGGGCCTGGCCGACGTCGTCGCGGGCGAGACCGGCGGCGCGCTGCTGGACACGCTCTTCGTCGACGAGGGCTTCGGCACGCTCGACGCCGAAACCCTCGACGTCGTCATGAACATCCTCGACGAGCTCCGCGCCGGCGGCCGGGTGGTCGGGCTGGTCTCCCACGTCGAGGAGCTGCGGCAGCGCATCCCGACGCGGTTGCGGGTCCGGAAGTCCCGCACGGGCTCGACCTTGGAGGTGCGCGCCGGTTGATCGCTCGGACAAGATGAAGCCATGACGGACCAGCCGCCGAACGGCCTGCCCCGCTACCGCGTGCTGACCGGCCCGGACGACGCGAAGTTCTGTTTCCGGGTCAGCGAAGCACTCGAACTCGGCTACCGCCTGTACGGCTCGCCGGCCGCGACGTTCGACGGTGACCGGGTGATCGTCGCCCAGGCCGTGCTGTGGCAGGGCGAACAGGACTGAATCACGGCGAGCCGGTGTGCCGGAGGTACATCCCGGCGTAAGAGCACCAGGGCGTCCACGCGCGGGCGCGCTCGCCGAGTGAGTCCGGCGCGATACCCAACGCCTCGGCGCCGCGCCGGACGGCGGTGTCCTCCGAGAGCAGGACGTCCGGGGCGCCGAGGACTCGCATCACGACGTAGTCCGCCATCGACGGTTCGACGTACGCCAGCAACTCGGCGCGCAGCTCGGCCGCGTCCCGGCCGACGTGCACGTCCAGCCGTCCCTCGGCCAGCGCGGTGGCGACGGGGTGGCCGGTGGCCGCGACCTCGGCCGCGGTCGGGAACAGCCGCGTCACACCCCATTCGCCCGGCACATCCTCGCCGAGCGGTACCTCGCTCAGGAGCGCGCGGAGCAGCAGTTCCTCGCCGTCCACCGCGCCCGGCACCCGGATTCCCGGCACTTCCGCGACCAGCGGGGCCAGCGCCGGGTCGGCGCCGAGGACACGCGTGACCGCGGCGGGGTCGGCGTCGAGGTCGAGCAGCCGGCGCACCCGGCTGACCGCGCTGCCGAGGTCGCGCAGGTCGGTGAGCCGCAGTTCGCAGCGCACGTGGTCCGGCCGCGGAGTCAGCCGCACGGCACCGGTGCCGTGGGCGAGCCGCAGGGTGCGGGCGTAAGACTCCGAAGTGACTTCCTCTACGTCCGGGACTGCGTAGGCCGCGAAGAAGCGAAGCAGGCCCTCGGCGTCGAACGGTGGCCTGAACGGCAACCGCAGGCTGAGCCGCGTCCCGCTGACATCACTCTGGCGTCCCCTTCGTGAAGCTGCGGAGACGCGAAGCTGCGAAGGCGTCGTCGCGAACACTTCGCGGATCGTCTCGTTGAACTGCCGCACGCTTGAGAAGCCCGCCGCGAACGCGACATCCGTCAGCGGCAGCTCGGACATCTCGATGAGCAACCGCGCCGAATGCGCACGATGTGCCCGGGCCAAGGCGAGCGGGCCGGCGCCGAGTTCGGCGGTGAGCACCCGGCCGAGCTGGCGTTCCGAGTAGCCGAGCCGCCGCGCGAGGCCCGGGACGCCTTCGCGTTCCACCGTCCCGTCGGCGATCAGGCGCATCGCCCGCGACGCGAGATCGGCGCGCACGTTCCAGTCCGGCGAGCCGGGGACGGCGTCGGGCAGGCAGCGGCGGCAGGCGCGGAAGCCGTTGGCCTGCGCGGCCGCCGACGTCGGGAAGAAGCTGACGTTCTGCGCCTTCGGCGTCGACGCCGGGCAGGACGGGCGGCAGTAGATCCCGGTGGTGCGGACCGCCATGATGAACTGGCCGTCGAAGCGCGAGTCGCGGGCGGTGACCACGCGATAGCAGCGTTCGATGTCGCGCCAGAGCGGGGGCGCTTCGGTGATCGTGACCATGGATCCGAGCATGCCAGCAGGTCAGCGCCGTCGCTGGCGGAAATCCGCCACGGCGCTGGGTGCGCGGGGCCCGACCGGGGCAGACACGTAGACTGCGGGGTCGTGAGCCTCACCCTCGGTATCGTCGGCCTGCCCAACGTCGGCAAGTCCACCCTGTTCAACGCGCTGACCCGCAATGACGTGCTCGCCGCGAACTACCCGTTCGCGACGATCGAGCCGAACGTCGGTGTCGTGCCGCTGCCGGACCCCCGGCTGGACAAGCTGGCCGAGCTGTACAAGTCGGAGAAGACGGTCCCGGCCGTGGTGTCCTTTGTGGACATCGCGGGCATCGTGAAGGGCGCGTCCGAGGGTGCCGGGCTGGGCAACAAGTTTCTCGCGAACATCCGCGAAGCCAACGCGATCTGCCAGGTCATCCGCGTGTTCGACGACCCGGACGTGATCCACGTCGACGGCCGAATCGATCCGCTGAGCGATATCGAGACGATCAACACCGAGCTGATCCTGGCCGACCTGCAGACCCTCGAGAAGGCCGTCTGGCGGCTGGAGAAGGAAGCGCGGACCAAGAAGGAAGCGAAGCCCGCGCTCGAGGCCGCGCAGAAGGCGAAGGAGATCCTCGACAGCGGACGCACGCTCTTCTCCGCGCAGAAGGACGTCGACCTCGAACTGCTTCGCGAGCACAGCCTCCTGACGACGAAGCCGTTCCTGTACGTCTTCAACGCCGACGAGTCGGTCCTCACCGACGAAGCCCGCCGCGAGGAGCTGACCAAGCTGGTCGCACCGGCGGACGCGGTGTTCCTCGACGCGAAGGTCGAGGCGGAGCTGCTGGAGCTGGACGACGAGGAGTCGGTGCGCGAGCTGCTCGAGTCCGTCGGCCAGCCGGAGCCGGGCTTGTATTCCCTGGCCCGCGCGGGCTTCCACACCCTGGGCCTGCAGACGTACCTGACGGCGGGCCCGAAGGAGTCCCGCGCCTGGACGATCCCGCAGGGCGCAACGGCCCCGCAGGCGGCGGGCGTGATCCACACGGACTTCGAGCGCGGCTTCATCAAGGCGGAGATCGTCTCGTACGACGACCTGATGGCGGCGGGCTCGATGGCGGCGGCCCGGGCGGCTGGCAAGGTCCGCATGGAGGGCAAGGACTACCTCATGTCCGACGGCGACGTGGTCGAGTTCCGCTTCAACGTGTGAGCCTCGGCCGATCCGGCAGATACCGCTCAGTCCGCCATGGTCCAGTGACGAACTGTTACGGTAAGTTACCTCTGTGAAGTTCGATGTTGTCGATGTTTCTGATTGGCTGGTAATCGGCCAAGAGTCCGAAGGGGCCGATCCCAAGCTGTGGCTCGCGCGCCGGGCGGATGACAAAGAACTTTGGCTTTACAAGTCTTCGAAGTTCGGCCTTGAGACCAGCTATCGTCGGTATGACGATGTAGCTGAACGACTCGCCAGTGCGCTGGCCGAAGATCTTGGCCTTCCGGCCGCAAGGGTGGAGTTCGCTGGGCGTGCCTCTGACGAGGGCATCATCTCCCGCAACGTCAGGCCGGACGGTTGGGACCTTCACAGCGGAGATGTGCGGCTCTCCGAGTACCCCGGCTACTTGAGCTGTTCAGGCGACGACCGTCCCAAGGAACGCGTTGGGCACAACCTGGCCAACATCCGCTCGATCCTGAACGGCTGCGGTCCGCCGCCCGGGCTACCGGCCGAGTGTTCGGCGTTCTCGGTCTTTGCGGGCTACTTGGTGTTCGACGCTTGGATCGCCAACACGGATCGGCACGCGATCAACTGGGCTGTCCTGGACCACGATGGGGAGCAGCGCTTGGCCCCTTCCTTCGATCACGGCAGCGCGCTGGGCTCGGGGGTCCGTGAGGCCGATTTGGCTGGTCAGGATCCGGTCACGTTTGCCGGCCGTGGGAAGGCCTCACGGTTTGAAGGAGGCAGGCGACAGACACTCGTGGACCTTGCTCTTCTGGCCGTCGAACAGGCTGGAGCGCAGGCGCGGGACTGGGTGGATCGAGTGGCGCGGTACGACTTGGCGCGCCTCGACGACCTGCTGGACGCGGCGAGAAACACGATGAGACTGTCAGAGGTACGCCGTACATTCATCAGAGGGATCCTCGAGGAGAACCAGAGGAGGCTGACGAGATGACCCTGGCTGCACCTACGACGGCCCATGTCGGAGTCGCCGACGACTCCCCACGGCTCCTCGTCACTCGTCGCGACCCCGCTACGCAAAGCTACTATCCTCTGGGTTTCCTGACACATGACGGGCACACGTACAGCTTCGCTTACCTACGTGGAGCGGTGGCGGTCGAAGGCTTCCGAACGTTACCCGGCCTAAGCGACACGATGCATCGGTATACCTCCGAGCGTCTCTTCCCGATCTTTGCCGAGCGGGTGATCTCCTCCCGTCGACCTGACCGGCAGATCTCGATGGAGGCACTGGGGCTCACCGTTGGCGCTGCCCCATTCGAGGTGCTGCAACGAAGCGGGGGCCGACGTGTCGGTGACGAAATCGAGGTGCTGCCAGCACCGATCGCTGATTCCGACGGCGCGCTGACGGTGGATTTCCTGGTCCATGGTGTGCGCTATCAGACGCTGGAGGCCCAAGCTCGTATCTCGCAACTTGAGCTCGGCGAGCTGTTGCGAGTCGTTCCCGAGACAGACAACGAATGGGACTCGCGAGCCTTGCTGGTTACGGACTGTGATGAAGTGTGTCTCGGCTATGTGCCTGGTCCACTCCTCGATCTACTGCATTCAGCTGAGAGCTGTTCTGTGAGTGTGCTGCGGGCGAATGGACCCGAGGTCGGCTATCACTTCCGGCTGCTGGTCAGAGCGAGACTCCGCGTGCCGGCCGGCTATCAACCCTTCTCCGGCCCCGGATGGGAGACCGTTGCCTGAGTCTCGGCTGCTCTGGTGGTTGTGGCCCCTAATGGTTGCTCCGCATCGACATCTGGTCGAGTTCCGCTTCAACGTCTGACCAAAGGGCCTCCGCCGTGAGCTACGGTTGCCTGGCGCCGGCCGAACTCACCAGGTGCGCGGCCATGGCGGTCTTCAGTGCGGCTGCCGCCTGCCCGAAGATCATTTCGGACGAATTGACCAGGTCGAAGCCTGTACGGTCGATCGTGAGTGTTCCCGCTGGGAGACCAGGTCCCTCGCCAAGCGCACTGGCCACTGGTCGGGCGAACTCGCTGGGCAGTCCGACGGTGAACGGTTCCTTCCACAACTCGCTCGGGCACGTCGGCGTTGCGGTCCCAGCCCGTTCTCACTTTAGGTGCGTGTAGCCTACTTACTGTTGTTTTCATTGGGCGCAGGATATACTGCGCCCAATGAAAGCTTCGTCGCAGCTGCTGCCGCTGTTGCGGTCGCGCATGCAGGGTGAGCTGCTCGCGCTGGTCCTGCTGCACCCGGAGCGCGAGTACAGCATCACCGAGCTCGCCGAGGCGTGTGGTGTCACGCCGACGGCCGTGCTGCGCGAGGTCGAACGGCTCGTCGGGGGCGGCATCCTGGCGGACCGGCGGGTCGGCCGGAGCCGGCTCGTCAAAGCCCGTACGGACACTCCGCTCTACCGGCCGTTGAGCGAGCTCATCGCGGTCACCTTCGGGCCGCTGCCGCTGATCGCCGAGGCCTTGTCCGGTCTGGTGGGCGTGCGCGAGGCCTACATCTACGGGTCCTGGGCCGCGCGCTACCGCGGCGAACCGGGGCCGCCGCCCGGTGACGTCGACGTTCTCGTCGTCGGTTCGCCCGATCCGGACGCGCTCTTCGACCTGGTCGAGGGCGTGTCTCGGCGGCTGGGCCGCGAGGTCAGCGTCCATCGGATCTCGCCGGCGTCGTGGGCGGCGAGCAGCACGGATCCGTTCCTCACCAGCGTGCGTGAGCGTCCGCTGGTCCCGCTGCCTCTCGAGCAGGAGACTTCCCGATGACCCGGTGGAACCAAGGACGCGCCACGATCGACGCGCTCATCGCGCGCGGTTCCCTCGAACACGTCCCGGCTTCGCGGGAGGCTGCGGAAGCGGAGCTCGCCAGGGCCCGCACCCACGTCGCTTCGGCGCGGCAGCTGCTGGATTCGGATCCGGAAGGCGCTTACACGCTGGCGTACGACGGCGCCCGGCGTGCGTTGGCGGCCGTCCTGCAGAACCAAGGCCTGCGTGCGACGAGCCGTGGTGGCCACATCGCCGTTTACGAAGCGGTTCTCGCGCAGCTCGATCCGCCGCTGGGGCCGCTTGTGCGTCCCTTCAACCGGATGCGGGTCCGGCGCAACGAAGTCGCCTACCGTTCTTCCGAGGCGCCTTCGGTGACCGCCGAGGACGTGACGGCCGATGTGGCGAAGGTCGACGATCTCATCGGGGTCGCCGAGAAGGCGATCCCGAACATGCCCCGGTACTGATCGCCTGCCCTGCCGGACCTGAAGGTCCAGCAGGACTTCGCGAACTAGCCGAGCAGGCCCAGCAGGGCGATGGCGATCAGCACCACCGCGGGGGCGAGGGCGTTGATCCAGGCGCGCTGGGCGGGGGTGAGGGCGGCGGTGCTGTTCATGGCGTTCCTTGGGCCGAGCCGATGCTTCCGCAGGAACAGCGCGCCGATCATGCCCGGCGTTAGCCTCTGTGATCGAACTCTCAGCCGTCCGAGTGACGGCGGGTCCGGGCGGTGAACCAGAGCACACCCCCGGCCGCCGCCACCATCGTCGCGAACGCCGCTGTACCGACCACGATTGCCTGAGTCATCTCGTCTCCCTCCCGAAGGTTCCGGTAACCGAGAGACGTCGAACAGGCGCGAAGGTGCACTCAGCGTAGCCGAGATCACAGTCCCGAGAGGACCGAGTCGATCTCCCGCGCCAGGTCGAAGTCCTTCGCCGTCAGGCCGCCCGCCGAGTGGGTGCTGAGCCGGAAGGTCAGCGTGCGCCAGCGGATGTCGATGTCCGGGTGGTGGTCGGCGGCTTCGGCGAGCGCCGCGACCCGGTCCACCACCTCGATCGCCTGCACGAAGCTCGCCAGCGCCACCTCGCGGGAGATCACCGCGCCGGTGCGGGTCCAGTCGCTTCCCAACGAACGATCGGCCTCGTCGTCGCTCAAGATTTCCGTCATGTCTCCATGGTCGTCCGTCCTGGACTACGCTGCACGGTTGCCACGGGAGTCCGGTCAGCCGGGCTGAGAGGCGGGTCACCCGCGACCGTTCGCACCTGACCGGATCATGCCGGCGATGGGAGGGCTAGCCCTCCTCGTCCGGCGAAGTGCAGGAGGGTAGATGAAACGCAGGGCTGTTCGCGCCGCGACGGCCATCGCCGCCGTCAGTGCCGTCGCTTCGGCGTGCTCGCTGTCGGACGGGTCCGGTGACACGCAGCAGACGCCCACCGTCACCCTCGTGACGCACGATTCCTTCCTCGCACCGCAGGAGGTGCTCGACGCCTTCCAGAAGCAGTCGGGCATCAAGATCTCCGTGCTCAAGCAGGGCGACGCCGGATCGCTGACCAACAAGCTCGTGCTGACGAAGGCGAACCCGATCGGCGACGTCGCGTACGGCGTCGACTCCACCTTCGCCTCCCGCGCGCTCACCGAGGGCGTCTTCGAGCCCTACACCAGCCCGGAGGCCGACCGCGGGCCGCAGCGCTACGCCGTCGACCCCCAGCACCGCCTCTCCGCGGTCGACGTCGGCGACGTCTGCGTCAACGTCGACACGAACTACTTCACCACCAAGGGGATCCCGGCGCCGTCGAGCTACGACGACCTGGCCGACCCGAAGTACAAGGATCTGCTGGTCGCCGAGGACCCGGCGACGGCGTCGCCCGGGCTGGCCTTCCTCCTCGGCACCGTCGCGAAGTTCGGCGACAGCGGCTGGAAGGAGTACTGGGCCAAGCTCAAGGCCAATGGCGTCAAGGTGGTCAGCGGCTGGGAAGAGGCCTACACCAAGCAGTTCTCCGGCTCGTCCGGCAAGGGCCCGCGGCCGATCGTCGTTTCGTACGCGTCGTCGCCGGCCGCCGAAGTCGGCGACGACGGGAAGCCGCGCACCAAGGCGCTGCTCGACACCTGCTACCGGCAGGTCGAGTACGCCGGCGTGCTGACGAACGGCAAGCAGGCCGAGAACGCGCGCAAGGTCGTCGACTTCCTGCTCTCGCAGCAGTTCCAGGCGACCGTCGCGGCCAACATGTACGTCTACCCGGCGCGCCAGGGCGTCGACCTGCCCGCGGGCTGGGCGCAGGTCGCGCCGCTGCCGCAGCGGCCGCAGACGCTGCCGCCGGACCAGGTGCAGGCCGGGCGCGAGAAGTGGATCGGCGAATGGCGCACGCTCGTGCAGTGACATCCGGGCCTCCGCCCCGGGCCGGGGGCTCCGCCACCCGGAGCCCCCGAAAAGCACCAGTCCCAGCCCCGCCCCGGACCGCCCGCGGGCTCGGCCTGGCGTTGCTCGGGCTGGCCCCGATCGGCTTCCTGGTGGTGTTCTTCGCCTGGCCGGTGGCGGCGATCGTGGGCCGCGGGTTCGCCGCCGGCGGTCTTGACGTCGTCCTCGGCGACTCACGGACCTGGCAGCTGGCCGGGTTCACCGTCGCGACGGCGGCCGCGTCGACGGTCGTGGCGGTGCTGGCCGGTCTGCCGGTCGCGTTCCTGCTCGCGCGGGTACGGCTGCCCGGCGTCGGCTTGGCGCGGACGCTGGTGCTGGTGCCGTTCGTGCTGCCGACCGTCGTCGTCGGGCTCGCGTTCCGCGCGCTGTGGCCGGACGGCGGCGTGCTGCCGATTGTGCTGGCCAACGCCTTCTTCAACGTCGCCGTCGTCGCGCGGACCGTCGCCGGGCTGTGGGCGAGGCTGGATTCGCGGACGACCGACGCCGCCCGCGCGCTGGGTGCGTCGCCGTGGCGGGCCTTCCGGTCGGTGACGCTGCCCGCGCTGGCACCCGCCATCGCGTCGGCCGCGGCCGTGGTGTTCCTGTTCTGTGCCACCAGTTTCGGCGTCGTGCTGATCCTCGGCGGCGCCCGGTACCGGACCCTGGAAACCGAGATCTACCTGCGGACAGTCGACCTCCTTGACCTCTCGGGGGCCGCCGCACTATCGCTGATCCAGTTCGCGGCCGTGGTCGCCGCGCTGGTGCTCGGCGGGCTGGCGCGACGGCGCAAGGACAGTGCCCGGACCGGTTCCGGCGGGGCTCGACGTCCGAGCGGCGGCGAGTGGTGGGTCGTCGGGGCCGCGGGCGTCGTGCTGGGGCTGCTGCTGACGCCGATCGTCGCGCTGCTCGCCGAGTCCGTGTCCACTGAGGACGGCTGGAGCCTCGCCGGGTACCGGGCCCTCACGAGCACCGGTGAGAAGGGCGCGCTGCAGGTGTCCGGTTGGGACGCCGCGCTGAACTCGCTGAAGGTGGCCATCGACGCGACGCTGCTGGCGATGGTCGTCGGCGTGCTCGCGTCCGTGGTGCTGGTGGCACTGCGCCGATCGTCCACCAAAGCCGCGCGTGGTCTCGGCGAGACGATGGACGCCGTGCTGATGCTGCCGCTCGGCGTGTCCGCTGTGACCGTCGGGTTCGGCTACCTCGTGACGCTCGACGCGCTGCCCGGCGACCTCCGGACGTCGCCGTACCTGGTGCCGCTGGCCCAGGCGCTGGTGATCATCCCGCTGATCGTGCGGATGGTGCTGCCGGTGCTGCGCTCGGTCGACGTCCGGCTGCGGCAGGCCGCGTCGACGCTCGGCGCGAGCCCGCTGCGGGTGTGGCGGGAGATCGACCTGCCGCTGACACTGCGGCCGCTGGTCGCGGCGGCGGGGTTCGGGTTCGTCGTGGCGCTCGGCGAGTTCGGCGCGACGAGCTTCCTCGCCCGGCCGACGGCGCCGACGCTGCCGGTCGCGGTCGCGACGCTGATGGCGCGCCCGGGCGAGCTGAACAACCAGATGGCGTACGCGGCGTGCGCGTTGCTGATGCTCGTGACGGTGCTGGCGGTCGCGCTGATCGACCGGCTCGGGCGCGGCGGGGTGGGAGAGTTCTGATGGCGTTGTCGGTGCGGGACCTGACCGTCCACTATGGATCGTTCGCGGCGGTCCGCGACGTCCGGCTGGACATCGCCGACGGCGAGGTGCTGGCATTGCTCGGCCCGTCGGGCTCGGGGAAGTCGACGCTGCTGCGCGCGATCACGGGACTGGAGCCGTCGGCGCGCGGCTCGGTCAGCTGGGACGGCGAGGACCTCGGCGCGGTGCCGGTGCACCGGCGCGGGTTCGGGCTGGTGTTCCAGGACGGCCAGCTGTTCGGCCACCGGGACGTCGCCGCGAACATCGCGTTCGGCCTGCGGATGCACGGCGTGCCGCGGTCTTCGTGGGCGCCGCGCGTGGCCGAGCTGCTGGAGCTGGTGGGCCTTTCCGGCTTCGAACGACGGCGGGTGACGGAGCTGTCCGGCGGTCAGGCCCAGCGGGTGGCGCTGGCCCGGGCGTTGGCGCCGAAGCCGCGGTTGCTGCTTCTGGACGAGCCACTGTCCGGTTTGGACGCCGGGTTGCGCGAGCAGCTGGCCATCGACCTGGCGGACCTGTTGCGGCGCAGCAAGATCACGGCGTTGCTGGTGACGCACGACCAGGAGGAGGCGTTCACGCTGGCCGACCGGGTCGCGGTCCTGGACGCCGGCGAAGTCCGCCAGGAAGGCGCGGTCCGCCGCGTCTGGCGCAACCCGGCCGACGACGGCGTGGCCCGGTTCCTGGGCGTGACGACGTTCGCCGAGGGCGCCGCGGCGGGCGGAGTGGTGCGGACGGCTTGGGGTGACGTGACGCTGCCGGACATCGACGACGGCTCGGTGCGGCTCGGGCTGCGGCCGCACGCGCTGCGGGTCGCGCCCGAAGGGGTACCGGGCGAGGTCGTCGCGGCGGTGCACCGGCGGGAACACGTGCGACTGGTCGTACGCCTGACCAAGTCCACAGTGGACGCGGTGGCCCCGGCGGCTTCGGACCTGCGCGCCGGGGACGCGGTGCACCTCACGCTGGACCCCGACGGGATAGCGGTGGTCGGGCGCCCAAGTTCGTGAAGGCCACCTTGAGGAACATGAAGTTCCTCAAGGTGGCCTTCACGAACTTCGTGTCAGCCGTCGCGGGTCGACAACCTCGCGTAGGCCAGGGACAGGCCGATCACGATGTAGCAAGCAGCCCGCAAAGCCCCCTCGCCGAGCATCTGCGTGCCCATCGGGTCCTGCAGGACCTCCGCCGGTGCCACCGCCCAGTTCTGCGTCAGCAGGAACGGGTGCAGCCACTTCAGCGAACTCAGGAACCCCAGGATGGTGAACACGATGTCGCCGGCCAGGACCGAGGCCACCACCAGCATCGGGTGCTCGGTCCAGCTGGAGATCGCCAGCGCCACCGCGCCGACCGCCCACAGCTGGAGCACCACCCAGCCCGCCATCAGCAGGATCCGCGCCATCGCACCGCCGAACGACAGCGTTGTGCCCGACAGCGTGAACAGCGAATCCGTGCCGTTGATGATCAGGCCCGTCGCCACGCCCGTGACGCACATCGCCAGCACCGAGACCACCGACACCGTCGCGACGCCGAACGCCTTCACCCCCAGCAGGCGGCCCCGGCCCACCGGCGCGATCAGCCAGCCGCGCAGTGTGCCGTGGGACGTCTCGCCCGCGATCGCGTCGGCGCCCGCCATGGCCGAGGCCAGCGGCAGGAGCAGCGCCAGTGACAGCACGATCGCCGCGATCGGCAGCACGAACGCGTTGTTCACCGCCGACGCCAGCAGCGCTCCGCCGCCGTCGTCCGGGCCGCCGCCGGTGTCCGACGGGTCGTTCACCAGCGTCAAGCCGATACCGATCACCACCGGGATCAGCGCCAGCAGGCCCAGCACGGCGAGTGTGCGCGGCCGCCGGAAGATCCAGCGCAGCTCCGCGGCCAGCAGCCGGGGCAAGGGCACCGTGTCGTGGCCCGTGCGGGCCGCCGGTGCTTCGAGGACCGCCGTCATTCCGACCCCTCCGTCAGCCGCGCGAACAGGTCTTCCAGCCCGGTGCGGGCCCGCGTCGCCTCGTGGACCGCGACCCCCGCGCCCACCAGGACCTGCAGCACCCGCGGCGCTTCCGTCACCGTCAGATCCGCGCGGACGCCGTCCGGCGTGAGCCGCGCGCCGATCCGGTTCTCCCGCAGCACTTCCACCGCCTGCTCCGCGTCCGGCGTGCGGACCAGCAGGGCCGCGTTCCCGGACTCCAGCAGCTCCGCCAGCTCGCCCTGCGCGACGACGTTGCCGGCCTGCAGCACGGCCACGTGCGTGCACGTCGCCTCCACCTCGGCCAGCAGGTGCGACGACACCAGCACGGTGACGCCCTCGGCGTGCAGCTCGGCCATGATCCTGCGGATCTCCCTGGTACCCGCGGGGTCGAGGCCGTTGGTCGGCTCGTCGAGCACGACCATCTTCCGTGGCACGAGCAACGCCGAGGCGAGCCCGAGCCGCTGCTTCATGCCCAGCGAATACCCCTTGTACCGCCGCCGCGCCGCGCCGGTCAGCCCGACGCGTTCCAAAGCGGCGTCGACGGCGCTGGGGATCCCGGCCGACGACAACCGCGGTTCCGCCGCGGCGAAGCGCAGCAGGTTGTCGCGCCCGGAGAGGAACGGGTGGAAGCCCGGCCCTTCGACCAGCGCGCCGACGTCGGGCAACGCGTGCGCGGCGGCGTCCGGCATCGGACGGCCGAGCAGCTCGACCTCGCCCTCGGTCGGCCGGACGAGGCCGAGCAGCATCCGGATCGTGGTCGTCTTGCCCGAGCCGTTCGGCCCGAGCATCCCGACGACCGCGCCCTGCGGGATGTCGAGGTCGACGTGGTCCACTGCGACCGTGCTGCCGTAGACCTTGCGCAGCCCCCGCGTGCGTGCGGCCAGGGGAACCGCCGGGGCGGACGTCTCCGAAGAAACGTCCGCCCCGGACTCCACAGAGGTCGTGCTGGTCACTTCTGGCCCAGCGCTTCGTACAGGACCTGCTCCGGCACCGCACCGGCCGCGAACCGGCCGTCGTCGGTCAGCACCGCGCTGCCGACCTTCGTGGTGACGAGGTAGCCGCTGCCCCAGGCGCCGCTGACCTTCTTGGCGAACCGCTCGAGCAGCGCCTTCGGGTCGGCGTTGCCACCGCGGCCTTCACGGCCGGACTGCTGCTTCGGCGCCGCGTTCAGCGCGTCCGCGGGGACCTTGCCGGTGATGACGGTGTCCCAGCCGTCGCCGACGACCTTGACGTCCTGCTTGGCCTGCTCGGCGAGGTCCTTGTCCTTCTGGTCGATCGTCGGCGTCTTCTCCTGCACCTTGGCGCCCTTCGGCGGGGTGAAGGCGAACAGGTCGGCCGGCTGCTGCGTGAACTCGACCTGGGTGAACGCGACCTCGAGCGCCGGCGTCGCCGTCCCGTTGCTCAGCACCGCCACGCGCAGCGGCATCCGCGTCTGCGAGTCGACGGCGACGCGGATCTCGCGCAGCAGCGTCCGCTCGGCCGGCTTCGGCGTCAGGACCAGCTCGTACGCCGGCCGGCCCGCGACGGTCGCGGTGCCGTCGACCGACACCGTGCTGCTCTCGCGGACCTTCGCGAGCAGCTCCGTCGAAGCCGTGAGCGGGTCGGGCGTCTTCTCGCTGCCCGCGCCCTTCTGCTTGGCCACGTCGGCCGGGACGGTCACCTTCGTCGCGGTGTTCGTCTTGGAGCTGTAGTCCCAGACGGTCGTGCCGTCGTGGACCACGGTCTCCTGGCTCGCCCCCTGCGTGACGGCCAGGCGGCTCTTGCCCGCGCCGTCACTGAAGATGTGCGCCGAATCGATGTTCAGCGCCGACGCCCCCGGCAGCGCGTTCCCGACCGCGGGCAGGCCCAGGTCGTTGCTGACCTTCAGCGTGCCGTCGAACGCGCCCGGCTTCGCCTGCACGACCGACTGCACGAGGTCCTCGGCGCTGATCTGCGGCAGGGCCGGCTTGTCGTCGGCGCTGGCCGGCATCGCGACGAACGCGAGCCCGCCCGCACCGAGCGCGGTACCGACGATCGCGGCGGTGATGCCCTTCGTCTTCGGTTTCATGCGTCTCTCCCTGTGGTGTTCCCGGGCCCGAGTGTGCCCGGCTCCCTGGCTCCGACGCTTCCCTCTCGAGGCTGAGATACCCCTGAAGGTTCTCCCTCCCACCCTGAGATCGCGCTGAGAACTGAGGCACGACCTGCGCAAACCGGCCATGATGAGTCTCGTGAAACCTCGGGTGCTGGTGGTCGACGACGAACCGGGCGTGCGGAAGGCCCTGCAACGCGGGCTGCGCGCGGAGGGGATGGACGTGGTCACCGCCGCGGACGGCCCCAGCGGGCTGCAGCTGGCGAGCACCGGCTCGTTCGACGTCGTGCTGCTCGACATCATGCTGCCGGGCCTGTCCGGCTACCGCGTGCTGGAGCGGCTGCGCAAGGACGGCGTCACCACGCCGGTGCTGCTGGTCTCGGCCAAGGACGGCGAGATCGACCAGGCCGACGGCCTCGACCTCGGCGCCGACGGCTACCTCGTGAAGCCGTTCTCCTTCGTGGTGCTGGTCGCGCAGGTCCGCGCGGTGCTGCGCCGGGTGGGGCCGGAGACCGGCCGCGGCACGCTGCGGCTCGGCGCGCTGGAGGTCGACCGCGGGCTGCGGCAGGTGCACTGGAGCGGCGAGGAGGTCGGCCTCAGCCCACGCGAGTTCGCGCTGCTCGACGTGCTCGTCGGGCGGGCGGGCACGGTCGTCACGAAGGACGAGCTGCTGCGCGCGGTCTGGGGCGAAGAGCAGGCCGTGACCCGCAACCTCGTCGAGGTCTACGTCGGTTACGTGCGGCGCAAGCTCGACGCGGTCGGCGCCGGCGCGCTGCTGCGGACTGTGCGCGGGCACGGCTACCTGGCGTCCGACGCGGAGCTCGACGAGGTCATCACCCCGTGATCCCGTGGTGGCGGGGCCGGTCCCTGCAGGCCCGGATCACCGTGCTGGCCGCGACGATCACCCTGGGCTGCCTGCTCGGGCTGGCGGCGCTCGCCGCGTCGAGCCTCTCGCCGCTGCTCATCGACTCGGTCGACCGCGAGCTGGTGAGCGCGCTCGGCCCGGCCGGTGCCGACGTGAGCGCCGGCCGGCCGCTGTCCGGCGCGGCCCCGGTCACGCTGCGGGTGCTGGACATCGCGGGCGCTCCGCTGGACGGCGGCGCCCCGGCCGGGCTCGGTCCGGTGGACGTCTCGGCGCTCAAGGCGGGACAGCCGGTGCAGCGCGACGGCGCGCGGTACCTGGGCACGGTCGTCAGCACGCCGGACGGTTCGCAGCGGCTGGTCGTCGCCGGCGCCGGCCTGGTCGGGTTCTCCGCGGCGGTGCACTACGGCGGGGTGTGGCTGGTGGTCGTCGCGTCGATCGGCGCGCTGGTGGCGGGCTTCGCGACGTGGCTGGTGGTCCGGCTGGCGCTGCGGCCGGTCGCGCGCATGCGCGGCTCGGTGCGGTCGCTGCCGCCGGGGGCGCGGCTGGCGCTGCCGGACTCGCACGACGAGCTGCGCGCGCTCGCGGAGGAGTTCAACGCCCTGCTCGAGCGCCAGGAGCAGGCGAGCGAACGGCTGCGGCGCTTCACCGGCGACGCCGCGCACGAGCTGCGCTCGCCGGTCGCGTCGATCCGGGTGCAGGCCGAGGTGGCCGTCGCCAACCCCGATCCGGAGCTGGCGCAGGAGACGCTGTCGGACATCCTCACCGAAGCCGAGCGGTTGTCGGCGCTGCTGGACGGGCTGCTGTCGCTGGCCCGTTCGGACGCGGGGGAGGTGCCGCAGGCGGAGCCGGTCGAGCTGGTGAGCGAGGTCCGCGCGGCGGTGGCCCGGCTGCCGGCCGGGGTACCGGAGGCGCGGGTGAGCAGCGCGGTCGCGCAGGCCTGGGCGTCCGCCGGGCACGCCGAGGTGGAGTTAGTGCTCGACAACCTGCTGCGCAACGCGTGCCGCTACGCGCGGGGCCAGATCGTCGTCTCGGTGCTCGCGTCCCGCTCGTCGGTGCGGGTGGTGGTCGACGACGACGGCCCGGGCATCGCCCCGGAGCACCGGGAGAAGGTGTTCGACCGGTTCTACCGGATCGCCGACGACCGCGCCCGGTCCTCGGGTGGCACCGGACTGGGCCTGGCGATGGTGGCGGAGACCGTGCGACGCCGGGGCGGCCGCGTCCAGGTGGCCGAGTCCCCGGACGGCGGCGCGCGGTTCGTCGTCGTCTGGCGCGCGGTCCCCGGCGGGGCTTCCGGGTAAGTTCCGGGACTGTGAACGCTGTGATCGTGGGAGCCGCCTTGGTACGCGACGGCAAGCTGCTGGCTCAACAGCGGGCGTGGCCGCCGAAACACGCGGGGCAGTGGGAGCTGCCCGGCGGCCGGGTCGAGGAGGGGGAGTCCGAGGCCTTCGCGCTGGCCCGGGAGTGCAGCGAGGAGCTGGACGTCGTCGTCGAGGTCGGCGACCGCGTCGGCGAAGACGTCCCGCTGCCCGGCGGGAAGGTCCTGCGGATCTACGCGGCTTCGCTCGTTTCGCCCGGGGAAGAGCCGCGGGCCGTCGAGCACCGGGCGTTGCGCTGGCTCGGGCCCGACGACCTCGACGACATCGACTGGCTGCCCGCCGACCGCATCCTGCTCCCGGCCTTCCGGGACCTGCTCGGCTAAAGCCGTGAATGGCACATTCAGGGACTTCAAGTCTCTCGATGTGCCATTCACGGCTCTTCAACAGGCGCCGATCATGCGCAGCGCCGCGTCGAGCCGGTGCGAGCCGCGCTCGCGAGCGCGTTCCGCACCCGCCTTGCGGACCTGGTCCAGCTCCGCGACGTCGTCGAGCAGCGTCAACGCCCGTTCACGCAGGGGGCGGAGCTCCTCGATCACGGCGTCGGCGACGGCGTCCTTGACCGCTCCGTACGACGAGAACTCCTCTGCCAGGTCCGCCGGGGAGCCGCCCCGGCAGGCGGCCAGGATCTCCAGCAGGTTCGCCATGCCCGGGCGGGTGTCCGGGGCGTGCACCGGTACCGAGCCGCCGTCGGTGACCGCGCGGCGGATCTTGCGGCGAACCTGGTCGGGCTCGTCGAGGACGAACACCACGCCCGCCGCGTCCCGCGTCGACTTCGACATCTTGCGCGTCGGGTCGGTCAGGTCCCGCACCCGCGCGCCCGCGGGCGGGAGCACCGCCTCCGGGACGGTGAACACCTCGCCGTACGTGCTGTTGAAGCGTTTCGCGAGGGTCCGCGTCAGCTCGACGTGCTGGCGCTGGTCCTCGCCGACCGGCACTTCGTCCGCGCCCTGCAGGAGGATGTCCGCGGCCATCAGCGCCGGGTAGGTCAGCAGCGACAGCCGCACGCCGGCCTGGCCCTTCGACTTCTCCTTGAACTGGATCATCCGCGCGGCCTCGCCGTAGTTGCAGGTGCACTCCAGGACCCAGGTCAGCGCGCCCAGCTCGCGGGTCAGGTCGGACTGGACGAACACCCGCCCGGGATCGATGCCGGCGGCGATCAGCACGGCCAGCTGCTCACGCGCCAAGGATCGGAGTCTCGCCGGGTTGTGCGAGGTCGTCATGCCGTGCAGGTCGGCGACGAAGTACAGGTCGTCCACGCCGCCCTCGAGGGCCCAGCGGCGGACGGCCCCGAGGTGGTTGCCGAGGTGGACGTGACCGGAGGGCGTGATGCCGGACAGCTTGCTCATCGTGGGGGTTCCTTCCGAGGTCGGGCCACCCCGGAGAAGGCACGAAAAAGGCCGCCCGTCCCGGGGCGGCCGCTGGTGATCAGCGCAGGACTAGACGGCCGCCGTGGGCGGCCACCAGCTGGACGTCTGCGCGTGCATGGCGCCGACTATAGCCCGATCCGTCACCACTTCGCATCGTCCGGACGCGCGAGCGCGCGAGCGGAGTTACGGTCTATCCATGTATGTCGTCCTGCTGAACTACACAGCCCCGATCGAGGAAATCGACTACGCGCTCCCGGACCACGCCGAGTGGCTGAACAAGCAGTACGAGCACGGCCACTTCCTGGCTTCCGGACGGCGGAACCCGCGCACCGGCGGCGTGATCATCACGCGGCCGATGTCCAGGGGGAAGCTCGACGCCATCCTGGCGTCCGACCCGTTCTGCGTGAAGCACCTCGCAAAGTACGAGGTCATCGAGTTCTCGCCGACGAAGACCGCACCCGAGCTGCGGCAGATCAACGAGGCCGTGCCCCACTGAGGCCTACGCGGCCAGGTCCAGCTTCGCCTTCTTCAGAGCCAATACCGGGCACTTCTTGCAGCGCGGCTTCGACCGGCAGCACTTCTTCTTGACCTTGCCGGCCTTCATCAGCTTGCGCACGACCTTCCGCGGGTCGTCCGGCTTCTTGCCCACGCGCACGCTCCCTCCGATCGGCGACGCTCACCGGGTATCCACGTTAGGTGAGCCTAACCGATCTGGGGGCGTGGGACTGCTCACAATGGGGCGGGAGGTATCCTTGGTGAGGTCCGCGTGTGACCAGAGCCGGTCACGAGACCCCCTGACGGGCTGACGCGGCCATCCAACCCTTGAAGTTCAGGAGTTCTCGCGTGCCCGCAGCCAGCGCTACCGTCGAAACCGGCCGGGCGACCGGTAAGACCCGGCCCGACCTGCGCAACGTCGCGATCGTCGCCCACGTCGACCACGGCAAGACCACGCTGGTGGACGCGATGCTCCGCCAGTCCGGCGCTTTCGCCGAGCGCGCCGAGCTCGTCGACCGGGTCATGGACTCGGGTGAGCTCGAGCGCGAAAAGGGCATCACGATCCTCGCGAAGAACACCTCGATCCACCGCCAGACGCCCGAGGGCTCGGTGACGATCAACGTCATCGACACCCCCGGCCACGCCGACTTCGGCGGCGAGGTCGAGCGCGGCCTGGCCATGGTCGACGGCGTCGTCCTGCTGGTCGACGCGTCCGAGGGCCCGCTCCCGCAGACCCGGTTCGTGCTGCGCAAGACCCTCGAAGCCGGCCTGCCGGTGATCCTGCTGGTCAACAAGACCGACCGCCCGGACGCCCGGATCGCCGAGGTCGTCGAGGAGACCCACGACCTGCTGCTCGAGCTGGCCAGCGACATCGAGGACGCCGACCACGACGCGATCCTCGACCTCCCGGTCGTCTACGCCTCCGCGCGCGCCGGCAAGGCGAGCCTGGAGCAGCCCGCCGACGGTGAGATTCCCGACAGCGAGAACCTCGACCCGCTGTTCGACACCCTGCTCCGGCACGTGCCGCCGCCCGCCGCCGACCTCGACGCGCCGCTGCAGGCGCTGGTCACCAACCTCGACGCGTCCAACTTCCTCGGCCGCATCGCGCTGATCCGCATCCACGCCGGCAAGCTGCGCAAGGGCCAGACCGTGGCCTGGATGCGCGAAGACGGCACCGTGCAGAACGTCCGGATCTCCGAGCTGCTGGTCACCGAGGCGCTCACCCGCGTCCCGGCGACCGAGGCCAGCGCGGGCGAGCTGGTCGCCATCGCCGGTATCCCGGACATCACCATCGGCGACACCCTCGCCGACTCCGACAACCCGGTGGCGCTGCCCCGGATCACCGTCGACGAGCCCGCCATCTCGATGACCATCGGCGTCAACACCTCGCCGCTGGCCGGGCGCAACGGCGGCGACAAGGTCACCGCGCGGCTGGTCAAGGCCCGCCTCGACCAGGAGCTGATCGGCAACGTCTCGATCCGCGTGCTGCCGACCGAGCGCCCCGACACCTGGGAGGTCCAGGGCCGTGGCGAGCTGGCGCTGGCGATCCTCGTCGAGCAGATGCGGCGCGAGGGCTTCGAGCTGACCGTCGGCAAGCCGCAGGTGGTCACGCGCATCATCGACGGCAAGGTGCACGAGCCGTTCGAGCGCCTGTCGATCGACTCGCCGGAAGAGCACCTCGGCGCGATCACCCAGCTCCTGGCCTCGCGCAAGGGCCGCATGGAGCACATGGGCGGGCACGGCTCCGGCCGGCTCAAGCTCGACTACGTCCTCCCGGCGCGCGGGCTGATCGGCTTCCGCACCGACTTCCTCACCGAGACCCGCGGCACCGGCATCGCGAACCACGTGTTCGAGGGCTACTTCCCGTGGGCAGGCGAGATCCGCACCCGCCACAGTGGCTCGTTGGTCGCCGACCGCACCGGCCCGGTCACCGCGTACGCGATGATCCAGCTGGCCGACCGCGGCACGTTCTTCGTCGAGCCGGGCGCGGAGGTCTACGAGGGCATGGTCGTGGGCGAGAACCCGCGGTTCGAGGACCTCGACATCAACATCACCAAGGAGAAGAAGCTGACCAACATGCGTCAGTCCTCCGCCGACGTGATGGAGACGCTGGCCCGCCCGCGCAAGATGGGCCTGGAAGAGGCCCTGGAGTTCTGCTCGGTCGACGAATGCGTCGAGGTCGCGCCCGAGGTCGTCCGGGTCCGCAAGGTCACCCTGGACGTCAACACCCGCGCGAAGGAGCGTTCGCGCGCCAAGAGCCGCGACAACGGCTGATCTTCCCGAAAGCCGAAAGGGCCTCCCGGTGTCTTCCGCCGGGAGGTTCTTTCGTTCCCGGTTCGCCACGCTGGGTAGACTGACGCCGAACCCGGCGTCACGAATTCCGCTGTCCTTCTCCTTATATCTTTATAGGGGCTCCGACGGACTCGGAGCCTGGTGCTCACCACCGACATGAACCTTTCTCGTGTCCGGCCCGTGTTCGTTCCGCCGTTCCGGAACAGTCCGGGAACCCGGACGGTGGTCCGCGCGTCCTTCCCCATAGCGGCACCACGGGGGCCCGCGCCCGGGTGATCCGGGTATGGGAATCTCGGTTCCGGCGGCGGAGGTGGTCGTGGGAGCATGGCTGCCCCGATCGGGGAGAATCTGGGAGGAACAGGGCGTGCGGGTGAATCGCAAAGCGGTGCCGGTACTGGCACTCGCGGCCGTGCTGCTCACCGCCTGTTCCAACACCCCGCCGCCCCCGGTCGTCTCGTCGTCGGTCGCGCCCGCGTCCACCACCGGCAAGACGCCGTCGCAGATCGTCGTCGGCGTCGACGACGTGCTCGGCGGGTACAACCCGCACAACCTCGCGGACTCGTCCCAGGTGACCTCCGCGCTGTCGCAGCTGCTGCTGCCCTCGGTGTTCCGCCAGAAGGACGACGGCAGCACCGAGCTCGACAAGAACCTGATGAAGGCCGCGCAGGTGATCTCGCAGCAGCCGTTCGTGGTCGCCTACGACATCCGGGCCGACGCGTCCTGGTCCGACGGCGCGCCCATCGCCGCCGAGGACTTCGACTACCTGCGCACCCAGATGCGCGACCAGCCCGGCGTGATCGAGCCCGCCGGCTACCGGCAGATCACCGACCTGCAGTCCCGCGAAGGCGGCAAGCGCGTCGAGGTCACCTTCGCCAAGCCGTACCCCGGCTGGCGGACGCTGTTCTCGGACCTGCTCCCCGCCCACCTGCTCAAGGACGCGCCCGACGGCTGGCGGGGCGCGCTCGCGTCGAACTTCCCCGCCATCGC
Organism: Amycolatopsis balhimycina FH 1894; assembly: GCF_000384295.1. NCBI lineage: Bacteria > Bacillati > Actinomycetota > Actinomycetes > Pseudonocardiales > Pseudonocardiaceae > Amycolatopsis > Amycolatopsis balhimycina. The sequence goes on along the minus strand of NZ_KB913037.1, from coordinate 3,789,181 downwards.
CGGGCCGTTCTCGATCAAGAGCATCGACACCGCCCGCGGCGAGGTCATCCTCGAGCGCAACGAGCGCTACTGGGAGAAGCCCGCGGCGATCGACCGGATCGTCCTGCGCCGGGCGGACCAGAACACCCTGCTGCCCGCGCTGCAGAGCGGCAACGACCAGTTCGCGCTGGCCAGGACCGCCGGTGACGGGCTCAAGCGGCTCGGCGACCTCGGCCCGGCCGTGAAGCTGCACACCGTGGCCAGGCCGGTGGTGGCCGGCGTGTTGCTGCGCCCGGTCAGCGCCACGCTGCGGGACAGCCAGGTCCGGGCCGGCGTCGCCGCGCTGATCGACCGCGGCAAGCTGGTCGCCGAAGGCGTCAACGGCGGCCCGTCGTCGACGCTCCACGCCGACGCCCAGGTGAAGGCGCCGTCGGAGGCCGGGTACGCGGCGACCATCCCGCCCGGCCCGCCCACCGCGCCCGACGTCGCGAAGGCCGAAGAGTCGCTGAAGGCGGCCGGCTACGCCAAGACCGCGGGTACCTGGCGCAAGAACGGCAAGGCCCTTTCGCTGGTCATCGCCTCGCCGGCCACCCAGGAGCCGTACGCGACGATCGCGAAGGAGCTCGCCGCCGAGCTCGTCGCGCAGGGCATCGAGGTCAACGCGATCACGCCGCCGCCGCGAGACCTGTTCAGCGGCCTGCTCGCGATGCCGGTCGTCGACGGGGTCCAGCAGCCGTCCGGTGACTCGGCGGGCAACGTCGGGATCGACATCGCCGTCGTCCCGCAGGCAGTCGGCGGCGACACGGCGTCGGTGCTCGCGTCGACCTTCGGCTGCCGGCCGGAGCAGACCGCCTCGGGAACGGACAAGACCAAGCCGATCGTTCCGGGCAATTCCGCCGGGCTCTGCGTCCCGGCGCTGCAGCCGTCGATCGACACGGCGCTATCCGGATCGACGCCGATCGCCGAAGCTCTCACCACTCTTGAGCCTGAACTTTGGCGTCAGAACGTGGTAATCCCGTTGTTCCAATTGGCTGACACCCTGGCGATCGGATCGGGCATCTCGGGCGTTACCCCCGGTCCTCCGATGGTGGGCCCGTTCGGGTCCGCGGTGAACTGGACTCGCGGCCCGAAGTAATCACTTGGCTACGCATTCAGTACTACCGGGTGATCTTCACCAACGCGTTCGAGTGGGAGCTAGTGAATCCATGAGGTAACCGTCGTATTTCCGGATGTCGACTGGAAGTCACCCTTTGGTCACGATCGACCCTGAACTGGTGACTGTCGGTGCTTTTCCTTTCTAGCGTGCACCCGCAGTGCGCCAGTTGAGTGTCACTTGGCGTGTCGTAGGCTCCGGCATCAAACCGGAGCGGTGTGGGTCCTTGTCACAATTCAAGGGCTCAGTGCTAGGAGGGCACACTTCATGAGGAGAACCAAAGCAGTCTCCGCCTTTGCGCTCGTCGCAGGCGCCTCGCTGCTGCTGAGCGCCTGTACCAGTGGCGACTCGGGCTCGGGCAGCACCGACCAGAACGGATCGTCGACCGACGTCAAGTCGATGGCGGTCGGCAAGGCCGAGCAGGGCGACACGTTCAAGCTCGCGGACGTCAAGGGCTGGGACGGCACGGTCACGGTCGGGATCGACGACGGGTACTCCGGGTACAACAACACCACCCCGGACACCAACAGCTCGTACAACACCTACATCTTGACCGCCGTCCTCGAAGACGCGTTCGTCCTCGACGGCAACAACAAGATCCTGCTCAACAAGGACATCCTCGACTCGGTCGACGTGACCTCCAAGGATCCGCAGGTCATCACGTACAAGATCAAGCCGAACGTGAAGTGGTCGGATGGCGCGCCCTTCGACTGCAAGGACTTCTACCTGAGCTGGCTGTCGCAGAGCGGGCTGGCCAAGGGCGCGGACGGCAAGAACCCGTTCGACGCGGCCTCGACCACCGGTTACGACAAGATCAAGACCGCCACCTGCAAGGACAACCTGACCCTCGAGACGGACTTCAGCGAGCCGTACCTCGACTACAAGGGCCTGTTCAGCGGTGTGCAGATCCTGCCGGCGCACATCCTCGAGCAGAAGACCGGCATCGCGGACATCACCAAGCTCGCGCCGACCGGTGACCCGGCCCAGGTGGCCAAGGCCGGTGACTTCTGGACGAACAAGTGGAAGGGCTTCGACAAGGCGATCATGCCCGCGTCCGGCCCGTACATGATCACGGCGTTCGACGCCAACCAGAAGGCCGTCACGCTCGAGAAGAACCCGATGTGGGCCGGCGGCAAGGGCGGCCCGTCGAAGATCGTCGTCCGCGCCATGGAAGACACCAAGGCCATGGCGACCGCGCTGCAGAACGGTGAGATCGACGTCGCGGCGTCGACCCAGCCGGACGCCACCGCGGCCAACACGATGAAGGGCCTCGCGGCTCAGGGCGTCACCTACGGGTCGGCCTCGCAGCTGACCTACGAGCACCTTGACCTGCAGTTCAACCGCATGTTCAAGGACGACGCGCTGCGCAAGGCGTTCTTCGAGGTGGTCGACCGCAAGGCCATCACCGACAAGCTGCTCAAGGAAGTCCAGGCCGACGCGGCCCCGCTGAACTCGATCGTGTTCTTCCAGGGTGAAGAGGGCTACACCGACCTGTACGGCAGCAAGGCCGGCCTGGGTGCCGAGGCCGCGGCCAAGACCCTGACCGACGCCGGCTGGGTCAAGGGTGGCGACGGCATCTTCGCCAAGGGTGGCCAGCGCGCTTCGTTCAAGATCACGCACAACTCGAACGCCCGCCGCAGCCAGACCGTCGAGATCATCATCTCGCAGGCCAAGGCGGCCGGCATCGAGGTCAAGGACGAGACCGACGCCAACTTCCTCAAGGGTGGCCGCGTCTCGACCGGTGACTACGACATCGCGCTGTTCGGCTGGTCCTCGCCGCCGTTCAAGTCGCAGTCGCGCTCGATCTACGTCTGCCCGAACGCCGGTGGTGACCAGAACTACCAGAACCTCTGCGACCCGAAGATCGACGAGGCGTTCAAGACCGCGGTAGGCGCGACCGACGAGCAGGTCAAGCTGCAGGCCTACCAGGCTGCGGACAAGGCCATCGCGGACAAGTACGCGACCGTGCCGCTGTTCCAGACGCCGAGCATGTGGGCGTTCAAGGGCATCGACCGCGTGTACATGCAGTCCTACAACGGTGTCCTGTGGAACGCCGGCGAGTGGGAGAAGAAGTAGCAGGGCTAGCCCCGGCTCTTCTTTTCCCTCGTTCCAAATGACCTGGGAGGTACCGGGGCCCGGCCACGAGCCGGGCCCCGGTGCCCACCGGAAGTAGCTGTTGACCGTAGGGTCACCCCCACTACGGTAGACAACCGGGTAGCGGTCCAGCGCACTTCTGAAGACCAGGCCCGGATGAGGAGCAGTTCGTTGAACCTGGTGATCTACATCCTTCGCCGTTTGGCGATATCGATCCCCGTCCTGTTGGTCGGGACCTTTTTGTCGTTCGCGATGGTCGCCGCCACCGGTGACCCGCTCGGCGAGCTCCGGCACAACCCGAACATCAGCAAGGAAGCGCTGGCCTCGCTCTCCCACAAGCTGGGGCTGGACCAGGGCATCGTGCCGCGGTACTTCACGTGGCTCAAGGACTTCCTGTCGGGTGACTGGGGCACGTCCATCGCGCAGGGCAACGCGCTGCAGCCGGTCGCGCCGAAGGTGCTGGCCGCGTTCGGCGTCACCTTCAAGCTGGTCGTCGGAGCCGAGATCCTCGCGCTGATCATCGGGATCATCGTCGGCGTGCTCGCCGCCGTGAAGCAGTATTCGATCATCGACTACCTCGCCACCACGCTGGCCTTCCTGCTGTTCTCCATGCCGATCTTCTGCGTGGCGATCGTGCTGAAGAGCTACGCGATCGAGATCAACGGGTGGGTGCGCGACCTCGGCCTCCAGGACATCCTCGGCAATCCATGGCTACGCACGACGAGCCCGGAGCAGCTGAAAACCAGTGGCGTCGGCGACTTCATAGCCAGCACCATCGGCGCTTACCTGCTGCCGACCCTGTCGATCATGGCCATCAGCTTCGCGGCGTACAGCCGGTTCCAGCGGGCCTCGATGCTCGAGGTGATGAACTCGGACTACGTGCGCACCGCGCGGGCCAAGGGCCTCGGGAACGGCCGGGTCATCTTCCGGCACGCGTTCCGCAACGCCCTGATCCCCGTGACGACCCTGTTCTCGGTGAACTTCGGCTCGGTGCTCGCCGGCGCCATCATCACCGAAACGGTGTTCAACTGGCACGGTATGGGCACATTGCTGGTGGAAGCCGTCAACAAGAACGACACTCAGGTGATGATGGGCTGGCTCGTGGTCATCGCCACCAGCGTGATCGTCGCCAACCTGATCGCCGACCTGGTGTACGGCATCCTGGACCCGAGGATTCGCGTTGGCTGACTTGAACTCCCTCATCGCGAGCGAGACCGCGACCCTGGACGGAACGCTCCCCCCGGAAGCCCTGCCCGAACCCCGGAGCCAGGGCAAGCTGGTACTCCGGAAGTTCCTGCACCACAAGCTGGCCATGGCGTCGACCGCGGTGCTGGTGCTGATCATCCTGCTCAGCATCATCCTGCCGATCGTCTGGAAGCACGGCTACGAGGACAGCTCGTTCCCGTCGTTCGCCAAGCCGAGCGGCGACTTCCCGCTGGGTACCACGCAGGTCGGCAAGGACATGGTGTCGCAGATCCTGCGCGGCACCCAGTTCTCGCTGCTGATCGCACTGACGGTGTCGATCCTCTCCACCGTGGTCGGTGTGGTCCTCGGTGCACTGGCGGGCTACCTGCGCCAGTTCACCGACTCGGCGATCTCGCGGGTGACGGACCTGTTCCTGATCATCCCGCAGATTGCCGCGGCGGCCATCCTGGCGAAGGTGTTCGGGAGCGGCTCCTGGTACATCGTCGCGCTCGTGCTCGCGGCGTTCGGCTGGATGCAGATCGCGCGGATCACCCGTGCCGAAGCGATGTCGCTGGCCCAGCGCGAGTTCGTCGACGCGGCTCGCGCGTCGGGCGCCGGGACGTTCCGGATCATCTTCAAGCACCTGGTGCCGAACATGGTCGGCAGCATCACGGTCAACGCGACCCTCGCGGTCGCGCAGGCCGTGCTGGCGGAAGCCGCGCTGTCGTTCATCGGCCTCGGTGTCCAGCTGCCGGACACCTCGCTCGGCCGCGTCATCCTGGAGAACTACGCCCAGCTGCAGACGCGGCCGGCGCTGTTCTTCGGGCCGTTCATCGTGCTCGTGCTGATTTCACTGACGATCAACTTCATCGGTGACGGTCTTCGCGACGCCTTCGACCCGCGCCAGCGGAGAATGAAGGCTTGAACGCGCGACGCGGGGGTGACCGGTTCCGGTCGCCCCCGCGTCCGTTTCGCTCGAAGATCGCCGGACCTGGGGGTTTCGGATGCATCTCGTGCTCTACGTGCTCCGCCGGCTGGCCATCTCGGTGCCGGTCCTGCTGGTCGGCACGTTCCTCTGCTTCGTCATGGTGGCCAACACGGGCGACCCGCTCGGGGAGCTGCGGAGCAAACCCGGGATCAACGCCGAGGCCATCGCCGCCACCGAGCACAAACTGGGCCTGGACCAGAGCGTTTTCGCGCGCTACTTCACCTGGCTCGGCCACTTCCTGAGCGGCGACTGGGGCATCTCCATCGCCCAGGGCAACGCTCTCCAGCCGGTCGCGCCGAAGGTGATGGCGGCGTTCCGGGTGACGCTCGAACTGGTGCTGGCGGCCTCGGTGCTGGCCCTGGTGTTCGGCGTGCTGGTCGGCGTCCTCGCCGCCGTGAAGCAGTACTCGATCTGGGACTACGTCGCGACGACGCTGGCGTTCCTGATGTTCTCGATGCCGATCTTCTGCGTCGCCATCGTTCTCAAGAGCTACGCGATCCGCGCCAACGTCTGGGTGCGCGACCTGGGCCTCTCCGACGTCCTGGGCGACCCGTGGCTGCGGACGACGAGCCCGGAGAGCCTCTCGGCGACCGGCGTCGGCGACGCGCTCGCGAAGTACGTCGGCGCGTTCCTGCTGCCGACGCTGTCCATCATGGCGATCACGTTCGCCGCCTACAGCCGGTTCCAGCGGGCGTCGATGCTGGAGGTCCTGGGCGCCGACTACGTCCGCACAGCGCGCGCGAAGGGCGTCTCGAACAGCAGGGTGATCTGGCGCCACGCGTTCCGCAACGCGCTGATCCCGGTGATGACGCTGTTCTCGGTCAACTTCGGCGCCACGGTGACGGGCGCGATCATCACGGAGACGGTGTTCAACTGGCACGGCATGGGCACGCTGCTGGTGGAGGCGGTCAACAAGAACGACCCCCAGGTGCTGATGGGCTGGCTGGTGGTCATCGCGGCGAGCGTCATCGTGGCGAACCTGCTCGCGGACCTGATGTACGGCATCCTCGACCCTCGTATCCGGGTGGGCTGACGCCGGTTCTCAAACGCCCCAATGTGGCATTGGGGCGTTTGGGCCCGTGAGACGCCGAAGGCCGCCACCTGAGCCAGGTGGCGGCCTTCCGGGTGTTCAGGGGCTCAGTCGGCCACCGGGGCCAGCTTGCCGGCCTCCCAGGCCGCGCGGCGCTCGGCCTGCAGGATCGGGTCGGCGACCGGCGCCGCCGACAGCAGGCGCCGCGTGTAGTCCTGCTGCGGCGAGTGCAGCACCTGGTCACGCGTACCGACCTCGACCAGCTTGCCGTGCTGCATCACCGCGACTCGGTCGGCGAGCAGGTCGACCACCGCCAGGTCGTGGCTGATGAACAGGCACGCGAACTGCAGCGACTGCTGCAGGTCCAGGAACAGGTCCAGCACGCGGGCCTGCACCGACACGTCCAGCGCCGACGTCGGCTCGTCCGCGATGAGCAGCGCCGGGTCGAGCGACAGCGCGCGGGCGATCGCCACGCGCTGGCGCTGGCCGCCCGACAGCTCGTGCGGGTAGCGGTTCATGTAGTGGCCACCCAGCTCGACCTTGTCGAGCAGCGACCGCACGCGCGCCGACAGCTCCTTGCCGGCGAGCACCTTGTGCAGCACCATCGGCTCGGCGATCGACTCGCCGATCGTCATCTTCGGGTCCAGCGTCGACGCCGGGTCCTGGAACACGATCGAGAAGAACCGGCGCAGCGGGCGGATCTCCTTCGCCGACATCTTCGTGATGTCCTTGCCCGCGATCGCGATCGTGCCCTCGGTCGCGCGCAGCAGGCCGACGGCGCAGCGGCCGACCGTCGACTTGCCCGAACCGGACTCGCCGACCAGGCCGACGATCTCGCCCTTGGCGATGGTCAGCGAGACGTCGTCGACCGCGCGGTTCTTGCCCTGGCCGCGGCGGCCGGGGTATTCGAGCACCAGGTTCTTGATCTCGAGGGCCGGGGCGGCCTCCTCGATCACGGCCTCCAGCTCGGCGTCGGCCAGCCGGATCTCCTCGGCGATCTTGGCCGCTTCGGTGCTGTCGGCGTCGATGCCCGCGTCGTCGAGCAGGCGACGGCCCTCCGGGCGCTGGCCGAGGACCGGCACCGCGGCGAGCAGCCGCCGGGTGTAGTCCTCCTTCGGCGACGCGAACAGCTCGCGCACCGGGGCCTCTTCGACGATCTCGCCCTGGTACATCACGATGACGCGGTCGGCCATGTCGGCGACGACGCCCATGTCGTGGGTGATCAGCACGATCGCCGTGTCGAGGGTGTCGCGCAGCTTGCGCAGCAGGCCGAGGATCTCGGCCTGGACCGTGACGTCGAGCGCCGTGGTCGGCTCGTCGGCGATGATGACCTTCGGGTCGCAGGCGATCGCCATGGCGATGACGACGCGCTGGCGCAGGCCGCCCGAGAGCTGGTGCGGGTACTGCTTGAACCGCAGGTCCGGGTTCGGGATGCCGACCATGTCGAGCAGCTCGACGGCGCGCTTGTCGGCGGCGTCCTTGGAGATCTCGAGGTGCGAGCGCAGGGCCTCGCGCAGCTGCCAGCCGACCGTGTAGACCGGGTTCAGCGCCGTCATCGGCTCCTGGAAGATCATCGCGACCTGGTTGCCGCGGATCTTCTGCATGTCCTTCTCTTTGAGATCCGCCAGGTTGCGCTCGCCGAGGCGCAGCTCGCCGGCGATCCGGCTGGTCTTGGGCAGCAGGCCCAGCACCGACATCGACGTGACGGACTTGCCGGACCCGGACTCCCCGACCACGGCGACGATCTCGCCGGGCTTGACGTCGAACCCGATGCCCTTGACGGCGTCCACGACGCCGTCCTCGGTCTGGAACGACACGCTCAGGTCGGAGATGGACAGGACGGATCCCGACACGTCGGCGACGTTCGCCGAAGTTGCTTCAGTGCTCACCAAGATGGCCCTTCGTGGGGGTACAGACGGTCACGACGCGGCGGTCGCGACTCGCGCGAGGATAACCGAGGGTGTCCCCGACGAAGGTCGGAGCACGGGAATTACGCTCAACCCGTGATCTCCCCGGTATCGCGCAGGCTGCTGTTCGTCCACGCCCATCCCGACGACGAAAGCATCACCACCGGCGCCACGATCGCACGATACGCCGCCGAGGGGGCCGAGGTGGCCGTGGTGACCTGCACGCTGGGTGAAGAGGGCGAGGTCATGGCCGGCCTCCACGAGCTGGAGGGCCTGCGCGCCCATGGCGCCGACCAGCTGGGCGGCTACCGCGTCGCCGAGCTGAAGGCCGCCTGCGCCGCGCTGGGGGTGTCGAGGCACCGTTACCTGGGCGGAATCGGCCGGTGGCGGGACTCGGGCATGGCGGGCACGCCGTCGGCGTCGCACCCGCGGGCCTTCACCGGGGGTTCCGCCGGCGAGCAGGCCGCGCAGCTGGCGGAAATCCTCGACGAGTTCCAGCCCCAGGTCGTCGTCACCTACGACGCGTTCGGCGGCTACGGCCACCCCGACCACGTCCGCGCCCACGAGATCACGATGGCCGCGGCGTCGCGCGCGAAGCCGGTCGAGCGGGTGTTCCACACGGTGGCGTCGAGGAACGCGGTGCGCACCGGGCTGACCGCGTTGCGTGCCCACGATCCGATCTTCGACGTGCCCGCGGACGACGAGGTGCCGACGACGCCCGACGAAGAGATCACGACGGTGCTCGACGTCGCCGCGTATGTCCCCGCGAAGCTGGCCGCACTGCGCGCGCACGCGACGCAGCTCGCCGTGGTCGACGACGGCGTCCCGTACTTCGCGCTGACGAACGAGCTCGCCCAGCCGATCCTGGCGAAGGACTACTTCGTGCTGGCCCACGGCCCGGCCGAGGGTGCCGCGGACGACCTCTTCGGCGGGCTGTGACCGTGCCGCCACCGCTCACCTGGGACCAGCGGCTGCTTCTGCTGCTGCTCGCGTTCGACACGGTGCTGCTCGCCGTGCTGGAGCTGTTCTTCCTGCCGCTGCGGATCGGGGTGGTCCCGGTGCCGGTGATGGTCCTCGTCGGCGCGGTCACCACGCCGTGGCTGGTGTCGACGACGGCCAAGCTGGTGCGGCCCGGGCTTTCGTGGGTACCCCTGGCGGTGTGGGTGCTCGTGGTGTTCGGCGTCGGCATGCTCGGCCCGGGCGGTGACCTGGTGCTGATCCAGGACTGGCGGGCCCTGCTGCTGCTCGGCGCGAGCGCGCTGCCGGGCGCCATGGTGCTCGGCGGTGGGCTGGGCCGTACTGCGGGAAGGGGACCGGGACGTGGCTGAGGCGATCTCCGACCGGCAGGTCGTGGCCGTACTGCGGCCGTTCGTGCGGGCGTGCGGGCCGATGCTCGACGCGCTGCGCGAGTCCGACCCGTTCGGGCTGCAGGCGCGGGCGGAGACCGACCTGGCCGGCGTCGAATCGGGGCTGAAGGCGAAGCTGATCCACGGCGTCACGTCGGTGAAGGTCCCCGGCACGGCGGCGTGGGCGCGGATGACCGGCTACGACCGGTCGAGCTGGTGGATGAACCGCGTCGGCCGGTTCACGGCGCTGCTGACGTCCATCCCGGGCCTCGGCGGCGCACTCGCCGACCGGCTGCCGGTGCAGGACGCGCTGGGGTCGGCGTCGCAGGGCCTGCTGCTGTGCGCGATCGCCGGCGAGTACGGCGTCACCGACGTCGGCACGCGGGTGCGGCTCATCGCGTGGGTGCTCTTCGAGCGCGACATCGACCCCGACCTCGCGGCGGGCCGGCACGCGGAGCACGACGAAGCCGCGGAGGCGGACGAAGCGGCGAAGCTGACCGAAGAACTGACGGCGTCGGAGAAGAAGCACGGCAAGGCGACGGTGAAAGCGGCGGCGGGCACGCTCTGGCGGCTCGGCCGTGGCCTGCTCGCGATCACCGGAGAACTCGAGAAGCGGCCGCGCGGCAACATCCTGCACCGGGCGATCGGCATGTTGCCGGTCGTCGGCGCGGCGGGGGACTACTTCGGCGAGCGCTCGGGGTTGCGGGTCGTCTGGAAACGCGCGCACGTCTGGCTGACCGAGCGCCGCACCTGATCTTCCCGCGCGGCGCCCGGCCCAAACCTCACTTCCAGAACTGGAAGACGCTGAACCCGATCTGCGCACCGTCCACATAGCCCCCGAAGGCGCCGAAGAGCGCGTACGAGCCCTTCCACAGGGCCGCGTTCGCCGGCTGGACGAACCACAGGATCGCGAACAGGATGATCGGTGCCCACGGGCGGACCTGCGCGCCGATTTCCCGGGCCCGCGGGGGCAGGTACGGCTCGATCGCACCCCAGCCGTCGAGGCCCGGGATCGGCAGGATGTTGAGGATGAAGGTCACGATCTGAAGCAGCGCGAGGTAGGACATCGCGATCACCAGGCCGCCGGACATCGGGACCAGCGCGACCACCAGCGCCACCGCCGCGCCGACCGCGAGGTTGCTCAGCGGGCCGGCCAGCGACACCCACGACGACGTCCCGCGCGAGCGGAGCGCGCCGCGGTTGATCCAGACCGCGCCACCCGGCAGCGGGATGCCGCCGATGATCAGGAAGACCAGCGGCAGGATGATCGACAGGACGGGGTCGGTGTACTTCCGCACGTCCAGGGTCAGGTAACCCTTGTGGGCGACGCTGTAGTCACCGCCGCGGTAAGCGACCATCGCGTGGCCGAACTCGTGCAGCGACAGCGACGCCACCCAGCCGGCGGCGACGAAGATCACGACACCGGCGATGAGCAGCGGGTCGCGGTCGCGGACGAAAATCGTGTTGATGTCACCGAACGCGGCCATGACACCACCGGCGGCGGTGAGCGCGAGGATGCCGAGGAAGACCGGGCTGGGACGCACTGCTGACTTCTGCACGTGCTCCAGTCTTCCGTATGCCCGGTGTGAAGTTACCGGCGTGTCCCCTTGCGCGATCGGGCGCGGACGTCCCCCGAACTCGCTACTCCGCTTGACCTGACCGCACTACACGGGTGTAATCACAGTGATGTCATTCGCCGCCGAGAGGGGACGGCGAGTGTCGTTTCACCACCGCCAGCCTGGGGAGTGCTAGGGAGCGAGGAGGCGGACGTGCGGTTGGAAGCCGATGGGAAGGAATGGGGGCACGTCATGAGTTGGGGCGAGATCCCGGAGCAGGCTCTGGGAGATCTCACCGAGCTCATCGATGCCACCGAAGAAGAGCAGGATTGGCAGGAGCGCGCCCTGTGCGCGCAGACGGACCCGGAGGCGTTCTTCCCCGAGAAGGGCGGTTCCACCCGCGAAGCCAAGCGGATCTGCCTGGGTTGCGAGGTCAAGGACGAGTGCCTTGAGTACGCGCTGGCCCACGACGAGCGCTTCGGCATCTGGGGCGGTCTGTCCGAGCGGGAGCGCCGCAAGCTGAAGAAACGAGCTATCTAGGGAGAGGTGTGTTCGCGGAACGCGCGAACCATGCTCGCTCGTTTCAGCGTCTTCTGGGGGTGCAACCCCCAGACCCCGCCCGGGGGCAAGCCCCCGGACCCCCGCGCGTGGTCGAGTCCGCGTTGAACTCGTGTCTACGTCGCGTCCGCACAGTGGAACTGCGGAAATCGCCGGTGATGCTTGCGTCGCCGGCGATCTCCCTTTGGGGAAGTCTCGGCGTGGGTTCACCATCGGGTGACGGACCGGGGCCGTAGGGTGGCCGCACCGACTGCCGCCTGATCAGGAGCGTTCGTTGCCCCGCACCGCCGCGCCGCCCGCCCTGCGCACCGCCCCCGTTCTGGCCATTGTGGTCTGTCACAACGGCGAAAACTGGCTGCCGCTGGCGCTTTCCGCGTTGCGCCGCAGCACTGTCCGGCCCCGGCACGTCCTCGCCGTGGACACCGGTTCCACCGACGCGACCCCGCGGCTGCTCGCCGAAGCGGCCGAGGATCCCGGTCCCGGCTCGGCCCCCGTGCTTTCCGGTGTTGTCACGCTTTCGAGTGATGCCGGCTTCGCCGCCGCGGTCGCCGAAGCCGTCGAGCACGCCGCCGAGCGGTGGGGCGACGACCCGGGTTCGTGGCTGTGGCTGCTGCACGACGACTGCGCGCCCGAGCCGGACTGCCTCGCGGAACTGCTGGACGTCGCCACCAAGACGCCGTCGGCGACCGTGCTCGGCGCGCTCGGGCTCGACTGGACGGATCCGCGGCTGATCGTCGAAGCCGGCCTGTCCACCGACGCCTCGGGACACCGCCAGCAGGTCGCCGCGACCGGGGAGGACCCGCTGAAGGTGCTCGCCGTACCCAGCGCGGGCTCGCTCGTGCGCCGCGACACCTGGGACGCCCTCGGCGGGTTCGACCCGGATTTCCCGTTGCTGCGCGAAGATCTCGACTTCGGCTGGCGCGCGAACGCCGCCGGCGGCATCGTCCTGTCCGTGCCGGCCGCGCGGGTGCGGCACGCGCGTGCCCTCACCACCGGTCGCCGGACGGCGGACGCGGTCGCCGGGCCCCTGCCCACCGCGAACCGCGCCCACGGGCTGCGGGTGTTCCTGGTGAACTGCTCGCCGTTTTCCTTCTGGCTGGGCATGATCCGGCTCCCGCTCCTGTCGGTGCTGCGCGCGCTGGCCTTCGTCCTGCTGCGCCGCACCGGGGAAGCGCGGGCCGAGTTCGCCGCCGCCGCGTACCTCCTCAGTGGACGCGGCCGATTGCGTGCCGCGCGGGCCCATCGACGGCGGAATCCGCGGCCGGGCACGGTTCGCGGGCTCTTCACCGGCCGCTGGACGCGGTTGCGCAACGCCGTCCGCGCCGGCGTCATCGGCCTGGTGCGCCGCGGCGTCGAGAACGACGTCGCGCTCGGCCGGGTGCCCGAGACCGTCGAAACCGAATCGGCGTGGGTGACGCCGGAGGCGCTCGATGCCCGCGAGAACCGTCCCGTCGGGCCGGACGCGCTGCCCGCGGGCGCCCTGCGCGGGCTCAGCTCACGCGGGTCCGGGCTGCGCCGGCCGGGCACGCTCGTCGCCGTCGCGCTGCCGGAAACCCCGGCACCGGTTGCCGAAGAGACGCTCGAAGCCGGAGAGCCCGAAGCGGCGCCGGAGCCCGAACTCGTCTTCGTCGAGGTGAACCGCCGTCGCGTGCTCGCGGCCACGATCTTCGCGCCGCCGGTGGTGCTGCTCGTCGTGATGACCGCGCTCGGGCTGGTCGTCAACCGGGCCCGGCTCGGCCTCGACCTCTTCGGCGGCAAGCTGCTCCCCGTCGGCGGGCTGGGGGAGATCTGGTCGTCCTACCTCACGCCGTGGCACGCGATCGCGGGCGGCACCGGCGCCCCCGCGTCGGCGACGCTGCCGGTGCTCGGCACGCTCGGCGCGGCGTTCGCCCCGATCGGCGGTCCGGCGGCGCTGGTCGCCGTGCTGCTCCTCGGCGACATTCCCCTCTCCGCGCTGAGCGCGTATGCGGCGACGCGGCGGCTTCGCGTGCGTCGCTGGGTACGCGCTGTCGTCGCCGCGACCTACGCGCTGCTGCCGGCCGCGACCGCCGGGGTGGCCCAGGGCCGCCTCGACGTCGTCGTGGTGCACCTCGTGCTGCCGCTGGTGGCCGCGGGTATCGCCGGGCTGCTCACGCACGCGGACACGCGCTGGCTGCACGTGTCCGCGCTGTCGGCGTTCGGCGTCGCGCTGCTCGGCGCGTTCTCCCCGCTCGCGCACGGCCTCGCGCTGGCCGGGCTGCTGATCGGCTTCGTCGTGCTGCCCGCGCCGACCGGGCTGGCGCGGCGGATCGCGTCGGTCGGCATCGTGGTGCTGCTGCCACTGGCGCTGGTGCTGCCGTGGCCGACCGTGCTGCTGCGGCACCCGGAACTGCTGGTGCAGGGCCTGGGCGGCGCGGCTTCGGCGGTTTCCGGCACCGATCTGGCCGGGCTCGACCCGGGCGGGCCGGGCGCCTGGCCGATCGGGGTGGCCGTGATCGCCGCGGCGCTGGTGGCGCTGGTCGTGCGGCCGACGAAACTCGCCGCGGGCGGGCTCGCGCTGGCCGCGCTGGGCGCGGGCGGGCTGGTCCTGGTGCGGCTGGTGACCGCGACGCCGATGCAGGGCGGCACCGCGGCGCACGGCTACGCGGGCGTGCCGCTGCTGATCGTCGGCGCGGGGCTGCTGTGGGTCGTGCTGGGTTCGTGGCACCGCGGCGGCTCGGCCGGGATCCCGGCGACGTGGCTGCCGAAGGTGTTCGCGGTCGCCGGGGTCGTGGTGTTCCTCGCCTTGGCGGCCGGTGCGGTGGTCGTCGGCTCCCAGGGACCTCTTCGCGCGGGTGACCGGCCTTCGCTCGCGCCGGAGGTGGCGGCCGAGCTGGCCGCGTCCGGCCGGTCGGTGCTCGACCTGGCACCCGACGCGACCCGCCAGTCCGGGGGCCGCCTGCCCCACTACGGCGACGACGAGCTGGCCCCGACGCCCGGAACGCCCACCCGGCTGGCTTCGTGGCGCCGGGACCTCGGCCAGGGTGACGCGGCGGCCGTCCAGCGCGGGTTCGCTTCGGCCGCCGTGGCCGGCGTGCAGTACGTGGTGCTGCCGCCGGGCGTCGACCCGCAGGTGTACCTGCCGCTCGCGAAGGACATGGTTTCGGTGGCCGCCCCGACGTCGGACGGCCGCGGCGTGCTGCGCCTGCTGCCCCCGGCCGGTCAGGTGATCTTGATCTCGCCGGAGCAGGCGAAGGCGGCGGTCACGGGCGGCGGCGCGCCGGGCAACGCGCCGGGCGTGGCACCGGTGCGGGCGAGCCTGCCGGACGTCCGGGTGCGCGTGTCGGACGGCCCCACCGGGCGGCTGCTGGTGCTGGCCGCGGAGCAGGAGGCGGGCTGGAAGGCTTCGGTGGGCGGCAAGAGCGTGCCGATCGTGCCGGCGTGGGGCCACCAGGTGGCGGTGTCGGTGCCGCCGACGTCGTCGGAGGTGACGGTCGAGTACCCGGGCACGGAACGGAACCTGCTGCTGCTGGCCCAGCTGGCGGCGGTGCTGTTCACGCTCCTGACGGCGGTCCCGGCCCGGCGGCGCCCCTGAACCGCCATGAACGACTCGTTCATGTCGTCGGATGTCATGAACGAGTCGTTCACGACATCCGGTCGCGCTACTCGCCTTCGATGACGTCCGGTTCCACGCCGAGGTAGCCCGCGACCTGCTCCACCAGCACGTCGTGCACCAGTTCGGCCAGCTCCGACGGGTCCTTCGCCCGCGCCTCCAGCGGCCGCCGGTAGAGGACGATCCGGGCCCGCGTCGGCAGGCCCGTGCGGTCGACGCCCGCGGGGACCAGCCGCGACAGCGGCACCGCGCCGTCGTGCAGGACACCGTCCGCCGGGGTGTTGCCGTTTTCGCGGACCTCCGGCACGTCGTCGACCGCCACGTCGAGCTTCGTCAGCTCGTGGCGCCAGCGGGCCTCGATCGGCTCCAGCGCGTCGAGCACCAGGGCGTCGAACCGTTCCGCGCGGCTCGCGGCGGCGGGCAGGGTCGCCGGATACAGCGTCCCGCGCAGGCCCCGGCCGTGCCGGTCCCGTCGCGAGCGCCGCCGCTGTCGGTAATCACGAGCCGTCGCCACTCCGGAAGTCTATGCGGTCGGCGGGTCGCAGCGCGTGTCGCTCCTCCGACCTTGCGGCGACGCGCTATCGTTTCGACTCGTGCGGAGCGTACGGAAGTGTTCGCGTACTGGCTGTCTCGAGCCAGCAGTGGCCACGCTGACGTATGCCTACAGTGACTCCACCGCCGTCGTCGGCCCGCTGGCCACCGCCTCCGAGCCGCATTCGTACGACCTCTGCGAAGCACACGCGCTGCGGCTGACCGTCCCCAAGGGCTGGGAAGTCGTCCGGCACGAAGGCGCCTTCGCCGCACCGGACCCGTCGGCCGACGAGCTGACCGCGCTGGCCGAGGCCGTACGCGAGGCCGGCCGCCCCGGGAAACCCGCGCCCGCTCCCGAGCCGGAGGGCCCGTCCGGGCGCCGCGGCCACCTGCGGGTGCTGCCGGGCCGCGCCTGAACGCGTAACCCGCTCACACCGCCGGTAGGCTTTCCGCGCGGCGCAGCGGGCGCCAGGACGACTATTCGCGGGAGACGGCGTGCCAGACCTTTCGAGCATCGTTAAGGCCTACGACATTCGCGGCGTGGTCGGCGAGCAGCTCGATGCGGACCTCGTCCGCGACTTCGGCGCGGCGTTCGCCCTGCTCATCAAGCCGGAGGCGCCGTCGGTGGTGATCGGCCACGACATGCGCGACTCGTCGCCGGCCCTGTCCGCGGCGTTCGCCGAGGGCGTCACCTCGCAGGGCCTCGACGTCGTGAGCATCGGGCTGGCCAGCACCGACCAGCTGTACTTCGCGTCGGGCTCGCTGAACATGCCGGGCGCGATGTTCACCGCCAGCCACAACCCGGCCAAGTACAACGGCATCAAGCTGTGCCGCGCCGGCGCGTCCCCGGTCGGCCAGGACACCGGGCTCGCCGAGATCCGCGACACCGTCGAGCAGGGCGTGCCCGGGTTCGAGGGCCAGCGCGGCTCGGTGACCGAGCGGGACGTCCTCGCCGGCTACGCGGCCTACCTGAACAACCTCGTCGACCTGTCCGGCAGCCGTCCGCTGAAGATCGTCGTCGACGCCGGCAACGGCATGGGCGGGCACACGGTTCCGACCGTGTTCGCCGGGCTTCCGATCGAGGTCGTGCCGATGTACTTCGAGCTCGACGGCAGCTTCCCGAACCACGAGGCCAACCCGCTCGACCCGGCGAACATCGTCGACCTGCAGGCGAAGGTGCGCGAGGTCGGCGCGGACGCCGGGGTCGCCTTCGACGGCGACGCCGACCGCTGCTTCATCGTCGACGAGCGCGGCGAGCCGGTTTCGCCGAGCGCGATCACCGCGCTGGTCGCCGTCCGCGAGCTGGCGAAGGACCCCGGCGGCACGATCATCCACAACCTGATCACGTCCAAGGGTGTGCCGGAGATCGTCTCCGAGCACGGCGGCAAGCCGGTCCGCACCCGCGTCGGCCACTCGTTCATCAAGGCCGAGATGGCCCGCACCGGCGCCATCTTCGGCGGCGAGCACTCCGCGCACTACTACTTCCGCGACTTCTGGCGTGCCGACACCGGCATGCTGGCGGCGCTGCACGTCCTCGCCGCGCTCGGCGAGCAGAACGGCCCGCTGTCGGAGCTGACCAGCGCGTACTCGCGCTATGCGGCTTCGGGTGAGATCAACTCCACAGTCGACGACCAGGTCGCGAAGATGATGGCCGTCAAGGACGCCTTCGGTGCCCGTACCGGCGTCGAGATCGACGAGCTGGACGGCCTCACCGTGCAGCTGCCGGGCGGCGCCTGGTTCAACCTGCGCCCGTCGAACACCGAACCACTGCTCCGGCTGAACGTCGAGGCCGCGAACACCGACGCCGTGCGAGGGCTGGTGGACGAAGTACTCGCGCTCATCCGCAGCTGACCCGTCCACCGATGAGGGGCGGCCAGGACGAACTGTGTCCTGAAGTGCCCTTCATCACACCTCGCCGCGTGGTATGGAGGAACCATGGCCTTCACGCTCGACGCCCAGCTCCTCGAGATCTTGGCGTGCCCGTCGCCCGATCACGCCCCCCTTCGGCCGGGCGCGCCGGACGACCCCGAGGCCGACGCCTTGACCTGCACCGAATGTGGTCGCGTGTACCCCGTCCGTGATGGGATCCCGGTGCTGCTCCTCGACGAGGCGACGTTGCCCGGGGACCACGGAAAAACCGATGCCGACAGTGCTTGACGACTCGCTGCTCGACGATCCCGCGCGGCTGGCCGAGGCCGACAGCGCGGGGTTGCTCCGTGCCGCCGCGATGGCCGGCGCCCAGGTACGGGCGGCCGCCGAGCTGGCCGCGGAGCTGGGGCTGTCCGAGCGGCTCGACATGGGCCGCCCGCGCGCCGTCGTGCTGATCGACCGGCCGGGGGTGAGCCGTACGCTCACGCGGCTGCTGGCCGCCCTGCTCGCGCCGTCGTGCCCGGTCCCGGTGGTCGTCGCCGAGGTGGTGCCGAGCTGGATCGGCGCGCTCGACGTCGTGTTCGCGCACACCGACGACCCCGGTGACCGCGAGCTCGCCGCGTCTCTGGAGCGCGCCGCGCGCTACGGCGCATCGGTGGTGCTGTCGGCGCCGTCCGAAGGGCCGGTGGCGGCCGCCGTGGCGGGCAAGGGCCTGCTGCTGGCGCCGCGCATCCCGGTGCCGCCGGAGCTGGCGTTCCCGCGCGGCCTGGCCGCCGGGCTGCTCACCGCCAACGCGCTGGGTCTGCTGATCTCCGACGTCGAGTTGCTCGCCGACCAGCTGGACCTCGAAGCCGAGAAGGACTACCTGGCCCGGGACTCGTTCGAGAACCCGGCCAAGGCGCTCGCCCTGCGGGTCGCCGACCACGTGCCGCTGCTGTGGGGGCTGGACCCGGTCGCGGTGGCCGTCGGCGAACACGCTGCGCACGCGTTCGCGGCCCACGCGGCCACGGTGTGCGACGTCGAGGACTATCGTCAGGCCCTGGCGCGCCCCGCATTGCGGCGGGCAGCGCAATCGGGGGGCCGGGAGCGTGACATCTTCGCCGATCCGGACGATCCCTCTGGTGACATCCCCACCCGGGTGCTGCTCCTCTCGGTGCGGACCGGTCCGGCGACGGACGCGGCGCGCTACCAGGCCGAGGATCTGCTGCCGGGTGCGGACGTCATCGCCCCTGCCGAGGAGATCGAGGCCGACGAAATCGTGCGGGCCGCGGTGCTGGCACTGCGGTTCGAACTGGCGGCGGTCTATCTCGGGCTGGCGGCGGGCAGCATCGGCGGCGCGGGTCGCTTCGCGCCCGCGACGGCGTGAGACCCGCCGAGCACCGGCCGTGGCCGGTGCCGAAGGAGTGGAGTTGAGGTGACAGTGGAGCTGCTGCGCAACGCGGTGCGGCCCTACGCCTGGGGATCGCGAACGGCGATCCCCGAGCTGCTGGGCCGTCCGGTACCCGCGCCGCACCCCGAGGCCGAGCTGTGGATGGGCGCCCACCCGGGTGACCCTTCCCACGTCATCGGCCCGGACGGGACCGAGCGGAGCCTGCTGGAACTGGTGGACGCCGACCCGGTGACGCAGCTCGGCGAGCGGTGCGCGACGCGGTGGGGTGGGCGGCTACCGTTCCTGCTGAAGATCCTCGCGGCGGAGGAGCCCCTGTCGATGCAGGCGCACCCGTCGGCGGCGCAGGCGGCGGAGGGGCACGCCCGTGAGGAGCGGCTGGGCATCCCGCGGGACGCGTCGAACCGCAACTACCCGGACCCGACGGCGAAGCCCGAGCTGGTCTGCGCGTTGACGGAGTTCCACGCGCTGGCGGGGTTCCGGGCGCCGGACCGCACGGTCAAGCTGCTCAAGGCGATCGAGACGCCGGGGCTGGCGAAGTACACCGGGCTGATCGAGGCGCAGCCGGACCCGTCGGGGCTGCGGGCGCTGTTCACGACGTGGATCACGCTGCCGCAGCCGTCGCTGGACGCCCTGTTGCCGGAGGTGCTGGACGCCTGCATCCGGCACGTCCAGGAACACGGCGAGTTCGCGGCCGAGTGCCGGACGATCCTGGAGCTGGGCGAGGCACACCCGCGGGACGCGGGCGTGCTGGCGGCGCTGCTGCTGAACCGCCTGACGCTGCGCGCGGGCGAGGCGATCTACCTGCCGGCCGGCAACCTGCACCTGTACCTGCACGGCACCGCCGTGGAGATCCTGGCGAACTCGGACAACATCCTGCGCTGCGGCCTGACGCCGAAGCACGTGGACGTGCCGGAGCTGCTGCGGGTGGTGGACTTCGCGTGCGGCGAGATGCCGGTGCAGTGCGGTGACGTCGGTGACCGGATGGCGGTGTACCGCACGGACGCGCCGGAGTTCGAGCTGTCGCGGGTCGAGTGGGCCGAGGGCCAGGACGACGAGATTTCCGTGGACAGCGTGGGCCCGCAGATCCTGCTGTGCACGGCGGGCGCCCTGCTGGTGACGGCGGACGACGGCGAGCAGGTCGAGCTGCGCCGCGGCCAGTCGGTGTGGCTGCCGGCGGCGGACCCGCCGGTGAAGATCCGCGCCCGGGGCGGCGCGCGCTCCCAGCTCTTCCGCGCCACGGCGGGTACCTGCGACTGACCAGCCGCGGCAGATCGATCAGCTGCCGGGCCGGCCGTACTGGTGCGCGGCCGGCGGTTGTGTGCTGCGTTGGGGGTGGCGGTTTCTGTGTGCGTTCCGTGTGGTGGCTTCCGCCACGATCTACACCCGAGGGGATGACCCTGGTGCGCTGATGCGCGCCGCCGGCTCCCTGGGGGTGGCGCCGGTCGGGTTCGCCCGGCGTCCGTGGGGCTTGAGGTGGTGCCGCGAGGGGGCGGCACCACCTCGCGGCACCACCTCAAGCCGGTTCGGTGAGGGCGAACAGGACGCGCCGGACGGCGGCCGCGCTGGCGTCACGCGGGTCGGCCAGGCGCGCGGCCTCGGCGGCGGCTTCCGACGCCGCGGCCTCGTCGCCGACGGCCGCGTGGGCTCGGTGGAGGACGAACCAGGTGAGGCCGGTCGCGGCTTTGCCGCCCATTTCGCGGAATTCGTCGAGGCAGGCGCGGAGCACCGGGATCGCCTGCGCCGCCCGGCCTTCGCCGACCCAGCTCGCGGCGATCGCGCGGGTGCAGGAGAGCTCGCGCGGACGTTCGTCCAGCTCCCTGGCGATGCCGCGGGCCTCCTCGAACGCGGCCGTCGCACGGTCACGGGAGCCCGTCGCCGCCGAGATCGCGCCCAGCGTGCGCAACGACTTCGCCAGCGCCGAACGCGCCACCGTCTCGCGCAGCAGGTCCACCGACTCCGCGATGGCCGCCGCCGCTTCCGCGTGGTCGCCCGTGAGCAGCGACGACCACGCGAACTCGTGCAGCGCCGTGCCGATCTGCCGCGGGTCGCCGGTTTCCCGCGCCGACGCGCACGCGGCCCGGTCGACGTCCCGTGCTTCGGCCACCCGGCCGAGCCGGAGCAGCGCCGCCGACTCCGCGGCCCGGACTCCGGGCGCCTCCGGTTGACCGTCCACAGTGAACAGTTCGCGGGCCTCGGCCGCGGTCTGCAGTGCTTCTTCGGCGCGGCCCAGCCCGATCAGGCAGTGCGCCAGGTTCGCCGAAACCCACGCGTGGGTGCGGCGGTCGCCGTGGGATTCCAGCTCCTTCGCGCATTCGCGATACGAAGCGGCGGCCTCCTCGTACTGCCCCCGCGCGTGCTGCAGCAGCGCCAAGTGCGCCTCGGCGAGCACGGCCCGCCGTCGGTCGTCCGCCGTCGCCAGCACGGTCTCGTAGGCCGCGCGCAGGTCGGCGTAGTGCCCGTGCAGGTACAAGTACACGCCGAGCTTGTCCAGCAGCAGCAACGCTTCCCGCGTGCCCAGCGACCCGATGAGCCGCACGAGGTTCGCGCGCTCGGCCGCGAACCACTCGTCCGGACGTCCCAGCAGCCGGGCCACCAGCGCGTCCGGCAACGGCTGCGCGAGCGGCTCGTGGGCCATGGCCGGCATCGGCACCGTGCGCGGCAGGCGAGCCGCGGCCGCGTCGGCGAGCGCGAAGGTCGCGGCCAGCACAGTGTCGGCGCCCCCTTCTTCCGGCGGGCCTTCCGCGGCGTACAGCCGGACGAGGTCGTGCATCCGGTACCGGCCCTCGCCGGTCCGGTCGACCCCGTGCGCCTCCAGCAGGCTCGCCTCGACGAGCTCTTCGACCGCCTCGTCGGCGGCCGGGTCGCCGACGAGCGTCGTGACCGCCCAGGCCGGCAGGTCGGCCAGGCGGCACCGGCCGAGCAGCCGGAACGCGCGCCGCGCGGGTGGCCGCAGGCCTTCGTAGCTCAGCGCGATGCTGCTCCGGACGGCCAGGTCGCTCACCGTCAGCTCGTCGAGGCGGCGGACCTCGTCTTCGAGCCGGTCGGCCAGCTCGGCGAGCCGCAGGTGCGGGCGGATGGCCAGCCTGCTGCCCGCGATCCGCAGGGCCAGCGGCAGCCGAGCGCACGCCGCGACGATCCGTTCGGCGTCGGCGCCCTCCCGGGCCGCCCGCGTCCCGGCGAGCCGGTTCAGCAGCTCGGTGGCGTCGGCGCCGGAGAGCGGGCCGAGGGCCAGCCGGTGCGCGCCGGCGAGCCCGCTCAACCGGCGACGGCTCGTCACGAGCACCGCGCACCCCGGCGTGCCGGGCAGCAGGGTGCGGACGTGCTCGGGGTCGACGGCGTCGTCGAGCACCACCAGGACCCGCCGGTCGGTGAGGCGGCCGCGGAACACCGCCGCGCGGGCGCGCACGTCGTCCGGGACCGCCGGGCCGGGCACGCCCAGCGCGCGCAGGAGGTCGGCCAGCACGTCGCCGACGTCGCGGTCCGCCAGCGGCACGTACAGCTGGCCGTCCGGGAACCGCGCCCGCAGCCGGTGCGCCGCGCGCACGGCGAGGGTGCTCTTGCCCGCGCCCGGCTCGCCGCTGAGCACCGCGACCGGGACACCGGCGCCGCTGCCGAGCACGCCGGTCAGCTCCGCTAGCTCGGCGTCGCGGCCGGTGAAGTCCCCGATGTCCGGCGGCAGCTGGCACACCGGCCAGACGGGAGGCGGCAGCCGCGGCACGGGGTCTTCGCCACGCAGGACGGCGGCGTGCACCCGGCGGGCTTCCGCACCGGGCTCGACGCCGAGCTCGTCGACCAGCGTGGCCCGCAGCCGCCGGTAGACCTCCAGCGCGTCACCCTGCCGCCCGGCCCGGTGCAGCGCGGTCATCAGCTGCGCGGCCGGCCGTTCGCGCAGCGGGTGCTCGCCGGCGACGGCCTGAAGCTCCCCGATCAGCTCCCCGTGCCGCCCGGCGGCGAGTTCGGCGTCGACGCAGTCTTCGAACACGGCGAGCCGCTCGGACTCCAGCCGCGCGACATCGGCGTCGAGCCGGGGGACGTGCAACCCGGCCAGCACGGGCCCCCGCCACTGCGCGAGTGCCCGCCGGTAGTGCCGCGACGCCTCGACGGCGTCCCCGGCCTGCTGCGCTTCGGCGACGGCGGACCGGAACACGAGCAGGTCCAGCTCGTCCGGCTCGACGCGCAGCCGGTACCCCAGCGGCTCGTGCTCGATCCGGAGGCCGTCGATCTTCTCGCGCAGCCGCGAGAGGTAGGTGTGCAGGTTGGAGGCGTGCGACTTCGGCGGGCCGCCCGGCCACAGCGCCTCGACCAGCACGTCCACGTGGACGGGCCGGCCGGCGTGGAGCAGCAGCACGGCCAGCAGGGTGCGCTGGTGGTCCCCGCGCAGCGCGAGCCACCGCCCGGGCGGGCTCTCGACGGCGAGCGGCCCGAGCACGCCGAAGTGCGCCATGTCACCTTCTCCGGAGTGGTCGACTGGGAAAGCCACGGTAGCGAAGGGGTACGACAGAAACGGCGGCCGGGAAGGACAGCCGTGCTTGGCGTTCGCTCGTTGGGGTGAGTATAGTGATAGCTATACTCGCGCGATGGCGGGTCAGGACTGGGACATCTATGTCGTCGACGAAGTCCTCGAGTGGATCGAGCAATTGGACGACACGACGCACGCCCGTGTCGTCCAGGCGATCGATGCGTTGTCCGAAGGCGGCCCCGGTCTCGGGAGACCGCTGGTCGACAGCATTGTCGGGTCGAAGATCCAAAACCTGAAGGAGCTGCGGCCAGGCACCGTGCGCATCCTGTTCGTCTTCGACCCCTGGCGGTCGAGCGTCCTGCTCGTCGCCGGGGACAAGGCGGGCCAGTGGAACGCCTGGTATCGGGAAGCGATCCCGCTGGCCGAGGACAGATATGACCGTTATCTGAAGGAACGTCAGGCAGAGGAGGACCGACCATGACCGGGTACGCGCGCTGGAAGGACGTCCGCGCGGCGCACGTCGAACGAGCCGGTGGCGAGGCGGCGGTCGAGGCGGGCAAGCAGGAGCTTCTTGCCACGGTCCAGGGCCACCGCCTCGCCGAAATCCGCCGGAGCCGCGGCCTGACCCAGCAGCAGCTGGCGGAGCGGATGGGCGTGACGAAGGGCCGGGTGTCCCAGATCGAGCAGGGAAGGATCTCCGGTTTCGAAGTGCTCGCCCGCTACGCCGCGGCTTTGGGCGGCCGCCTGCATCAGGCGATCTACTTCGAGGACGGTGACATCGCCGCCATCGCCTGAGCGAAATCCCGGCCGGGGCGGTCCCAGGAGCGCGTTCCTATTAGGCTCCACCCGGACATTCAGGACCTACCAGGGGAGCGGTCGTGTCAGCTGGAGGCGGAACCAAGGCGATCATCGCGGCACTCGCGGCCAACGCCGGGATCGCGGTGGCGAAGTTCGCCGGCTTCCTCGTCACCGGGTCGTCGTCGATGCTGGCGGAGTCCGTGCACTCGCTGGCCGACACGTCCAACCAGGGGTTGCTGCTGCTCGGCCAGAAGACGTCGCGGCGGGAGGCGGACAAGGAGCACCCCTTCGGCTACGGCCGGGACCGGTACTTCTACTCCTTCATCGTCGCGCTCATGCTTTTCACCCTGGGCGCGGCCTTCGCCATCTACGAAGGCATCCACAAGATCGGCCACCCCGAACCGCTGGAGTCGCCGATCGTCGCGGTGATCATCCTGGTCCTCGCCCTGTGCCTGGAGGGCTACAGCTTCTTCACCGCGATCACCGAGTCGAAGAAGATCAAGGGCGGCGCGAGCTGGTGGGGCTTCATCCGGCAGTCCAAGGAACCCGAACTGCCCGTGGTGCTGCTGGAGGACGCCGGCGCGCTGCTCGGGCTCGTCTTCGCGCTGCTCGGTGTCGGGCTGGCGGTCGTCACCGGTGACCCGGTCTGGGACGGCGTCGGCACCCTCGCGATCGGCCTGCTGCTCGGCGTCATCGCGATCATCCTCATCGTCGAGATGAAGAGCCTGCTCATCGGCGAAGGCGCCAACGAGCCGGTGCTCGCGACGATCGTCGACGAGCTCGCCGCCGGCAAGGTCGAGCGCGTCATCCACATCCGCACCCAGTACCTCGGCCCGGACGAGCTGCTCGTCGCGGCGAAGCTGGCGCTGGTGCCGGGGCTCGACACGGCCGAGGTGGCCATGGCCATCGACGACGCCGAGGCCCGCGTCCGCGCCAAGGTGCCGGTCGCCAAGCTGATCTACCTCGAGCCGGATCTCGACCGGAGCCTCGCGCGATAGCCGAAGATCCACTTCGTGACTTTCGGCGAGCCGTCACGCGGGTGACCCGTTAGGGTGACTTACTGCGATACACGCAGGCCGGCCGCAGGAGGTCAACGGTGCCCGGAACGGGATTGTGGCGCACTAAAACGATCGAACAGTCCATTGCGGACACAGATGAGCCGGACACCAAGCTCCGGCGGAACCTCGGCGCCTGGGACCTCACGGTCTTCGGGGTCGCCGTCGTCATCGGCGCCGGCATCTTCACGCTGACCGCGCGCACCGCGGGCGACTACGCCGGGCCGTCGGTCTCGCTGGCCTTCGTGTTCGCCGCGATCGCCTGTGCGCTGGCCGCGTTGTGCTACGCGGAGTTCGCCTCGACCGTGCCGGTCGCGGGCAGCGCGTACACGTTCTCCTACGCCACCTTCGGCGAGTTCATGGCGTGGATCATCGGCTGGGACCTGATCCTCGAGCTCGCCGTCGGCGCGGCCGCGGTGTCCAAGGGCTGGTCGGTGTACCTCGAGACGGTGCTCGGCTACCTGTTCGGGAAGGGCACGAAGACGACGTTCGAAATCGGGAGCGTGACCGTCGACTGGGGTGCGCTGCTCGTCGTGGCGATCCTGACGACGCTGCTGGCCGTCGGCACGAAGCTGTCGTCGCGGGTGTCGATGGTGATCACCGGCGTCAAGGTCGCCGTGGTGCTGTTCGTGATCATCCTCGGCCTCTTCTACATCAAGGGCGCCAACTACTCGCCGTACATCCCGCCGGGCGAGACGGGCGGCGCCGGTCAGACGGGCGTCGACCAGTCGCTGTTCTCCCTGATCGCGGGCGGCGCGAGCAGCTCGTTCGGCGTCTTCGGCCTGCTGGCCGGTGCTTCGCTGGTGTTCTTCGCGTTCATCGGCTTCGACATCGTCGCGACCACCGCGGAGGAGACGAGGAACCCGCAAAAGGCCGTGCCGCGCGGCATCATCGGTTCACTGGTGATCGTCACCGTGCTCTACGTCGCGGTGTCGCTCGTGGTCGTCGGCATGACGTCGTACAAGGACCTCGCGACCAAGGCGGGCGACGGCAGCCACAAGACCCTCGCCACGGCGTTCTCCGCCAACGGCGTCGACTGGGCGGCCAACATCATCTCCTTCGGCGCGCTGGCCGGCCTGACCACCGTCGTCATGGTGCTGATGCTGGGCCAGGTCCGGATCATCTTCGCGATGTCCCGCGACGGCCTGATGCCGCGCGGGCTGGCGAAGACCGGCGAGCACGGCACGCCGAAGGGCGCGACGCTCATCGTCGGCGGCCTGGTCGCGCTCGCCGCCGGCTTCTTCCCGGCGGACAAGCTCGAAGAAATGGTCAACGTCGGCACGCTTTTCGCGTTCGTGCTCGTCTCGGCCGGTGTGCTGATCCTGCGCCGGACGCGGCCGGACCTGCCCCGCGCGTTCAAGGTGCCGCTGGTGCCGCTGATCCCGATCCTGGCGATCCTCGCCTGTCTGTGGCTGATGCTGAACCTGACCGTGCTGACCTGGCTGCGGTTCGTCGCCTGGATGGTGCTGGGCGTGGTGATCTACTTCGGGTACAGCCGCCGGCATTCGCTGCTGGGCAAGCGGCAGGCCGCCGAACCCGCCGAGGCGCCCGAAACCTGACTTGCGCGAGAAAAGCCCCGCCGTCCTGGATGCCCAGGTCGGCGGGGCTTTTTGCGTTTGGTTGCGCGGTGCGAGGTTACAGCTTGATCAAAAGGATCTTGCGATTCGTGTGCAATAGGGGACCCCGTGTAAGCGGTCGGGTGACGTGCGATACCTTTCGATCCTTCGTGTGCCACTGACGGGTGAATTACAGCCGCGTGATTCCCACAGGCAGTGGTAGCACGGTCCCCCGATTTTGCCGTTCCTCCCCCGTTCGGTACTGGAGAACTCATGCGCAGACGTTCCTTCCGCGGCGCCGTGGCGGTCATGGCGCTCACCACCGCTGCCCTGATCGGGACCGCCGGTTCCGCCCTGGCCTGCTGGAGCCCCGACGACCGCTCGAACCCGATCCCGGACCGCAACTACTCGAAGTGCGCGGACGGCCAGGACAAGGTCACCCAGGACGACGTCGACTTCACCGGTGGCGTCGGCCAGAAGACCCTGACCATCTCGAAGGTCCACGATGGCGTGACCGTGAACCGCATCGTCGTGATCGGCGGCAACGACGGCTTCAACGAGTACATCCCGGGCAAGAAGAAGCTCTCGCCGACGGCGCCCTGGAAGGACCTGAAGCCGACGCTGACCAGGGACCGCAAGGAAACCACGATCGACAAGTGGTTCTTCTGCGGTACCAAGACCACGAAGCCGACCGAGACCACCCCGGCGACCAAGTCGTCGACGCCGACGACCACGAAGCCGGCCGCTCCGGTGTCGGAGACCTCGGTCTCGCCGACCAAGACCACCGCTCCGGCCGCCGTGCCGGCGGGCAACGAGTCGGGCACCGGTGGCGGCCTGGCCAACACCGGTTTCGACAACAGCTGGCTGATCTGGGTCGCCGGCCTGTTGCTGGTCGCCGGTGGCGGTCTGCTCGCGCTGCTGAAGTTCCGTCGCAAGGCTTCCGAGTGAAGCTGAGCTAGCTCACGGCTGAAGGCCCCTCGCTCCGCGCGCGAGGGGCCTTCACCGTTTCGGGGGGAAGTCGCCGAACAGCGAACCCTGCTCGCCGCAGGCCGGTTTGCCGAGGCCGGCGGCCATCGCGACGGCGTGGTCCCATTCCGCGTCGACCACGTAGTCCTGGTGCTTGAGCACCCCCGGCGCCCAGCGGTGCCGCCCGGTCGGCCCGCGCAGCGGGTCCGGCAGCCAGTGGTCGCCGCCGAGGATCAGGACGCCGTTCTCGTCGGCGGTCGCCGACACCGGGCCGCAGCCGCCGTCCGGCAGGAACCCGACGCCGTGCAGCCGCCGGTCGGCGACCGAGTGCCGCCAGGTCGTCACGCCGCCGCCGAAGATGTCGGTCCCGCGGCACAGCGCCCGCCACCGGCCGTCGAGGTCGGCGAACAGCCGTTCCAGCGACTCCTGCGGCAGCAACGCCGGGAACGCCCGCTGGTAGCCCCACTGCAGCGGCGACCCCGCGGTGAGCACGCCGACGCGCTCGAGGTCCGCCTCCGGCAGCTCGGCCGCCAGCCGCGCGGCGGCCATGATCGTGAGCAGGCTGCCGAGGTTGTAGCCGGAGAGCACCACCCGCGTCGACGGCTCGGCGAGGTGCTCGCGCGCCCGTGCGGCCAGTTCCGGGACGACTTTCAGCGCGTAACACGGCGGGACCGTCGGGTGCGCGGCCCGCGGCCAGAAGCAGACCAGGTCGGCCAGCGCGCCGAGGTGACGGCTGCGCTGCGGGGTCCGCGCGGCCGTGTAGACCACGCGCAGCAGGCCGGCGGCCAGCGCGCCGAGCGCGACGACCCCGATCGCGGACAGCGGCCCGAACCAGCCGGGCACCAGCCCGAACCCGAAGCGCAGCACCAGCAGTGCCGCGCCGCCGGCGGACATCGCCGACGCCACCGCCAGCGCGAGGTGGTGCAGGTGCCGCCGTTCCCACGCCGACCGTGCCCACGCCGCCGCAGCCTGGGTCTCCTGCTGTTCGTCGAGTTCCATCAGCCCGACGATCTCCGGGATGCCCCGCCGGAGCCGGCGCACCGGGACAGCGACCGCGAAACCCAGCACGCCGAGCACCGCGGCGAGCGCCAGCCCGGCGCCCCACAGCACCGTGACCAGCAAGTAAGTGTCGGGAACGCGCAGGGTCCCCGCGCCGGAAAGCCGCCGGACGGCTTCGGCGAGGCCGGCGCCGAACCCGCCGCCGAGCAGGCCGGCCAGCGCGAGCACCGGCGCGGCCGCCCAGCCGCCCATCCACGGCCGCAGCCGCCGCGGCTTGTGCTTCCACCCGGGCCGGGCCAGCAGCGCGGCCGGGGCCAGGAACAGCGCGAACAGCACCGTGACGCCGACCAGTGCCGCGCCGAGGCCTTCGACGACGCCGTTCGTCCCCGGCAGCGGGCCGGCTCCCGGCCCGTTTGAAAGCACCAGCCGCACGGCGGCCACGACGACCAGCAGCCCGGCGAAGGTGAGCACGCCGGGCCGGGCGAACCGGCCGGTGTCGACGCCGATCGCGGCCGCGACGGCGGTGGCGAGCACCACGGCCAGCGTGACGATCCACACGACCAGGCCGAAACTGTCGTCCGGCACGCGGAACGGCCCGCCCAGCAGCAGCAACGCGACCGACGCCAGCGCCGCGACGGTGTGCAGGCAGCGCAACGCCGGCGTTTCCGGGTCGGCCCGCATCCGCAGCGGCCCGCCGGTCAGGTCGCCGTCGGCGTGCACCGCCCAGGTCGCCGAAGAAATCCGGTGCTGCACGAAGATCACGATCAGCAGCGGCAGCACGCCGAGGGCGATCCGCGCGGGGACCGAGCGGACCGCGTCGGGGATCGCGGGCAGGCAGCCCGACGCCGGCGCGAGGCACTGCGCGGCGAACAGGTCGAGCGCGATCGCCGCGAGCTGGCCCATCAGCAGCATCGTCAGCAGCAGGGCGGCGACGCGCAGCAGGCCGCGGCACACGGCGCCGAGGACGCGCGCGAGACGGCGGTCCGGCGGGACCGGCGGCAGCATCCAGAACGCGACGTTGGCCAGGGAGAACGGGAACAGCAGGGCCCAGGTGGCCTTCGCGGCGCCGCCGGACGTCATGCCATGCCACAGGTAGCCCTCGAGGGTCCGGGGGATGGTCCGGCCCAGCGCCGGCAGCACCGGTCCGGGCGCCGGCCGCCGCAGCCGGTCGGCCGGGCGGATCACGCGGCCCAGGCCGTCGCCGGCGACGTCGACGGTCGAAACCGCGTCGAGCAGCGTTTCCCCGCTGGTGCCCACGAGCCCGGCGACGCGGATTTCCACGACGCGGGTGTCCGGACCGGGCATGGGCACGGTAAGGGCCTCCTAACACTTTTAGGGACAGTCGAGCGGACAACGGTAGTGTTCGGGTGTCATCGAGTCTTGGAGGAATCGCCACTATGACCCCCGAAAGCGTTGCGAAGCGGCACGAGACCCGCAACGGCATCGAATTCGCCGTCGCCGACCTCGAGGCCGCCGAGTTCGGCCGCAAGGAGATCCGCCTCGCCGAGCACGAGATGCCGGGACTGATGACGCTGCGCCGTGAATACGCGGAGGTCTACCCGCTCCGCGGGGCGCGCGTCTCGGGCTCACTGCACATGACCGTGCAGACCGCGGTGCTGATCGAGACGCTGGTGGCGCTGGGCGCGGAGGTGCGCTGGGCGTCCTGCAACATCTTCTCGACGCAGGACCACGCGGCCGCGGCGATCGTCGTCGGCCCGCACGGCACGCCCGAGGAGCCCAAGGGCGTCCCGGTGTTCGCGTGGAAGGGCGAGTCGCTCGAGGAGTACTGGTGGTGCACCGAGCGGATGCTCACCTGGGACGGCGAGGGTCCGAACATGATCCTCGACGACGGCGGTGACGCCACGATGCTGGTGCACAAGGGCACCGAGTACGAGAAGTCCGGCGTCGTCCCGACCCCGGACGAGAACACCTCGGACGAGTTCCGCGTGTTCCTCGAGCTGCTGCGCACCTCGGTCGCTTCGGACAAGGACAAGTGGACGAAGATCGGCGCGGGCATCCGCGGCGTCACCGAGGAGACCACGACCGGCGTCCTGCGGCTCTACCAGCTCGCCGCGGCGGGCGAGCTGCTGTTCCCGGCGATCAACGTCAACGACGCGGTGACGAAGTCGAAGTTCGACAACCGCTACGGCATCCGCCACTCCCTGATCGACGGCATCAACCGCGGCACCGACGTGCTGATCGGCGGCAAGGTCGCGGTCGTCTGCGGCTACGGCGACGTCGGCAAGGGCGCGGCGGAGTCCCTGCGCGGCCAGGGTGCGCGCGTGATCGTCACCGAGATCGACCCGATCTGCGCGCTGCAGGCGGCGATGGACGGCTACGCGGTCCGCAAGCTCGAGAGCGTGCTGCCCGAGGCCGACATCATCATCACCACCACCGGCAACAAGGACGTCGTGCTGGTGGAGCACATGGCGAAGATGAAGCACCAGGCGATCCTGGGCAACATCGGCCACTTCGACAACGAGCTCGACATGGCGGGCCTGGCGCGTTACCCGGGCATCCGGCGGATCAACATCAAGCCGCAGGTCGACGAGTGGATCTTCCCGAACGGCAACACGATCATCGTGCTGTCCGAGGGCCGGCTGCTCAACCTCGGCAACGCGACCGGGCACCCGTCGTTCGTGATGTCGAACAGCTTCTCCAACCAGGTGATCGCGCAGGTCGAGCTGTTCACCAAGCACGAGGAGTACGACAAGGAGGTCTTCCGCCTCCCGAAGAAGCTCGACGAGAAGGTCGCGAAGATCCACCTTGACGCGCTCGGTGGCGAGCTGACGAAGCTGACCAAGGAACAGGCGGAATACATCGACGTGGACGTCGAAGGCCCGTTCAAGGCGGACCACTACCGGTACTGAGTTCTTTGCGTTTTTGCTGGTCAGGGCCGCCCCGAAAGTGTTCGGGGCGGCCCTTTGTGCTGCACCTCGAACAGTGATAGCACAAATGGGTGACGTGTTATCATGGAGTCGTGAAACAGTTGATCACGAGGATCGACGACGAGCTGCACGCCCGGCTGAAGGCGCGGGCCGAAGCCGACGGGCGCAGCATGAACGACCTGGTCACGGAAGCGTTGAGGGGCGTTGTGGCGAAGACCGAAACCCGAGCGGAATGGAAGCGGCGGCTGATCGCCGAAGGCAAGGTCGTGCACGTGGAGCCGCCGGCTCGCGTGCCGACCCTGGACGAACTCGAAGACCTGTCACGGGGTTGGGGCACGGCTGTGAGTGAAGCGCTCGACTGGACCCGAGGGGAGTGGTGACCGTGCTGTACGTCGACACCAGTGCGCTGGTCACAGCTTACCTTCGGGACGAGCCGGAGCACGACAAGTTCCGCAAGCTGCTCCTCGAGGGCGATGCCCCGGTGGTAAGCAGCGACTTCACCCGCGTCGAGTTCGCCGGTGCCATGACGGCCGCCAAGCGGACCGGCCGGATTCCCGATCCCGCGGCGATGCTGGCGCACTTCGATCACCTCGCCTCCCCGGATGGGGACTTGGTGCTCGTCCCCTTCGACCCGAGCCGGGTCATTCCCGCCGCGCGACGGCTGGTCGCCGAGAACTACCCGGTGCGCACCCTGGACGCGATCCATATCGCGGTCGCGATGCACTCCACGGCCGAACTCACCGGTGGCGAGCCGGTCACCTTCGTCACCCGCGACGAGCGTCAGGCCGATGCGGCCAAGGCCAACGGGTTCGAGGTGCTGTGATGGTCGACCTGATGGCGGGGGTGGCCGTGCTCGACTACGAGCGAGCGCTGGCCTGGTACGAGAAGCTTTTCGGCTCGCCGCCGACGTTCGTCGTCAGCGAGACGGAGGCGTTGTGGGAAGTCACCGAGTACGGCGCGGTGTTCATCGAGCGCCGGCCGGAGCGGGCCACCGGCCACGCCATGCACGTCCTGTTCGTCGGTGACCTCGACGAGCGCGTCGCGGCGATTTCCGAGCGGGGCATCGAGCCCGCGGACCAGGAGGTCTACGCCAACGGCGTGCGGAAGATGCTTTACCGCGACCCCGAGGGAAACGAGATCGGCATCGGCGGTCGTCCCGCGTAGTCTGGGGGTCGTTCTTGGCTTCACGAACCTCACGGCCCGGTGGGTAGTCCGGGCGGTCCGCGCAGGGCTCGTTGTCCCGTCAAGGGAAACCGGTGACGCCAGGCTTGATCCGTCACGCCTGGAGGTTCCCGATGCGCGGGGTGTTCACGCTGTACCACGACGGCCGATTCTGGGTCGGCGTCTACGAAATCCACGAAGACGGCCTGGTCCGGGCCGCTCGCCATCTCTTCGGCAGCGAGCCCAACAACGCCGAACTGGCCGCCTTCGCCGCCGGCCGCGACTTCGTGCGCCTGGCCGACGAAGCGCGCAAAGCCCCGCCGGTCGCCGCGGAACAGCGGCCGACCGCCCGCCTCAACGCCAAGCGCCTCGCGAAGCTGGCGAAGAAAGCCCAGGAAGACGAGGGCATCGGCACGGCCGCCCAGCGCGCGCTGAGCGACGCGGTCACCCAACGTGCGGCAGAGAACAAAGCGGCCCGCAAGCGCCGGGTCGCGGCCGAGGCGACCCGCCGCCGGACCCTGACGAAAGCAAAGTCCCGAGCCAGGCACCGCGGCCACTGAGCGGCCGTGTCGACCCCTCAATCACGTGTGTCGACCTCTGAATCACGTGTGTCGACCCTTCCGGCGCAGGAGTCGCCGGGTCGGCCGTGATCAGAGAGCCGTCGCGCGTGATCTGAGGGTCGACACGTGTGACTGGCGAGTCGACACGCGTGATTGGAGGGTCGACACGGTGATCAGTTCCACTCCACCGCGACCCCGGCCAGCCCCGGCCCGGCGTCGCTGAAGAACGCGCTGCTCACCCCGCCCATGTCGCACGCCAGCTCCTCCGCCACCACCGGCAGGGCGTCGTCGCGGGCCCGGACCTGACGCGTGCAGCGCGCCGGCAGCGCGTTGCGGTCGAACCGCAGCTGGACCAGGTAACTCGCGCAACGGTCCCGCAGCATCCGGTAGTAGCCCGGCGACGCCGACCCCGAATCGTCCCGGACCTCGTAACAGAACACGTGGATGTCGCCCTCGGCGAGCTTGCGGTCGAAGAGCAGCTCGGTCGCCATCGTGTCGGCGTCGGGGTTGCGGCGCATCCGGCCGATGCGGCAGCCCTCGTCGGTGATCAGCTCGACGTCGTCGATGCGGCAGCCGGGGTCGCCGTTGTACACCGTCAGGTACCGGTCCGGCCCGTGGCGCCGGGCGCGTGTCACCAGCCGCGTGCGCAAGCTGACCTGGCGGTGTTCGGCGTCGAACGTGATCGTGTCGTGCACCGACAGCAGCTCGAGGTCGGCGTTGTAGTGGTTCGACGACGGGTACGCGCCGAGCTCGGCCAGCAGGTCCTCCACGATCGACCCCATGTCACCGGAGCGCAGGTCGTGGAACGACGCCGCCGGCTGGTGGCCGCGCCGGACCAGGCGCGGCCCGATCAGCACGACCAGGGCGTCCGCCGGCAGCTGGAGGACCGATTCCAGGGCCCGGACCGCCGGCAGCGCCTTCGGCACCTCGGGCTGGCGCAGCCCGCGCTGCCAGTAACTCAGCGTCGACTGTCCGATTTGGACGCCGCGCAGCGCGAGGTGGGCGCGCAACCTGGCCAGC
This sequence comes from Amycolatopsis balhimycina FH 1894, assembly GCF_000384295.1. Classification (NCBI taxonomy): domain Bacteria; kingdom Bacillati; phylum Actinomycetota; class Actinomycetes; order Pseudonocardiales; family Pseudonocardiaceae; genus Amycolatopsis; species Amycolatopsis balhimycina. Next base: position 3,754,562 of record NZ_KB913037.1, on the reverse strand, counting down.
GAGAGGCCGCGGTAGGCGATCGCGAGTCGCAAGGCGTGGTGGAACTCACCCGTGCGGAGCGCCTCGGTCAGCTCTTTCGGCAGCTCGGCGACCGATGCCCGGGTCGTGCGGGCGCCATCGATGATCAGTGGGAGGTTCCCGTCTTGTACCACCGCTCGTCCCTTCACCCGACCAGTGTGTGCGCTGGGCGTGAACACCGCGGAACGTTCACGTTAGCAGCGTAGGGTGGACGTGCCGACCCCCGTTCAGGGTGGTTGGCCACGTAAGGCCGGCTGTTCCGCGTTCCGGCAATGACCCGGAACGGTCCGTTGGTCCGGATGGCGTTCTTGCTCCGGGTGACCGCGTTGTTCACCGTTGTGACCACCGCTGGTTCGCCTACTCCTCAGCAGGAGGCCGTTCGTGCTGGTGAAGTCGAGCCGGGTTCACGCCTTACTGGCCGTGAGCCTGATGTTCTGCCTGGTCGCGCCGGCCACCGCCGTAGCCGCGCCCGGAGTGCCTTCGACGTACCAGGACCGGATCGTGCTGCAGCTCCAGCAGAAGAACCAGTGGTGCTGGGCCGGTGCGGGCAACACCATCGCCGCCTACCACGGCGCGGTCGTCAGCCAGACGCGGTTCTGCCAGCTCGCGCACGGCGAGACCGGCCAGGACTGCGCGAACCTGACCGGCACCCTCGCCGACGAGCAACGCGCCTTCGCCCAGCTGGGCTTCGCCTCGCCGGGCCGCTACCTCGACCGGAGCGTCTCCTTCGCGGCGATCCGGACGGAGACCGCGGCGAACCGGCCGGTGGCGACCCGCGTCGGCTGGCGCTCGGGCGGCGGTCACGTGCAGGTCCTCCACGGCTACGACACCAGCGGCGACTGGGTGTTCTGGAGCGATCCGGGGCCGGCCAAGCGCTACAACTGGTCGACCTACGGGTACTACGCGCACAACTCGTCCTTCTCCTGGACGCACACGCTCACCGGGATCGCCCGATGAGCAGGCGGGCGCTGGCGCTCGCCGTGCTGACCGGCGCGGCGCTGCTGATGACGGCCCCGGTGTCAGGCGCGGCCCAGGCCGCCGGCATCAGCAGCGCCGACGCCGTGGCCGCGCACGACGCGGCCGCCGGGGTCCAGGACGTCCTGGTCCGGTTCTTCGCGCAGGCACCGGGCGCCCAGGGGCCGGTTTCGGTGCAGATCGCGGCGGACGCCTTCCCGGTGTACGAGCTCTCGCCGGACTTCGTCGCGGGCAAGCCGGGCGCGGCGCCCGGCGAGTTCGCCTACTTCGCGATCCCCGTGCGGGCCTCCGACGGCCGGACCGCGACGCTCTGGTCGGTCCGCGGCGGCGACGGTGCCTGGCAGGTCGGCAACATCGCCTCGGGCGACGTCGAGACGGCGTTCGCGCGCCAGCTGCCCGCGGGCGCCCAGCTGCTGCACGAACCCCAGGCCGACGCCTGGTACGCGGTGCGCGACGGCCGTGTGACGTCGCTGTCGGACGGCAAAGCGGTCACCGTCGCCGACTACCGGCGAACCGTCGAGACGCGGTACGCGGACAAGCTCCCCGGCTCGGGCTACGCCCGCGACGGCGAAGCCGGCGGTTACGACGCCGCTTCCCAGGTGATGCCCCGCGGTGACGGCAGCCCGGCGCCGTCCGGCCACGACACCGGCTGGGTGCCGCTGCTGATCCTCGCCGGCGTGCTGGCGGTCAGCGGCGCCGGTTACGTCTTCCACCTGCGGCGGCACGCCGCCTGAGACGAACCGGCGGGCCCGGTGCCGATCCCTTCCACCGGGCCCGCCGGTCCACCACCGATAATGACGTCCGTGGGTCGACTTGTGGTGATCGAAGGGCTCGACGGCGCGGGCAAGCGCACGCTGGCCGACGGGCTGACGGCGGAACTGCGCGCGAAGGGCGCGAGCGTGGCTTCGCTCGCTTTCCCGCGCTACGGCAAGAGCGTGCACGCCGACCTCGTCCGCGAGGCACTGCACCGCGGGCACGGCGACCTCGCCGACTCCGTGTACGGCATGGCCATGCTCTACGCCCTCGACCGCAGCGGCGCCGCCGACGAGATCCGCGGGCTGCGGGAGGCGCACGACGTCGTCCTGCTCGACCGCTATGTCGCGTCGAACGCCGCGTACGCGGCCGCGCGCCTGCGGCAGGACGCGGCGGGCGAAGTCGTGAAGTGGGTGTGGGAGCTGGAGGTCGACCGCTTCGGCCTGCCCCGGCCGGACGCGCACCTGCTGTTGCGTGTCGCCCCCGCCGTCGCGGCCGAGCGCGCCGAACGCCGTGCGGAGGCCGAGGCCGGCCGGGAGCGCGACGCCTTCGAAACCGACGACGGCCTCCAGCGGCGGTGCGCGGCGGTGTACGACGAGCTGGCCGCGTCGGGCTGGCTGGCGCCGTGGCACGTCCTGGACGGCGTCGCGGGCGTGGACCTCGAAGCGCTGGCGACGTCGCTGCTGCACTGACCGGTCACGTCACCGTCCCCGGGACGCGCGTGCCGAAGTGCTCGACCTCCACCGGCGTCCCGGGCCCGCCGTACTCGACCGGAAGCCACGCGTAGGCGATGTTTTCGCCCACGGTGTGGCCGCGCCCGGCGCTGGTGACGTACCCGGCCGGGCGGCCTTCGGCGTACACCGGTTCCTTGCCCAGCACGACGGCGTCGGTCGTCAGGCGCGTCAACCGGCGGCTCACCGTGGCTTCCGACCGCCCCGCCAGCGCGTCGCGCCCGATGAAGTAGCCCTTGTCCATGCGGACGGCGAAGCCCAGGCCGGCTTCGTACGGGTCGTGTTCGGTGGTGAAGTCGACGCCGGGGGTGCGCGCACCGGCCTCCAGCCGCAGGCCGGCGAACGCCTGGTGCCCGGCGACGGCGACGCCGTGTTCCCGGAGCGTGTCCCACAGGCGGCGGCCGAGGTCCGCCGTGGTGTGCAGTTCCCAGCCCGGTTCGCCCACAGTGGACAGTCGCAACGCGACGACCGGGACGTCGCCGACGTAGGTCTCTTCGACCGAAAAGTCCGTTGTGGACAGTTCTGGTAGGACGTCGCCGGCGAGCGGTCCCCACAGGCCGAGGCAGCACGTTCCCGGTGTGGTGTCGTGGATCTGCACGGTGCCGTCGCCCGGCCGGTGCCGCCGCAGCCAGTCGAAGTCCAGGCGCCCGCCGGCGCCGACGTGGAACCGCTCGTCGCCGAGGCGAGCGACGACCAGTTCGCCGCGCACCCCGCCGTCCTCGCCGAGCAGCAGCGTGTTCGTCACGGTGCCCGGTGCTTTCGCCAGGTCGTTGGTCGTCATGGCCTGCAGGAACGGCAACGCGCCCGGACCCGTCACCGAGAGCCGCGGCACGGGCGTCAGGTCGAACATCGCGACCCGGCTGCGAGTCACGAGCGCTTCCGCGACGACCGGCGGTTCTTCGCCGGCCTGGTACCACTCCGGCCGAGCCCAGCCGTCCGTGGCCCCGAAGGACGCACCGAGCGCGGCTTGCCTTTCGTAAAACGGACTGGCCCGTACCGGTTCCGCGGTGAACCCGGCGGGCCCGAACCGGGCGAGGTCACAGCCGTGCAGGGCGAGCGACGGCTGGCCGTCGACGAGCCAGCGCGCCAGTTCTCGCGCGACCCCCGCGGAGTGCTCGACGCGGACGGCCTCGGCCACCCAGAAGCCGTCGAGGTCCGGGTGCTCGCCCAGCAGCGGCCGCCCGTCCGGGGTGCCGGGGAGCACCACCGTCGTGGTGGTCTCGACCTCCGCGTCGCGGAGCGCGGGAACGAGACCGGCGGCCCGGGTCACTCCGACGCCGAGCCGGTCGACGTGCTCGCGGACGTACATCCCGGTGTCGAGGTGCCGCAGCACGGGCTTGCCCGCCTGCACGTGTTCGTCGTTGTGGCCGGCCAGTTCCGGCAGCGGTGACGTCAGCGCGTACTCGTGGGGCAGTGGCTCGTGCGGGACGCGCAGGCCGACGAGTTTCCCCGCGTCGCCACACGACACGACGACGTCGGCGCGGAACAGCCCGGCCGTGGTGACGACGCCGGTCACCCGCCCGCCCGACCGGTCGACCGCCACGACCTCCCCGGCGGCGAACCGGGCTCCCCGGGCCTGCGCCCGCCGTGCCTGGGCTTCGGCCGCGCGGCGCGCGTGCAGCAGACCGTCGCCGGGGACGTGGAACCCGCCCAGCACCCGGGTCGCGTCGAGGAGCGGGTGCAGGTCCGCGCACTCGGAGGGCGTGCGCAGGTAGCCGCGCACGCCCCACGACGTCGCCCAGCCGTGGTGCTGCTTCAGGTCCTCGAGCCGCTCCGGCGTCGTCGCGATTTCGAGGCTGCCGACGGGGTTGAAGCACCACTCGCCGCCGAGACCTCCGTACTTCTCGACGGTGTACTTCGCGAACTCGGTCAGCGTGCGGTCCGCATGGGTCCGGAACACCAGCCCCGGGGTGTCGTCCTGGCCGGCGGCGCCCAGGACCGTGACGTCGGTCCAGCCGCGCTCGGTCAGCTCGTCGGCGAGCGCGCAGCCGGTGAGACCGGCGCCGAGGACGACCACCCGGGGCCGTGCTGCCATCGCGGGGTCCTTCCGGGCGAAGTTGCGTCTTCGGCAACAAAGTGCGTCATGCGAGACGCACTGTCAAGGGCCCGAAACCTGTACGGCTAGTCCCGGAAGTAGCCCAGCTGCGCGGAAAGCTCGTCCGCCGCTTCGGTCATCGGCTTCACGATCTGCTTCACCCGCTGCTTCGAAAGCCGGTACGACGGCCCGGAAGCGCTCATCGCCGCGACGACGTCCCCGCCGGGGCCGTGGATCGGCACGGCCACCGCGTGCATGCCGAGTTCGAGCTCCTCGTAGCAGGCCGCATAGCCGTCCTCGAGCACTCGTTCCAGTTCGGTCATCAGCTCTTCCGGCTCGACCGTCGTGCGCGGGGTGTACTGCTCCAGCTTCCGCTTGAGGACCCGCTTGCGCTCGGTTTCGCCCATGTACGCCAGGAGGATCTTGCCGCTGGACGTCGCGTGCAGCGGCGTGCGCTGGCCGGTCCAGTTCTGCGTGGTGATCGCCGCCGAGCCGCGGGCCTGGCTGATGTTGATGGCGACGCCGTCGTCGGCGATCGCGATGTTCACCGTCTCGCCCAGCTCTTCGGCCAGCACCAGGCAGCTGGCCCGGCCCAGTTTCGCGAGGTCCATGCGGCCGGTCGCGGCGCCGGCGAGCCGGACGACGCCGAACCCGATCGCGTACTTCCCGCGTTCGCCGAGCTGCTCGACCAGGCCTCTCGCCTCCAGGACGCTGAGCAGGCGCGACGCCGTCGACTTGTGGACGCCCAGCTCGCCCGCGATCTCGGTGATGCCGGTTTCGCCGTTGCGGGCGAGCAGCTCCAGCACGCTGATCGCCCGGTCGACCGATTGCACCTGGCTCTGAGTTGCGTTGCCACCAGCCGAGGCACGCTTTCCCGTCGAGGTTGCGTCAGCCGAGCCCTGGTTCCGCATAGCGCAACAGTATCCGTTTCGCGGCGTTCCTATCGGCTGAGTGGGCGAATCTCTTGACGGGGACGCCGCCGAAGCCGGATTGTTGCGCAGGAAGCGCAGAGTCGCGCAATGCGCAACTTTCACGAACCGTTCCGGCATCTCGTCAGTCGTTCCCGGAGGCCCTGATGATCCGCGCCTGCGCCGTCGCCGACCTGCCCGAAGGCGAAGCTCTCCGCCTCGACGGTCCCGTCCCGATCGCGGTGTTCCACACCGAGCACGGCTTCTACGCCGTCGACGACACCTGCACGCACCAGGACGCTTCGCTCGCCGACGGCTGGCTCGAAGGCTGCTTCGTCGAATGCCCGCTGCACGCCGCGCAGTTCGACCTGCGCACCGGCGTGCCCACCTGCCTGCCGGCGAAGAACCCGCTGCGGACGTACCGCGTGGTCGTCACCGACGGCGTCGTGTACGTCGCCGCGCCGGTCCCGGCCGTCCCCTGAGCTTTCCCTCGCAGGTCCATGAGGGGCACCCTGATGGCTGTAAGAGCCATGAGGGTGCCCCTCATGGACCGTCCAAAGCTGCCGGTACGCCACCCGGATGGAGCAGGGAGGGGTCGCGATCTTGATCTTTCTGGTGGTCAAACACGCGGGTCGTGCGTGCGGGCGTTCGAACTAGTGCGAATATGTGGACATGAAGGCACGTGTTCTCGTGGTCGACGACGACCCCGCCCTCGCGGAGATGCTCACCATCGTGCTCCGTGGGGAGGGGTTCGACACGGCCGTGGTCGCCGACGGCTCACGCGCGCTGCCCGCGCTGCGTGAGCTGAAGCCCGACCTCGTCCTGCTCGACCTCATGCTGCCCGGGATGAACGGGATCGACGTCTGCAAGGCGATCCGCGCCGAGTCCGGGGTGCCGATCGTCATGCTCACCGCCAAGAGCGACACCGTCGACATAGTCCTCGGCCTGGAGTCCGGCGCCGACGACTACGTCGTCAAGCCGTTCAAGCCGAAGGAGCTGGTCGCGCGGGTCCGGGCCCGCATGCGCCGCACCGAGGCCGAGCCGGCGGAGTCGCTCACCATCGGCGACCTGGCGATCGACGTGCCGGGCCACGAGGTCACGCGTGAGGGCAAGGCCATCCCGCTGACCCCGCTGGAGTTCGACCTGCTGGTGGCGCTGGCCCGCAAGCCACGTCAGGTGTTCACCCGCGAGGTGCTGCTCGAGCAGGTGTGGGGCTACCGGCACGCGGCCGACACCCGGCTGGTGAACGTGCACGTCCAGCGGCTTCGTTCCAAGGTCGAGAAGGACCCGGAACACCCCGAGGTGGTGTTGACCGTTCGCGGTGTCGGGTACAAGGCCGGCCCGCCGTGATCACCCGATGACAGCGGAGACCGTCAGACGGCTCCCCGCCTCCGCGCGCTCGACGGCACGCCTGGTCCGGCGTGTCGTCGTTTTCGCGCGTCGTCGGGCGGTCGCGTTCAACGAGCTGTGGAAGCACTCACTGCAGTTCCGCGTCACCGTGTCGACGCTCGCCCTGTCCTCGGCCGTGGTCTTCGTGCTGGGCATGGTGCTGCAGAACCAGATCACCGAACGGCTGCTGGACACCAAGCGCGACGCGGCGATCGCGCAGACCCGCGCGGCGGCCGACACGGCGGCCGGTGAGCTGGTCGGCCTCGGCGGCGAGTCGGCCGACGCGCTCGCCAACCGGCTCCAGAACGCGCTGAAGAAGATCGCGATCACGCCGACCAGCCAGGACGCGGCGGGCTCGGCCGCGGGCACGTTCGTCCCGGTGCTCGCCAGCGGCGGTCACGACCAGTCCGGCGAGGATCCCGTGTCCGCCGGGCCGTTCGAGAACGTGCCCCCGCGGCTGCGGCAGTTCGTCGAAGCCAACGAAATGAGCCGCGTCGAACACACGGTCACCGACGCGGACGGCGGCCGCACGACGTACCTGATCGTCGGCACGCCGCTCAACACCGTCGCCACCCCGCTGCAGCTGTACTTGCTGTTCCCGTTGACGACCGAGCAGAACACGGTCTCGACCGTGCAGAACACGCTGCTCGTCGGCGGGCTCGTGCTGCTGCTCCTGCTGGCAGGCATCACGAACCTGGTGACGCGCCAGGTGGTGCGGCCGGTCCGGCAGGCGGCCGCGGCGGCCGAGCAGTTCGCCGGCGGCGACCTCGACCAGCGTCTCGCCGTGCTCGGCGAGGACGACCTGGCGAAACTCGCCGTGTCCTACAACGAAATGGCCGCCAGCATCCAGCGCCAGATCCGCCAGCTCGAGGAGTTCGGCGGGCTGCAGCGCCGGTTCACCTCCGACGTCTCGCACGAGCTGCGCACCCCGCTGACCACCGTCCGGATGGCCGCGGACGTGCTGCACGCGTCCCGCGAGCAGTTCCCGGCCGGGCTCGCGCGCTCGACCGAGCTGCTGGTCGACGAGCTCGACCGGTTCGAGGCGCTGCTCGGCGACCTGCTGGAGATCAGCAGGCTCGACGCCGGCGTCGAGGAGCTGGCCGCGGAGTTCATCGACGTCCGCCCGATCGCCACCCGCGCGGTCGAGCAGGTGCGGGTCATCGCCGGCAACGCGGGCAGCTCGGTCGAGCTCGTACTGCCCGACGAAGAGGTGATCGCCGAGGTCGACGCCCGGCGCGTCGAGCGGATCCTGCGCAACCTGCTCGCCAACGCCGTCGACCACAGCGAAGGCAAACCGGTGGTGCTCGCCGTCGCGGCGAACGAAACCGCCGTCGCCATCACGGTCCGCGACCACGGCGTCGGCCTACGGCTCGGCGAGGCGGACCTCGTGTTCAACCGGTTCTGGCGCGCCGACCCGTCCCGCAACCGGCGCACCGGCGGCACCGGGCTCGGCCTGGCGATCAGCCAGGAGGACGCCCGCCTGCACGGCGGCGAGCTCGACGCGTGGGGTGAGCCCGGCCACGGCGCCTGCTTCCGGCTGCTGCTGCCGCGCAGCCAGGACGTGCCCGCGGGCGACTCGCCGCTGGTTCTGCCGCCGCCCGACCGGCTGGCATCCGAGCTGCCGCTCGGGGTCATCGACGTCACGCCGGCGCCAGAGGCGATCTTCGCCGAACGTGAGGGAATCGGTCAGTGAATCCAGTTGTTTTCCGGGGGGCCGGGCGGCGCTCCCGGCTGTCGCGGCTCCTGCTTCCGGTGTTGTGCGTGCTGGTCCTCGCCGGTTGCGCGAACGTGCCGCTGGAGTCGCAGCCCCAGGTGGTCCCGGGCGAGCGTCAGGGGCCGGGCTCGGGTGACGTGGTGCCGGATCCGCAGCCGAACATCGACCCGCTGAGCCTGGTCCGCGCCTTCGTCGGCGCGACGCTCAAGCCGGGGCAGAACTACGCGGCCGCCCGCGCCTACATGGACGAGCAGAGCCGGGTGAACTGGCGGCCGAGCCGCAGCCTGACGATCATCCAGAACACCTTCGGCACGGTCTACGACACCAACCCGAAGCCGGACCCGAACACCCAGATCGTCAACGTGCGCGGGAGCGAGCTCGGCACGCTGGACCAGAACAGCGCGTTCGTGCCGGGCTCCGACTCGGCGTTTCTCCAGCTGAAGGTGCGCAAGCAGGCGACCGGTCAGTGGCGGATCGTCGACCCGCCCCCGGACCTGTATGCGACCGAGTCCGACTTCAGCGAGAACTACACGCCGGTGCCGGTGAGCTTCTACTCGGACTCGGGCACCTTCGTCCCCGATCGGCGCTACGTCGTCGCGAAACCGCAGTCCGGGTTGCCGGGCAAGGTGATGGACCTGCTGGTCAGCGGGCCGTCGCCGAGCCTGGCCGGTGCGGTGAAGAACCTGCTCGGCGAGCCGGTCGAGATCGACACCAACGTCAAGAACCTGGACGACGGGACGCTGGTGGTGCCGCTGACCGGGGTGACGGGGGTGACCGACGACGTCCGGAAGCTGATGGCCGCGCAGATCGTCCTGTCGCTGCAGTACGTCACGAACGCGCGGATCCGGATCCTCGCCGACGGCGCCCCGCTGGTGCCGAACCACCCGGACTGGCGGGCGAACGAGCTGCCCTCGTACAGCGTGTCGGTGTCGCCGGGCATCGAGCAACTGGGGATGGCGACGGTCGGTGGCCGGATCCGTTCGCTCAGCGACGGCAACCCCGTCCCCGGTCCGGCGGGCAACGGCGGGTACGACGTCGTCAGCGCCGCCCAGTCGCTCGACGGCAAGCGGCTCGCGGTGGTCGAGCGCAGCGGCGGCGGAGTGCGGCTGCGGATCGGGGACGTCGGGCACGAGCTGCCGCCGGTCGACATCGGCGGCAACACGCTGAGCCGTCCGACGTGGCGCTCGGGCACCGGCGAGGTGTGGACGGTGGTCGACCAGTACTCGGTGGGCCGGATGGTGGTGGGCCCGACCGGCCAGTGGACCCCCCTGGGGGTCAACGCGACGGACCTGGTCCAGCAGGGCGGCATCACGGAGCTGCGCTTCGCCCGCGACGGCGCGCGCGTCGCCGCGGTGATCAAGGGTCAGCTGTGGGTGGCGTCGGTGGTCGGCAGCGGCGACTCGGTGTCCCTGCGCGAACCGCGTCACCTCCAGCCGCGCGACCTCGAAGACGTTCTCGACGTCGACTGGGACGCCCAGGACAACCTGGTGGTGGTCACGAAGTCGCCGTCGCAGCCGGTGGTCCGGGTGACGATGGACGGCCAGCGGATGGACGCGTTCAACAGCTCCAACCTGACGCCCACAGTCCACGGCGTGACGGTGGCCCCCGGTCGTCCGATCGTGGTGGCGGACGCGAACGGGCTGTGGATCGCCTCGGTGCTGGGCGAGGTCTGGCGGCCCCACGGCCACACGATGAAGGACGCGGATCCGTTCTACCCGGGCTGAGTTTTCATTCGTTCGGGTTACTAATCCGGCCAAAAGTAGGCCGACCCCCGCGCGGCACGTAACTGTTGCTACAAAGCCATTCGGCCGTGGCTGTGGTCGGATTGGTAACGACCGGCACAGTACGTCCGGGCGTTCGAAACTGTCGGTGCCGGTCGGGACACTGTCCGTGTGCTGAAGAAACTGCTCGACCTCTTGATCCCCAGCCGCTGCGCCGCCTGCGGAGCCCGCGGCGAGCCCTGCTGCGCCCGATGTGCGGGCGCGTGGGGCTCGGCCGCCGAGGTGACCCGCGCGCCGGCCACGGGGCTGGTGCGGGTCTTCGCGCTGGCCCGCTACCGCGGCGTGGCCCGGCGGTTGCTGATCGCGTACAAGGAGCGAGGCCGTCGGGATCTGGCGGAGCCCCTGGGGCGGGCCTTGGCGGAGGCGCTGGTCGTGCTGCCGTTGACGGGGACTGGTCGAGCGGCGCGCACGATCCGCCCGGCCCGGGCGATCTGCCTCGTCCCGGCCCCGAGCCGCCCCTCGGCGGCGAGGGTCCGCGGCGGCCCGCACGTCGAGCGCCTGGCGAACGAGGCGGCGAGCGTCCTCGCCGCTCGAGGCATCGAAGTCGCGGTCGCCCCGGCACTGGAACTGGCCGGCGACGCCCGTGACGCGGTCGGCCTCGGCCGCGAGCAACGCGTGGCCAACCTGACCGGGCGGCTACGGTTCCGCGAGGCAGGCCGTCCCCCGCCGGGATATCCGATCGTGGTGCTGGACGACGTGGTCACCACCGGCGCCACGGCCGCGGCCTGCGCGCGAGCGCTCGCGGCGGAGGGGTTCACGGTCTCCGCCGTCCTGACCCTGCTCGCCGCGGGGTGAACCGAGCACGCGTCCCCGCTGTTCGCGGCGGGCTGCTGTCGAGCAGGCCGGCTGCCCGGTCTCTCACCTCCGGCAGATCCATGATCACCACCGTGACACCTTCGTGGGAGGCGCGCACGCCGGGCCGCCACTGGCACGTGCGCGCGGTAGCGGTCCGTGGTCGAGCCACGGCCCGCCGGCCTCCGCTGGGGCGCGCCCGACCGAACCAACCGCCTGCCTCGAGCCGGCGTCCGGCCGGCCTTCCCGCGCCCGAGACTGGCGCACCCGGATACCAAGACCAGCCGAGCCGAAGCACAGCCGCGCGCGTCTCGAACATCGTGGTACCGGTTCCGCCAACGCCTCGGCCAATCCCGCCTCACCCCGGGCGAAGACCTCGGGCAACCAGAATTCCCGCAGGTCGAGCGAAGAAAAGAACCACGACCCCGACACTCCCTCGCGCCCGGGTGACCCGCCTGTCACCTACACGAGTGACATCGGCCGGGAACGCGAACGGGGCGATGCCCGTTGTCGGGGCATGAGGGTGTCGATCACGATCACTCGGCCGCCGCACCACTCCACCGGAGTGGCGGCTGCGGCGGACCCGGCCGTCACCCTCGGCGTTCACCAGCCGGCAGCGATGCGCCGTCCGTGTGAAAGCACGACGACCGCGGCGCGCCCGACCAGCGGGTGTTTTGTGGTGCCCGTCCCGCGATCACTGCGCGGGGTGACGGAGTCTCATCCCCTGACATCCCCCGGCTCGGGGGCTGTTGTAACGGGCGTGAGGAAGCTAACGTGCACCGCAATCAGCAATCCCCGCAGGCAGGGAGGTGACGAGCCCATGTCCCTGGCGCCGGAGGTGCGCTGAGTCCGCGCTTGGTCACCGGAACGAGACGTCGTCCACCGTTTCCGAGTTCCTTCTCAGCCCGCGATCCGGGCTTACGTCCCCGCAATACCGGCGCCGTGTGAAAACACAACAGCTCGCAGTCATCTCAGCGAGGGAGGTCGTGTATGGACATCGTCGTTAAGGGCCGCAACGTGGAGGTGCCCGACCACTATCGGGCGCTTGTCAGCGAAAAGCTGGCCCGGCTCGAGCGCTACGACAGGAAAGTCATCCGGTACGACGTGGAACTGTTCCACGAACCCAACCGGCGCCAGGCCAAGAGTTGCCAACGCGTCGAAATCACCGGAAAGGGGAGGGGCCCGGCCGTACGCGCCGAAGCGTGTGCCGCCGACTTCTACGCAGCGCTCGATTCCGCAGTCACCAAGCTGGAAAACCGGCTGCGGAGGACGCACGACCGGAGGCGCGTGCACTACGGCCGCAGCCGCCCGGAATCGGTCGCCGAAGCGACCTCGGCCCTGCCGGGTGGTGGATCCCCGGTCGCAGCCAGTCCCGCCGCGCGTACCGCGGTGTTGGACGCACCCGAAGCCGAACCGCAGACGAACGGCTTCGCGAGTGCCGACGAGATCCACCTGCCCCACCAGCAGAGCTGGGCCGACGACGACCTGGGTCACCAGCCCGGCCGCGTCGTTCGCGAGAAGCAGCACACCGCGGAGCCCATGACGGTGGACCAGGCTCTCTACGAGATGGAGCTGGTCGGCCACGATTTCTACCTCTTCAACGACTCGGAAGCGGGCCGGCCCAGCGTGGTCTACCGGCGGAAAGGCTTCGACTACGGCGTGATCCGGCTCGGCTGAGCCGGTCTTAAGGAGGCCTTGCCGGGTGGCCCGTACGCGCTCGCGTACGGGCCACCCGCATGTCAGGACGTACGGCGTGTGCACGCGACGGCCACCGTTCCCTACGATGGGGTGGGACGGTGGCGCCGAACACGGCTGCCGCCGCGGGAGAACCTGCCCGGGACCGGCCTGGGCGCGCTCAAGATCAGCTAGTGAGGTCGACCGGATGGTGCTGAACCGCCTGCTCCGCGCGGGTGAGGGCAAGATGGTGAAGCGGCTGCGCAACATCGCCGATCACATCAACACCCTCGAAGACGACGTCAAGGACCTGACCGACGCCGAGCTGCGGGCCAAGACCGATGAGTTCCGCAAGCGGCATGCCGACGACGAATCCCTCGACGAACTGCTGCCCGAGGCCTTCGCGGTCGTCCGGGAGGCGGCCAAGCGAGTGCTCGGCCAGCGCCACTTCGACGTGCAGCTGATGGGTGGCGCGGCCCTGCACCTCGGCCAGGTCGCCGAGATGAAGACCGGTGAGGGCAAGACGCTGACGTGCGTCCTCCCGGCCTACCTGAACGCCATTCCCGGCAAGGGCGTGCACGTCGTCACGACGAACGACTACCTGGCCAAGCGCGACTCGGAGTGGATGGGCCGCATCCACCGCTTCCTCGGCCTCGAGGTCGGCGTCATCCTCTCGGAGCAGCAGCCCGATGTCCGGCGCGCCCAGTACAACGCCGACATCACCTACGGCACGAACAACGAGTTCGGCTTCGACTACCTGCGCGACAACATGGCGTGGAGCCTCGACGACTGCGTGCAGCGCGGGCACTACTACGCCGTCGTCGACGAGGTGGACTCGATCCTCATCGACGAGGCCCGCACGCCGCTGATCATCTCGGGCCCGGCGGACCAGTCGTCGCGCTGGTACGTCGAGTTCGCGCGGCTCGCCCCGCTGATGAACGGCATCGACACCACCACGATGGGGTCGCGTGAGCGGGTCGAGAAGACGAACCTGATCAACTCGAAGTACCACTACGAGGTCGACGTCCGGAAGCGCACGGTGGCCGTCACCGAGAAGGGCGTCCGGTTCGTCGAGGACCAGCTGGGCATCGAAAACCTGTACGAGGCCGCGAACACGCCGCTCGTCGGGTACCTGAACAACGCGCTGAAGGTGCAGGAGCTCTTCCACCGCGACAAGGACTACATCGTCCGCAACGGCGAAGTCATGATCGTCGACGAGTTCACCGGCCGCATCCTGGTCGGGCGCCGCTACAACGAGGGCATGCACCAGGCGATCGAGGCCAAGGAAAAGGTCGAGATCAAGGCCGAGAACCAGACCCTGGCGACGATCACGCTGCAGAACTACTTCCGGCTCTACGACAAGCTGTCCGGCATGACCGGTACGGCCGAAACCGAGGCCGCGGAGTTCCACCAGACCTACAAGCTGGGTGTGGTGCCGATCCCGACGAACCGGCCGATGGTCCGCGTCGACCAGGCTGACCTGATCTACAAGACCGAAGAGGCGAAGTACGAGGCGGTCGCCGAGGACATCGCCGAGCGGCACGAGAAGGGCCAGCCGGTGCTGGTCGGCACGACGAGCGTCGAGAAGTCCGAGCGCCTGTCGAAGCTGCTGGTGAAGCTGAGCGTCCCGCACGAGGTGCTGAACGCGAAGCACCACGACCGGGAGGCGCTGATCGTCGCGCGCGCCGGCCAGAAGGGCGCCGTCACGGTCGCCACGAACATGGCGGGCCGCGGTACCGACATCGTGCTCGGCGGCAACCCCGACCTCATCGCCGACCACGTGCTGCGCGAGCGGGGCCTGGACCCGGTCGAGCACTCCGAGGAGTACGAGGCCGCCTGGCCCGAGGTCCTCGAGCAGGTCAAGGCGGAGTCCAAGGCCGAGGCCGAGGAGGTCCGCGAGGCGGGCGGGCTCTACGTGCTGGGCACCGAGCGGCACGAGTCGCGCCGCATCGACAACCAGCTCCGCGGTCGTTCCGGCCGTCAGGGCGACCCGGGCGAGTCCCGCTTCTACCTGTCGCTCGGTGACGAGCTCATGCGCCGCTTCAACGCGACGATGGTCGAGCGCGTCATGACGACCATGCGGCTGCCCGACGACGTGCCGATCGAGCACAAGATGGTCTCCAAGGCCATCAAGAGCGCGCAGACGCAGGTCGAGCAGATCAACATGGAGCAGCGCAAGGACGTCCTCAAGTACGACGAGGTCATGAACGAGCAGCGCAAGGTGATCTACGCCGAGCGCCACCGCGTGCTCGCCGGCGAGAACCTGCGCGACCAGATCGAGGGCATGCTCGAGGACGTCGTCAACGCCTATGTGGACGGTGCGACCGCCAACGGGTACGCCGAGGACTGGGACCACGAGAAGCTGTGGACGGCGCTGAAGCAGCTCTACCCGGTCAGCATCGACTGGGACGACCTGGTGGAGGACGGCGACCTCGACGCGAACGGCCTGCGCGAGGCGCTGCTGCAGGACGCCCGCAACGCCTACGACAAGCGCGAAGCGGAGATCAACGAGCTGGTCGGCCCGGAGGGCATGCGGACCCTGGAGCACCAGGTGATGCTGACGGTCCTCGACCGCAAGTGGCGCGAGCACCTCTACGAGATGGACTACCTCAAGCAGGGCATCGGCATGCGGGCGCTCGCGCAGCGCGACCCGCTGATCGAGTACCAGCGCGAGGGTTTCGACATGTTCCGCGCGATGCTCGACTCGCTGAAGGAGGAAGCCGTCGGCTTCCTGTTCAACCTGCAGGTCGAGCGGGCCGAGGCGCCGCCCGCCGAGGACGCCGCCGCGCTGCCGACGGGTGTCTCCTCCGGCAACGGCCAGGCAGCGGAAGGACGGCACGCGCGTCCGGCACCGCCGCAGCCGCCGACGACCGACACCGAGTCCGTCCCGGCCGCCCTGCGGGGCAAGGGCCTCGGCGGCGGTGGCCAGCAGCCGGGCGTGACGTTGTCCGGCCCGGGTGAGGACGGCGAGGTCGAGTCCCACGCCGACGGCGGGGCGCAGGCCGCGGGCGGTGGCGGTGGGGGTACCCGCCGGGACCGTCGCGCCGCCCAGCGTGACGCCGCGAAGAAGGGCAAGAAGGGCCCGCGTCGCTGACGTGGACGTACTGTGCCGATCGTTACCAATCCGACCACAGTCACGGCCGATGGCTTTGTAGCAACGGTTACGTGCCGCGCGGGGCGGCCTGCTTTTGGCCGGATTGGTAACCCCGGGGCGCGCGGCTGGTCCGCGCGCCCCGGAGTCATGAATGGGGGGTGGCCATGACGGCGACGGCGGATCCGCAGGAGTTCTTCGCGCTGTTCGGCGCCGAGCGGCGGCCGGACCCGTACCCGCACTACCGGCGGTGGCGCGAGCGCCTGCCGGTCGCGGCCCTGACCGAGGGGATGTTCGCGGTCAGCGGCCTCGCCGAGGCCACGCAGGTGCTGCGCGACCCGGCCTTCGGGCACCCGGAACCCGAGTACCTGGACCCGGCGGACCGGCTCCCGGACCAGCCGGTCGACGAGTCGGGACGCGTGGTCCGGGCGTTCCTGTCGCTGAACCCGCCGGACCACACGCGGCTGCGGCGGCTGGTGGCGAAGGCGTTCACACCGCGGATGGTCGACCAGCTCGCGCCGCGGATCGAAGAGATCGCCGCCGAGCTGATCGACCGCGCACCGGCCGAGTTCGACGTGATGACGGCGCTCGCGAAACCGTTGCCGGTCGAGGTGATCGCCGAGCTGCTGGGCGTGCCGCTGGACGACCGCGAGCGGTTCGCGGAGTGGTCGCACGCGATGGCGCGGGCGCTGGATCCGCCGTTCCTGCAGCACCCGGACACGGTGGGACCTGCGGTCCGGGCGCGGCAGTCGTTCGTCGGCTACTTCCGCGAACTGGCGGAGCGGCGGCGGCGCGAACCGGGGGAGGACCTGCTGTCCGCGCTGGTCGCGGTGTCCGACGCCGGCGACGTGCTCAGCGAGGGCGAGCTCCTGGTGACGCTCACGCTGCTGCTGATCGCGGGCCACGAGACGACGACGAACCTGATCGGCAACGGCGTCCTGGCGCTGTCGCGCCACCCCGACGGCCTGAAGCCGCTGGGCGTGGACGGCGAACACGCGGCGCAGGTGGTGGAGGAGGTGCTGCGCTACGACTCACCGGCCCAGCTGACGTCGCGCACGGCGCTGCGAGACACGGCTGTCGGCGCGGTGACGGTCCCGGCGGGCAGCCAGGTGATCGTCCTGATCGGAGCGGCCAACCGCGACCCGGCGACGGGCCCGGCCCCGGAGTCGTTCGACCCGGCCAGGGCGCCGGGCCGTCATCTGGCGTTCGGCCAGGGCATCCACTTCTGCCTGGGCGCACCGCTGGCGAGGCTGGAGGGCCGGATCGCGTTCCGCGAACTGGCCCGCCGCCGCCCACGGCTGACGCCGGCGGGAACCCCGCAGTGGAACCCGACAACGACCTTGCGCGGCTTGTCGGCCCTGCCGGTGGTGAACGGCGGTTAACGGGCTCGCGACGGCGGGTAAACGATCGTTCACGCGGGCTCAGCCTGGGCCGCGGGTTCGCGGGCTTGGCGGGTCGTGCCGGGCCGGTTCGCCCGGAAGGTGAGATTGCGGCTCACTTCGCGTCGCGATTCGCGGGCCGCGGTGAGTCGAGTGCAGTCGCGCGCGGTGGGGACCGCGGTGCTCGGGTTCTCCTTGGCCTCGGGATCGCCGGGCCTTGGTCAGTCACGCCGCACAGCTTCACCGGCGATACCGAACGGAGGCGGGGCCCGGGCCGCGCCGCGGTGCCTCATGCCGCTCGCCGGCTCGGCTGGCCGGGATGTTGCGGCTTCAGCAGCGCGAAGCGCACGCACCGCCAGCCCGTCGGCGTGCGGGTGAAGCGGGCCGCCAGTGCGAACGACCGGCCGTCCGCCTCCACGCGGGCGCAGGCTTCGACCACGCCCGGCACCGGGGTGCACGTGTGGATCGTCTGCGTCCGGTGCCGCGGCAGCGCCAGGCGCGGCCCGCTGAGGCCCGCGTAGACCTCCGGTGCCACCAAAGCGCGGACCTGCGCCGCCGGGCGGCGGCCGTCGTACGCCTCCAGCAGCATGTTCAGCAGGCGGCCCACCTCACTCGCTTCGAGCTGCCTCGGCACCGGGCACCGGGACCCGCCGCGGCGGTGCTCCCGGGCTGTCACCGTCTCCGGCCGGTCCGCCCGGCGAGGCTCCTCGTAGTGCAACAGCGTTCTCAAGCGGTGTTCCTCGATCATTTCCTCCCCTCCCGGACTCGGCATTTCGCCGCCTCCGACCGCTTAGAGGGGCGCACCGGCCAAAAAGGAGACAGGAATCGCACGATCCGGGGAAGAATCGCCGAAGCCGTGGATTCCCGGAAGCCGATGCGCTAGGCCTGGCATCATTGCGCCGAGCGAGACGCCGCGACACCGCCCCGGCTATGGTGTGCGGGGTGCTTAAAGGACTATTGGTCGATTTCGCCGGAGTTCTCACCGACCCCGACGCCGGCCGGTTCTACGACTACCTGGCGACCGCGCGCGAACGAGGCATCCGCACCGCGTTGCTGTCCAACGCCTCCGGGGCGTCGAACGAGGTCAAGAACACGATGTTCGGCTATTTCGACGCTCTGGTGTTCTCCGGCGAGGTCGGCGTGGCCAAGCCGGACCCGGCGGTCTACCTGCTGGCGGCCGACCGCCTCGGCCTGCCCGCCGCGCGCTGCGCGTTCGTCGACGACTCCGCGGCGAACGTCCGCGGCGCCGTCCAGGCGGGCATG
The DNA here is from genome assembly GCF_000384295.1 of Amycolatopsis balhimycina FH 1894. Lineage (NCBI taxonomy): Bacteria > Bacillati > Actinomycetota > Actinomycetes > Pseudonocardiales > Pseudonocardiaceae > Amycolatopsis > Amycolatopsis balhimycina. The sequence continues at coordinate 3,736,059 of NZ_KB913037.1, read as the reverse complement.
GTCGGGGTGCGGCACCAGTCGGTCGAAGAGACGCTGGCGGAGCTCGCCGTGCTGTTCCCGGCCGGGTGAGGATCAGCGCGCGCGGCGGACCAGTTCGAACGCCAGCACCGCGGCGGCGGCCGAGACGTTCAGCGACTCGACCTCGCCCGGCATCGGGATCGACAGCCACTCCGTGACGAGCTCGCCGACCTCCCCGCCGACCCCGGCCGTCTCGCCGCCGAGGACGAACGCGGCGCGCTGCGGCAGGTCGACGTCGAACACCGTCGTCTTCGCCGACGCGCCCAGCGCGTAGAGCCCGTAGCCCGCTTCGCTGAGCATCTCCGCGGCGTCCCGCGCCGAGCCGCAGCGCAGCACCGGGGCGCGGAACGCCACCCCGGCCGACGCCTTGACCACCAGCGGGTCCAGTGCCGCGACGCCGCGGCGTGGCACGATCACGCCGTCCAGCCCGGCGGCGGTCGCCGTCCGCAGGATCATGCCGACGTTCGCCGGCGTGGTGATGCCGTCCAGCAGCAGCACCCGTGACGGCGGCCGCCGGTCGGCCAGCGCGGCGTCGAGCGCGCGCATCCGCGGCGCGACGACGTCGGCGAGCACGCCCTGGTCCTGCTTGCCGTTGCCGGCGAGGACCTTGACCCGGTGGGCGCTGGCGCGCTGCACCGGCACGCCGGCGGCCTGCGCCGCGCGCTGGATTTCCGCCGCGCCGGGGCCGCGGGCGGTGTCGGCGAGGATCACCTTGTCCACGCGCAGGCCGTCGTCCGCCAGTGCCTCCAGCACCGGCTTCCGGCCGTACACCGTCAGGAAGCGGTCCTTCGGCGAAATCGAGTCATCACCCACACCGGGCAGTCTCGCATTGTGTAAGGATCGGCCCATGCCCGACCGCCTTTCCGCGCTGGACGCCTCGTTCCTGTACCTCGAGGACCACGCGACGCCGATGCACGTCGGCGGGGTGGCGATCTTCGAGCGGCCGCGGTCCGGGTTCGGCTACGCGCAGCTGCTCGACCTGATCGGCGGACGGCTGGCGTTCCTGCCGCGGTACCGGCAGCGCGTGCTGGAGGTGCCGGGTCACCTGGCGCGGCCGGTGTGGGTGGACGACGTCGACTTCGACCTGAACTACCACGTCCGGCGCTCGGCGCTGCCCCAGCCGGGCAGCGACGATCAGCTGTTCGACCTGGCCGCGCGGCTGATGTCGCGGCGGTTGTCGCCGGAGCGGCCGCTCTGGGAGGCGTACTTCATCGAGGGACTGGCCGGCGACCGGGTGGCGCTGGTGACGAAGACCCACCAGTCCGTTGTGGACGGTGTCGGCACGATCGAGCTGGGGCAGCTCATCCTCGATCCGACGCCGGCCGAGCCGGAGCCGTTCGAGGACATCTGGACGCCGCGCCGTGAGCCGAGCCGCACGCAGCTGGTGCTGGACGCGATCAGCGAAGGCGTGCAGCGGCCGGGCGAGGTGGTGGAGAACGTCCGGTCGGCGGCGAACGACGCGGTCGCGTCGGCGGGGAAGTTCGCCGAGACCGTCGGCGGCGTCGCGTCGGCGCTGCGCACGCTGGTGAGCCCGGCGCCGCCCGGACCGCTGAACGTCCGGGTGTCGAGCGGCCGCGTGTTCTCCGTGGTGCGCACGCGGCTGGAGGACTTCCGGAAGATCCGCGCGGCGCACGGCGGCACGGTCAACGACGTCGTGCTCGCCGCTGTCACGGGCGCGTTGCGCGAGTGGCTGCTTTCGCGCGAGGAGCAGCTGACGCCGAACACGACGGTCCGCGCGCTGGTACCGCTGGCGGTGCGCGACGCCGAGACGGCGGAGTACTCGACGCCGGCCCTGATCGGCAACCAGGTGGCCGCGTACCTGGTGGACCTGCCGGTCGGCGAGCCGAACCCGGTGCTGCGGCTGCAGCACATCGGGCACGCGATGGCCGAACACCTCGACTCGGGCCGCCCGGTCGCCGCGCGCGGGCTGCTCAAGGTCGGCGGGTTCGCCCCGGCTACCCTGCACTCCCTCGGCGCGCGAGCGGCGGGGTCGCTGTCCGGGCGCATCTTCAACGTCATGGTGACCAATTCACCGGGCCCCCAGGTGCCGATGTACGCGGGAGAGGCCAGACTGGTCGAGATGTTCCCGGCGATGCCGCTGATGCGCACCCAGGCGCTGGCGATCGGGGTGACGTCGTACCACGGCGGCGTCTACTTCGGACTCAACGGCGACCGCAAGGCCGCCTTCGACGTCGACCTCCTGGCCGGGATGATCGAAGAATCCCTGGAAGAACTGAAGGGTGCGCACTGGTGAGGGTCTATCTGCCTGCGACCATCGCGATGCTTCGCGACCTCGAGTCTTCGGGGGAGTTCCGCGCCCGCAGCGGGACGGCGTTCGCGCTGACGCCCGCGTTGCGCGAGGCCTACTCGAGCGGGTCGGACGAGGAATTGGAGTACGCGGCGCTGCTGGACGCGGCGCGCGCGTCGTTGCGCCTGATCGCGGCGGAGGAGAAGGGCGAGCCGCGCCGGGTGGTGGTGTCGGCGGACGTCGCGGGCGTGACATTGCGCCCGGACCTGGACGCCCCGGTGGTCCGCATCGGCGGCCCGATCCCCCTGTCGGCGGTGGCGGCGATCCACGTGGACGCCCCGGAGGCGGCGGACGCGGTGACGGCGGCGGCCGCGGTGATCGACGCGGCGGACCTCGGCGACCTGGACGCCGAGTTCACTTTGGGCGACGCCGAGGACCACGAGCTGGCCTGGTACGCGCCCCAGGAACTGCCGTTCCTGCTGGAACTGCTCTGATTTTCTGAAGGTGCTCGGAGTTGTCCACAGGCGCCAGCGCTTGTGGACAACTGCGGCTGAGCCGGGGTTTCCGTCGGGGGTGGCCGGTAGACTGGACCTGGGGACGCCCCCCGGGAAGGGTGGGGGCTGCCCTGGGGTCTGCGCTGAGCGGCACCAGGCTGCGTGACTAGCCCACCTCGCCCGGCGGCGGTGGCTGGACGTCGACCGGTGCGCCCCAGTCCGTGTAGTGGGTCGTGATCCGGGCTTCGGCGCCCTGCAGGATCGGGGACAGGTCGAGCACGATCTGCAGTGGGCGGTGCGCGTCGTCGAGCCAGAGCTGGACCGGGAACTTGCCGCCCAGCCTGCCTGCCTCGTCCGCCGACAGGCCCGCGGGCAGGTCGGTGCCCAAGCGCGCCAGGTCGAGTTCCACGCGGTAGTGCTCCGCGGCCACTCCGCCGAGGTCGGTGCGCTCCGCCGAGACGATCGTGCCCGCCGTCCGGATTTCGCCCAGTGTGTGCGCCGGGTCGTTCTGCGCCGTCAGCTGGGCCAGGCTGCCGCCGAGCACCTGGGAAAACGGGTCGCTTCCGTCCGCTGCCACCACCACCCACGGCTTGCCCGCGCCGACCTCGTCGCGGGAACCTTCCGGCACCTTCGCGTACAGCTTCCCGCCCACCAGCCGCACCTCCATCGGCTCGCCGATGAAGTCGGTCGTCATCACCTGGGCCGTCCCGCCGGCGCCGAACCGCGCCTGACCCTGGCCCTTCGACCGGACCGAGCCGACGGCGACGTCCGTGCCGAACTTCGCCGAGCCGCCGCTCGTCGTGGCCGCCGTGGCGGCGTCGGCCAGTGCTCGCGCGTCGCCGAACGCGGGGGGTGGTGGTGGATCCGAACACCCGCCTGCCAGCAGGGCCAGCAGCAGCACGACGGCGGCTTTGCGCATGGGGCAACAAAAACACAGCGCCTCCCCCGAACTCGTTCGGGGGAGGCGCCGCTACTGTCCGTCGCTCGGTCAGCGACCGGCCTTCTTCATCAGCTCGCCGAGGTCGACGACCTGGTCGGCCGGCGGGGCCGCCACGTCGACCTGGGTGCCCCAGTCGGTGTACTTCGCGGTGAACTTCGCCTCGCCGGAGCCCGGCGCGCCCAGCGCCTTCATCATCGGGCCCTGGTCCATGGTCACCTGCACCGGCAGGTTGTCCTTGTTCACCCACAGGTCGGTCGGGATCTTGACGTCCTTGCCCTTGATCATCTTGGTGAACTTGTCGCGGGCCGCGGCCGGGACCTGGCCGGCGAACTGGTCGACGGCCTTGGCGACGTCGATCTCCACCTTGTAGTGGTTGACCTGCTCGCCGTTCAGCTGCGTCTGGTCGGACGAGACGATCCGGCCCGCCTTCGAGATCTGCTCGAGCATCTTGCTCGGGTCGCTCTGGTCGGCCGACTGCGACAGCGCGCCGCCCAGCGCCTGTGAGAGCGGGTCGGTGCCGTCCGGCGAGATCTTCGCCCACGCCTTGTCCGTGCCCAGCTGCTTCCGCTGGTCGGCGGGCAGCTTGATGTACATGACCTTGTCGACCAGCCGCATCTCGGTCGTCTGGCCGGCCGCGGTGCTGGTCATCGACAGCTTGGTGCCGTCGCTGCCGGTGCTGACCGCGCCGTTCATGCTGATCGTCTGGCCGGCGGCGGTGCCCTCCATGGTGAACTTCGCCGACTTGGACTGCTCGGTGCCCTTCTTCGACGCAGACGCCAGCTGGATCGCGTCGGTGAACGGCGAAGCCAGGCCGCGGCTGCCGCCGTCCTGGGACTGCCCGCCCGCGGCCGCCGGCTGTGCGGTGCCGGTGGCGGAGTTGCCGCTGCACGCGGTCAGCGTGAGCACCAGCGCGGCGCCCGCCGCGACCAGGGTGGTCTTGCGCATTGAGTTCCCCTCGGAGTCGGATCTTCCGCTCGGCATATCGCCTGATCGGGTGATTGGTTACCGATGTGACGGGAACGATCGGCGTTCGGTTCCCGGTTGCCTCAGGCGTCTGTGACGCGGGTCACATCATGGCCACCGCGAGAAGCCAGCAGCCGCCGCAGCGACGCCAGCCGCTCGGGGAGCGCCGTGCCATCGGTGACGACGTCGTCGAGCGCGCAGTCCGGGTCTTCCGGCGGGCCCAGGTGCCCGCAGCCCGACGGGCACTCCTCGGCGGCCGCGGCGAACTCCTCGAAGGCGTCGACGATGTGGTCCGCGGTCACGTGGGCCAGCCCGAAGGACCGCACGCCGGGGGTATCGATGACCCAGCCGCCGTCCGGGAGCGGCAGCGCCACCGCGGCCACGGACGTGTGCCGCCCCTTGCCGACCGCGCTCACCACACCGACGGCCAGCTCGGCGTCCGGGACCAGGCGGTTGACCAGCGTGGACTTGCCGACGCCGGAGTGCCCGACCAGCGCCGTCACGCGGTCTTTCAGCATCTCCGCGAGGCCCTCGGGTTCTTCGTCGTAGCGGGTCACGATCGCCGGGATGTCGAGGCCGGCGTAGCCCGCGAGGAGCTCGTCGGGGCTGGCCAGGTCGGCCTTCGTCAGGCACAGGACCGGCTCGACCCCGCCCGCGTAGCAGGCGACCAGGCAGCGGTCGATGAAGCCGGTGCGCGGCGGCGGGTCGGCCAGCGCGGTGACGATCAGCAGGCGCTCGGCGTTGGCGACGACCAGCCGCTCGTACGGGTCGGTGTCGTCGGCCGTGCGCAGGAGGGAGCTGGTGCGCTCGTCGACCCGGATGATCCGCGCGAGGGTGTCCGGCTTGCCGGAGACGTCGCCGACGATGCCGACCCGGTCGCCGACGACGACCGGCGTCCGGCCCATTTCGCGGGCCCGCATCGCGGTGATCACCTGGGTCGGATCGGCGTCGATTGCGCAGGTCCAGCGGCCGCGGTCCTTGCCGATGACCATGGCGGTGACGGCGTCGGCGTGCTCGGGACGGCGCTTGCTGCGAGGCCTGGTGCCCTTGCCGGGGCGTACCCGGACGTCGGACTCGTCCAGCTTGCTCCAGTCGTTGCGCGCCAAAGGTCCTCCTCCCGTGCACCGGTGCCCACCCGAATGATCCCATGCCGCTCGCCACGGCCCTGGCCTGCGTGTAACGATGGCGTCCCGGACGTTTCTCACGCGCGAGGAGGTTGGCGATGTGCGGCCGCTATGCCGCCACCAAGGACCCGGCGAAGCTGATCGAGGAGTTCGACGCGATCGACCTCACCGAAGGTCACGCGCGAGCCGACCACAACGTCGCGCCGACGAAGAACGTCGTGACGGTCGTGCAGCGGCACCCTCGTGACGAAGAAGGCCAGGTCCTCGAGGACGAGCCCGCCGAGCGCTCGCTGCGGATGATGAAGTGGGGCCTGGTGCCGTTCTGGGCCAAGGACCCGTCGGTCGGCTCGCGGATGATCAACACGCGGGCGGAGACGGCCGCGGAGAAGCCGGCTTTCCGTCGCGCGCTGACGTCCCGCCGCTGCTTGGTGCCCGCGGACGGCTGGTTCGAATGGCGCCGCACGGGCAAGGAGAAGGAGCCGTTCTACATGACGGCTCCCGACGATTCGTCGATCGCGTTCGGCGGGATCTGGGAGACCTGGCGCCCGAAGGACGACGACGACGCGGCACCGCTGATCACGTTTTCGATCATCACGACCGACGCCGCCGGCCAGCTCACCGACGTCCATCACCGGATGCCGCTGATCGTGCCCCGCTCGCACTGGGACGGCTGGCTGGACCCGGACCGCGACGACGTCACCGACCTGCTGGTGCCCACGCCGGACGACATCGTGGCTTCGCTGGAGCTGCGGCCGATTTCGAGCCTGGTGAACAACGTCCGCAACAACGGGCCGGAACTGCTGAACCGGGTCGACCCGGCGCAAGAGAGCGCGCTGTTCGACGTGCCGAAGTCATGACCGCCGTCCCGATCGACACGGAGTACGGCCCCGCGCGGGTCTACCTGCACTGTGCGGAGGAGGGCGTCGCGGTGCTGATGCTCGGCCACGGCGCGGGCGGCGGCCTCGGGGCGAAGGACCTGGTGGCGGTGACGCGGGCGGCACAGGCGGCCGGCGTGCACGTGGCGCTGGTCGAACAGCCGTACCGGGTGGCGGGGCGCCGCGCCCCGGCCCCGGCGAACCAGCTGGACGCGGCGTGGCTGACGGTGGCGGAGGACCTGTCGGCCCGTTTCGACTCGTTGCCCTTCGTGTTCGGCGGCCGTTCTTCGGGCGCGCGGGTGGCCTGCCGGACGGCTTCGGCCGGTCAGGCGGTGGCGGTGCTGTGCCTGGCGTTCCCGGAACACCCACCGGGCAAGCCGGAGAAGACGCGCCAGCCGGAGCTGGACGCGGTCGAGGTCCCGGTGCTGGTGGTGCAGGGCGAGCGGGACCCGTTCGGACGGCCCGCGGCGGGACCGCACCACGAGATCGTGCTGGTCGACGGCGACCACACGCTGTCAGCGGATTTGGAGAGCGTTTCCCGGGCGGCGACCGAGTGGTTGTCGCGGGTGTTGCGCCCGCTGGCCTGAGTGCTGCTCAGGCCGCGATCGGCGCCACCACCGCGCCGGTCAGCCGGATCAGGTCCGCCGGCGCCAGTTCCACTTCCAGACCCCTGCGCCCGGCCGAGCAGAACACCGTCTCGAACTTCTCCGCGGACGCGTCGATCACCACCGGCAGCCGGCTCCGGTGGCCCAACGGCGAAATCCCGCCCAGCACGTACCCCGTCGCCCGCTGGGCCGCCGCCGGGTCCGCCATCTTGGCCTTCTTGCCGCCCGCCGCGGCCGCCAGGGCCTTCAGGTCCAGTTGGCCCGTGACCGGGACCACGCCGACCGCCAGGCGGCCGTCCACCTCCGCCACCAGCGTTTTGAACACCCGCGCGCGGTCCAGGCCCAGCGCCTCCACGGCCTCCAGCCCGTACGATTCGGCCCGCGGGTCGTGGTCGTAGGCGTGCAGCGTGTGCGCCACCTTCTGCTTCGTCAGAGCCGCGGTCGCCGGGGTGCCCTTGCCAGCCATGGCGGAAGTCTAGGGAATGCGCGATCACCCCGAACGGTTGTACGGGACGTGACCACAACGCTCGCCACCACACGCTCACGCAGCCGCCGCAGTTCCCAGGCACCGGCGAACCGCGGCGTGCCCGGTCCCCGCGTAAACTCGGGTCCGCCGTATGCGCGCACGCGCATCGACGCCGAGCGGGAAGGGAACGGTTTGCCGAGCACGGAGAACTCAGCGCCGGAAGAAGCGACCGAGGCCGAGCGCGCCGAGCGTTTCGAGCGGGACGCGATGCCGCTGCTCGACCAGCTGTACTCGGCCGCGATGCGGATGACCCGCAACCCCGCCGATGCCGAGGACCTGGTCCAGGAGACGTATCTGAAGGCGTACGCCGCCTTCGCGTCGTTCAAGGCGGGGACGAACCTCAAGGCGTGGATGTACCGCATCCTGACCAACACCTACATCAACGGCTACCGCAAGCGGCAGCGGCAGCCGGTGCAGGCGCCCACCGAGGAGATCACCGACTGGCAGATCGCCAAGGCGGAGAACCACACCTCCAGCGGGCTGCGGTCGGCCGAGGTCGAGGCGATGGACAATCTGCCCGACACCGACGTCAAGGCCGCCCTGCAGAGGCTTCCCGAGGAGTTCCGGCTGGCCGTCTACCTGGCCGACGTCGAGGGCTTCGCGTACAAGGAGATCGCCGAGATCATGGACACGCCCATCGGCACCGTGATGTCCCGCCTGCACCGCGGCCGCGCCCAGCTGCGCGACCTGCTCGCCGACGTCGCGCGGGAGCGCGGCTTCATCCGCGGCGCCAAGGAGGAGGTGGCCGGGCGATGAACGACATGTGCGAGGGCGCGTCCGACAAGGTCCGCTGCGAAGAGGCGCTGGCCGACATCTACCTGCTGCTCGACCGAGAGTGCAGCGCGGAGCGTGACGCCGCCTTGCGCGCCCACATCGATGACTGCCCGCCGTGCCTCGAGGAGTACGGCATCGACGAGCACATCAAGCAGCTGCTGGCCCGCAAGTGTGGCGGTGACCACGCGCCGGCGGAGCTGAAGAGCCGGCTGCGCGCGTCGATCCGCCAGACCGTCGCTTCCCGCGGCGGCGTCACCGTGGAACGCACCGAGATCACCCTCGAGCAGCGCTCCGAGTAGCCCGAGCACGACAAAGGCCCCCGCGCAGGAGTGCGGGGGCCTTTTGCGTGCCGACGCCGGGTTCAGGAGTTGGGCTTACCGCCGTGGTTCGCGCTGTTCTTCTTCCGGCTGCGACGCTTGCGGGCGCGCTTCGACATGTTCACTCCTCGTCGTCAAAGCTGGTCAACCTCTCAAGTGTGTCATGACGTCCCGCTCTGGTTGGATGGGGTGCGTGTCCACGCTCGCCGAACTGCTCGCCGACAACACCGGCCTCCCCGGGGAGGCGGCGGACCACCTCCAGACCGTCGTCGCCGAGTGGCAGCTGCTGGCCGACCTGTCCTTCGCGGACTTCCTCCTGTGGGTCCCGGTGACCGAGGAACTGCAAGCGGACGGCGGCGACTTCGTCTGCGTCGCGCACGCGCGGCCGACGACGGCGCCCACCGCGCACCCCGAGGACGTCGTCGGGACGCGGTTCACCGTGGAGGAGCACCCGCAGCTGGCGAAGGCCATGCGCGAGGTGCGGATCTGCCGCGAGGAGGACCCGCACTGGTCCCGCGACCTGCCGATGCGGCGGGAGGCGATCCCGGTGCGGTTCCACGACGACGTCATCGCCGTGATGAGCCGCGAGACGAACCTGGCGGCGCCGCGGGTGCCTTCGCCGTTGGAGATCGCGTACCTGGGCAGTGCCGGCGACCTGTGCCAGATGATCGTCGACGGCACGTTCCCGCCGAACGGCACCAACGCGACCGACACCCACACCTCCCCGCGGGTCGGAGACGGGCTGATCCGCCTCGACTCGAGCGGCACGGTGGTGTTCGCCAGCCCGAACGGCCTGTCCGCCTACCACCGGATGGGGCACGAGTCCGACCTGGTCGGGACGCGGCTGGCGCCGCTGACGCGGTCGCTGATCCGCGACCCGTTCGACGCGACCGAGGTGTCCCACCGGATCATCGAGGCCCTCGACGGGAAGCCGTCGAGCCGCACGGAGGCCGACTCGCGGCGAGGGGCCGTGGTGCTGTTCCGCGCGCTGCCGCTGCGGCCGGCGGGGCAGGCGGCGGGCGCGCTGGTGCTGGTCCGCGACGTCACCGAGGTGAAGCGCCGCGACCGCGCGTTGCTGTCGAAGGACGCGACGATCCGTGAGATCCACCACCGGGTGAAGAACAACCTGCAGACGGTGGCGGCGCTGCTGCGGCTGCAGTCCCGCCGGACGACGTCGGAGGAGGCGCGGCTCGCGCTCGCCGAGTCGGTGCGCCGGGTGACGTCGATCGCGCTGGTGCACGAGGCGCTGTCGATCTCGGTGGACGAGCGCGTCGACCTCGACAAGCTGCTCGACAACGTGCTGCCGATGGTCGGCGAGGTCGCCACGGCGGAGTCGCAGGTCGGGATGTCGCGGAAGGGTTCGTTCGGGGTGGTGGTCGCGGAGATCGCGACGCCGCTGGTGATGGTGCTGGCCGAGCTGGTGCAGAACGCGATCGAGCACGCGTTCCCGGCGGGCCGGTCGGGCAAGGTCGAGCTGATCGTGGAGCGCTCGGCCCGCTGGCTGGACGTCGTTGTCCGCGACAACGGGCGCGGCCTGCCGTCGGGGTTCTCGCTGGAGCGTTCGGACGGGCTGGGCCTGCAGATCGTGCGGACGCTGGTGGAGTCCGAGCTGCGGGGCTCGCTGTCGCTGCGGAAGGTGCGGACGGAGGCGTCGTCGACCCGCGTGACGGGGACCGAAGCGGCGCTGCGCATCCCGCTTTCCCGCCGCCTCTGACCAGCCGGCCCTACCTGGTCGGCCGACACGAGGTCTCGTCGTGTCGACCTCTCAATCACGAGTGATGCCCCTTCAATCACGCTTGATGACCGCTCAATCACGCGTGATGCCCTTTTGCGCACGAGCGCAGCCGCGGCGAGGCGGGTTGCCGCGTGATTGAGCGCGTGACTCGCGTGATTGGGTGCGGATCTCGCGTGATTGGGTGCGTGACTCGTGTGATTGGGGAGGCATCACGTGTGATTGAAGGGGCATCACACGTGATGGGAGGGACGACACGATGAAAGGCCCGGCACCAGGTGCGTGGTGCCGGGCCGTTCAGCGCTTCGCGGGAGGAGTTGAAGTCCCGGTGAGGTTTCACCGCACCCGTCGCCAGGTGGTTTCGCCTCGCTTGTTAAGCTCAAGCCGAGTAGGTATCACCCCAGACGGCGTGGGCACGACAAATGCCCGCCGGGTGAAGTTCTACTCGGCTCGGGTGGATCTCGAGAATCTCAGGCGTTGGTACGCGTGCCGATGTGCGTACGGCGGCGCTTGAGGGCGCGTCGCTCGTCCTCGCTCATTCCGCCCCACACACCCGCGTCCTGTCCGCTGGCCAGAGCCCAGGCCAAGCAGTCAGAAGCGACGGTGCAGCGGTGGCACACGGCCTTCGCCTGCGTAACCTGCGACAGAGCCGGACCGCTGGTTCCCACCGGGAAGAACAGCTCGGGGTCCTCGTCTCGGCAGGCCGCGTCGTGGCGCCAGTCCATGTTCGTGAGCTCCTTCATATGGCGCGGGAGGGCCGCGCCACAGTCGTCAATGGCGGTCGTGTTCTTGGGTGCTTGTGAATGCTTTCACGAAGCACCGCTTTCGACAAGTGTTTCCGGGAGATCGGTGAGTCAGGTCACCCGGCCGAGCGACCCCTCTGACCTGCGGTTTCTCTCCGAGACGACCGTCCGAAGGGAAGGCTGATGCGCTGAGCGGAGCTTCTCCGTCGACGAACGGCACCTGCTACTTTGCCGCAGGCGATCAGCAGTCTGGTCGTCACACGATTACCGTGAGTGCATCCGGGACGCTGAAGAATTCCACCCTGGTCCGCTGGCCGACGAGGTCGCCGTCCACCTGGAAGTTTACCGGTTCAGCTGCGTCAATGCGGATCACCGGCAGGTCATCGTGACGCACGAGACGTCGCCCGCGCTGGTTGCTCTTCGTAGCCAAAGCTTGGCGTACATGCTTGAACACGGTCGGCAACCCCAGACCGCTCAGCGCGAACAAACCCAATCCCGACTCGAACGAGCAACCCGGGTTGAGGTGGATCGCACGCTCGCCCAGGTAGCTCCACGGATCGGTGTTCGACACGAAAGCGGTCAACGCCTCGATCGGGTCCTCGCCCGGGATGCGGATAGTCAGGGCCGGCCTGCCCAGCGGCGGCCGGAAGTAGGAGCGGACAGCGGCCCGCATGTAGAGGCCGGCGGTGGTCTGCTTGCCGCGGCGCTTGGCCACCCGGCCGACGACGTCGGCGTCCCAGCCGAGGCCGGAGTTGAAGGTGAACCAGTGCCCGTCGGCCAGGCCGAGCCCCACCCGGCGTGAGCGGTCGTTCTCCAGCGCGTTGAGCAGCTGGTGGGTGGCCTCGAAGGAGTCCGCGGAGATGCCGAGGGCGCGCGCGAAGACGTTGGCCGAGCCGCCGGGCACGACGCCCAGCGCGGGCACCCGCCCGATCTCGGCGGGGTCGCCACTGCCGCTTACCGGGGTCCGGGTGGCGGAGCCCCCGGCCCGGGGCGAAGACCCGGATGTTACAGCGTCGGCCAGCAGGCCGTTGACGACCTCGTTGACCGTGCCGTCGCCGCCGTGGGCCACCACCAGGTCGATCCCGTCCCGCGCGGCCGAGCGCGCGACGGCCATCGCGTGGCCGCGGTAGTCCGTCTCGACCACGTCGAGCTTGACCTGGCTGGCGAGCGCGTGCGCCAGCACGTCCCGGCCACCGGCGGTGGTCGACGTGGCCTGGGGGTTCACGACGAGGATTGCACGCATTACCGCAGAGTAAGTGACTTCCGGCGGCCCGAGAACCTCCCGGCGCCGCATGGTGACGGGCGCAACCCTGGGACAGCATCTTCGAGACCCTGTGCCGGGCGGCCTCCTTCGCGCACGAGTGTCCGCTCGTCGTGACAAGTGCACCCGGGCCGACCGCCCGCTCATCGACGACACCTGAAATTTTCGTTGCCCGGGCGTCTCGGGAAAACGGCCGACCGGGTGGCATACGATCGATTTGGCTCACGCACGGTGACGCGCCGAGGTCGGGTCCACGTCGGGAGCCACTGTCGGGAGTCATTGTCGGGAGTCATTGTGCACCCGCAAAGCACCTCCGCCCGCTCTCCGGAAGGCCGCCGCAGTGAAGCTCTCGCCCGCTCCCCGTGAGGTCCGGCTGGCCGGCGTCGTCACCGCGGTGCCGTCGCTCGCCCTGCTGGTGTTCGGGGTGATCGTGCTGGTGAACGGCCTGCGTTCGCCGGCTCAGCCGGGCAACAACGTCTTCGCCGAGTCGGGCACGTTCATCGTGGTGGCGCTGGCGTTCCTGGCCGCGTCGGCCGGGCTGGTCCTCGGCCAGACCTGGGCGCGCTCGCCCGGAGTGGTGATCGCGCTGATCGTGATCGGGCTCGGCTGGTACCTGCTCGGCCCGTCGGGCCTGCCGGCGTGGGGCGTGCCGGTCGCGCTGTTCGGCATCGCCGCGCTGGTGCTGCTGTTCCGCCGCCCGTCGCGGGCCTGGGCACTGGACCTGCGCGAAGGCGAATCCGAGACGGAGGCCGCCGAACGCGGCGGCCTCGCCGGCCGCCGCGCCGAGCGCGAAGGCCACGACGAGGACTGAACCCGTAACTCGCGTGATCAGGCCCGTAACTCGCGTGATCGGGGCCGTAACTCGCGAGATCCGGCTTCAATCACGCGAGTTACGGTTCTGATCACGTGGGTTACGCCTGGGCGGCGAGGGCTCGCAGGGGTTCGTCGGTGAGGCGGTTGACGGTCCACTCGTCCATCGCGACCGCGCCGAGGGCCTTGTAGAACTCCGTGGCCGGGTTCCAGTCCAGCACCGACCACTCGAGGCGCGCGTAGCCGTTCGCGACGCACTCGGCCGCGAGGGCCGCGAGCAGGGCCTTGCCCAGCCCGGAACCGCGTTGGGCGGGGAGGACGAACAGGTCCTCCAGGTAGATCCCGTGCACCCCGCGCCAGGTCGAAAAGTTGAGGAACCAGACCGCGAAGCCGACGATCTCGCCGTCCACTTCGGCCACGTGCCCGAACAGCTTGGGGTTCTCGCCGAACAGGGCGTCGCGCAGCTGCGGCGCCGTCAGGTGGCACTCGCCGGGCGCCCGCTCGTAGTCGGCGAGGGCGTACGCCAGCCCGACGGCGGCCTCGACGTCGTCGGGGCGGATGCGGCGGATGCGGTCGTCGGGCACGTCAGTCCTCCAGAGCCGGCGGCAGGTTGAGGTGTTCGATCTGGGGTTCGCCGCGCTCGTCGCCGAGCACCGCGATGCCGGCCGCGTCCAGTCCGAAGTGGACACCCGAGGTGGCGGGCAGGCCGAGCCAGCGCGCCACCAGCACGCGGCTGAAGTGCCCGTGCCCCACCAGGATCACGTCTCCGGCGTCGATGTCGCGGCGGGCGCGGTCCAGCACCCGGTCCGCACGCGCGGAGACGTCCGAAGCGCTTTCGCCGCCGGGGATCGGGTGGGTCCAGACCGTCCAGCCGGGCACGGTTTCCCGGATCTGCGGCGTGGTGATGCCCTCGTAGTCGCCGTAGTCCCATTCGGCGAGGTCCTCGGTGACTTCGTCGACGCGCAGGCCGGCCAGCGCGGCCGTGCGCAGTGCCCGTGCGCGGGGGCTCGACACCACCAGCGACGGCCCGCCGACCAGGCTCCTGAGCGTGCCGCCCGCGGCCAGCGCCTGGCCTTCCCCGGCCGGGGTCAGCGGGATGTCGGTGCGGCCGGTGTGCCGTCCGTTCACCGACCATTCGGTCTGGCCGTGCCGGAGGAGGAAGAGACGGTTCGCCACACGGGCGAATATATCCGGCGGTTTGCCTCGCGGCTGGGCGTCTGCTTAGCTACTGAACGGTAGCTTAGTTCGAGGAGGCGCCCATGTCCCCGACGCCGACGTTCGCTCTGTGGCACAAGCTGGCCGCGAAGCCGGGCGGAAAACAGCTGTTCAGCGCCGCGATGTGCCTGCGCGTGCCGTACTTCCGCACGGTGCTGCCCTCGGTGCGCGAGCTGCGTCCGGGCCGCTGCGAGGTGACCGCGCCGAAGTGGTGGGGTGTTTACAACCACATCCGGACGTTCCACGCGATCGCCGCCTGCAACCTCGCCGAAATCGCGATGGGCATGCTGGCCGAGGCCACCGTCCCCACCACGCACCGCTGGCTGCCGAAGGGCATGAACGTCCAGTACGTCGCGAAGGCCGAGACGGGCCTGCGTGCGGTCGCCGCGCTGCCCGAGCTGCCGGAGTTCGGCGACGAGGGCTTCGGCCTCGAAGTCCCGGTGACCATTTCGGACACGCATGGCAAGCCCGTGGTCACCGGGACGATCACCATCTGGGTGACGCCGAAGAAGCGTTAGAGCGGCTTGTACTGCACGTACGTCGTCTGGTGGAACGTGTTCTGACCGGACGGCGACGGCAGGCCCAGCTTCCGGTCGACGAGCTTGCCGAGCGGGCCGCAGCCCTGCGTGGCCGGCAGCGCCAGGTCCGGGTCGACGACGCCGAAGTGGAAGGTCGGCGGGTTCTTGGAGAGCACTGTCGGCGGCAGCGCCGGGTCGTCGTGGACGACGGTGTGCAGCGGTGCCGCCGCCGTGCCGATGCTGCATTCCTTGCGCAGCAACGGATGCCTCAGTACCGCGTAGACGTCGAGCTCGCCACGCCGCACGTCGTTGCCCTGGAAGTCCGAATAGCCGCCGTAGCGCAGCTGGATCGTCGTTCCGGCCAAGCCGGGCACGCGCACCGGCGTGTGCCGCAGTGCGCCGAACACCTGCGCGTACTGGCCGTTGACGCGGCCTTCGCTGAACGCCAGCCGCATCTCGCCGAGCGGGATCTCCTCGTCGCCGATCGTCAGTTTTCCTTGGGATACAAAGGATTCGCAGCGCCACGTGCCCGGGTCCGCGTTCGACGGCGGTGCCGGGCAGTCGCTGAAGTCGAACGCCGGGAGTTCGTCGGCGGACGCGGTCGCGGGCGTCAGCGTCAGCGCGGCCATAGCGACCGCGGCCGCCCCCAGTGCGAGAAGTTTCATGGCGGTGAGCCTGCTCGCGCCGCGACGCCGGGACATCCGGGATCGCACCCAGGGGAGACCCGAGATTTCGTCAGGGGGCGAGCCGGGCCAGTGAGTCGGCGAAGCCGCTGTCGGTGGCCGAGAAGAACTCGGCATCGGCGGCTTCGACGTCCTTCAGTGCCTTCGCGACCAGCTCCAAGCCGGCGGGGGTGACCTCCAGCCGCTTCGCGCGGGCGTCGGCCGGGTCGTCGGCGCGAGCCAGCAGGCCGCGGCCGGCGAGCTTGCGGACCACCTGGCTGGTCATCATCGTGTCGGTGCCGGCCTGGTCGGCGAGCTGCCGCTGGGTCGGTGGCTCGCCCGAGCGGGTGAGCCACCACGTCGTCGTCAGCAGCACGAACTGGACGTGCGTGAGGTCGTGCGGGGCCAGCGCGGCCCGCATCGCCCGCTGCCAGGCCAGCGTCACGCGCCACAGCAGGAAGCCGGGGCTGCGCTCGGGGCCGGGCAGGCGGGACTCCGGAGCGGTCATACTCGCGAGCTTGCTGTGACATCCGGGGCCTCGCCCCGGGCCGGGGGCTCCGCCACCCGGGCCCCCGTAAGAGCTGCCTCGGCAAGCCTGGCCAGCGCGCGCATGGCGTCGGGAGTGTCCGAAGTGACCTGCGGGCCGAAGCCCTCCGGGCCGTCGATGGTGACGCGGTAGGTGATCCGCGTGCCGCCGTCGACGTCGGTCAGGACGTGCTCGAACCGCAGGTACGCGTCGGGCAGGCGCGTCTCGTCGGTGAAGCTCCGGCCCTCGGTGACCTCGGTGAGGGTGAACGGGATCGGCGGCATGCCGTCCATCGTCATCGTGCCGCTGGTCCCGACGGCGAAGGGCCGTCGATGACCACCGACCGGACGCCCGCGTCCCACTCCGGCCAGCGGCCGGTGTCGGCCCAGAGCGGCCAGATCGCGGCGGCGGGGGCGGTGGACAGCTCGCTGTGTTCGTACTCGTAAAGTGCCATGCGAGCAGACTATATGCGCGCATACTATCTGCGCAAGGGCCTCTGTTACCGGGGCGGTGGTGGTCAGTTCGCCGAGCGCAGCTTGTCGTAGTAGGCGACGCAGTCGCTGTAGAGCGGGAGCAGGCCGCTGTCGCGCGCTTCGGCGAGCGTCGGCGCGGTGCGGTCCTTGCCCGAGAGGACCGGCTCGATACCGGCCGGCCACGGCAGGTCCAACGCCGGGTCGAGCGGGCTGATCCCGTGTTCGCCCGATGGTGTGTACGGCTCGGAGCAGAGGTAGCTCATCACGGTGTCGTCTTCGAGGGCGATGAAGCCGTGCCCGAGGCCTTCGGCGATGTAGATGGCGCGGTACTCGGTCGAATCGAGCCGGAGCGCGTCCCACTTGCCGAACGTCGGCGAACCGACGCGGAGATCCACGACGATGTCGAGCATCGAGCCGCGCGGGCAGTAGATGTACTTCCCCTGGCCGGGCGGTGTGTCGGCGAAGTGGATGCCGCGGAGGGCGCCGCGCCGGGAGACGCTGTGGTTGGTCTGGCCGAGCCGCATCGGGTGGCCGACCGCCTCGCGAAAGGCCGTCTCCTGGAAGGGGGCGACGAACAGGCCCCGCTCGTCGGGGAACGCCCGGGGAGAGAACTCGTAGGCGTCCGGGACGCTCAGCCGGCGGAATTGCATGACGGCATCATATCGGGTGCCAAGAAAACCGGACAGACGTCTTGGGAATTGCCGCAATTCGCCGCGGATGTGACATCAACCGCACCGAGGGGTCACGGGCGCGGGCGGACCTGTCACAATGAACGAACCGCCGCGTCCGCGGTCATCGCCAGACCCACGGCCAGACCCATGGCCCCGATGGCCGACGTGACGCCTCGCCGACAGGCCGGCGCTACCGCGCTGGGCTGCCGTGCCGGAGGAAGTTCCCACGTCAGCAGGGTGCGCCTTCTCCCGCTGTCGTGGTCCCCCGCTCGCATGCCCAGGAGAATTCCAGTGACCCACGTTCGATCCGCGAGTTCCGTCATTCCCACTGGAGGAATGACGGAAACGACGACAGGAAACCCCATGAGCGACCCCACCGGCACTGTCGCGCCGGTCACCGACGAAGAGATCTTCACCGGGCACGAGGGCGGCAAGCTCTCGGTGGCGGCCACCCGGCCGATTTCCAGCCCGCGTGACCTTTCGATCGCCTACACCCCGGGTGTGGCGAAGGTGAGCCGCGCGATCGCCGAGGACGCGGCCAAGGCCAAGCGCTACACGTGGGCGGACCGGCTGGTCGTCGTGGTGAGCGACGGGACGGCGGTGCTCGGCCTCGGCGACATCGGCGCCAGCGCGTCGCTGCCGGTCATGGAGGGCAAGTCCGTCCTCTTCAAGACCTTCGGCGGGCTCGACTCGATCCCGCTGGTGCTCGACACCACCGACGTCGACGAGATCGTCGAGACGCTGGTGCGGCTGCGGCCGTCGTTCGGCGCGGTCAACCTGGAAGACGTCTCCGCGCCGCGGTGCTTCGAGCTGGAGGACAAGCTCAAGGAGGCGCTGGACTGCCCGGTCATGCACGACGACCAGCACGGCACGGCGATCGTCACGCTGGCCGCGCTGCGCGGCGCCAACCTGGTGCTCGACCGGGCGATCGCCGACCAGCGCGTCGTCGTCTCCGGGGCCGGCGCGGCGGGCGTGGCCTGCGCGAAGATCCTCCAGGAGGCCGGCATCGGCGACGTCACCGTGCTCGACTCGCGCGGCATCATCCACGAGGGCCGCGACGGCCTGAACCCGGTCAAGGCGCGGCTGGCCGCGACGACGAACAAGGCCGGCCTGCGCGGCGGGCTGGCGGAGGCCCTGGAAGGCGCGGACGTGTTCCTCGGCCTGTCCGGCGCCACGATCGACGAGTCCCTGCTGGGCCGGATGGCCGGCGGCGGCATCGTCTTCGCCCTGTCCAACCCGGACCCCGAAGTTCACCCGGACGTGGCCGCGCGGTACGCCTCGATCGTGGCCACCGGGCGCAGCGACTTCCCGAACCAGATCAACAACGTGCTGGCGTTCCCCGGCGTGTTCCGCGGCGCGCTCGACTCCGGCGCGCGGGCGATCACGGAGAACATGAAGCTGGCGGCCGCCGAGGCGATCGTTTCGGTGGCGCTGGACGACCTGGGCCCGGACCGGATCGTCCCGAGCCCACTCGACCCGCGCGTGGCCCCGGAGGTCGCGGCCGCGGTGGCGAAGGCCGCTGAAGCGGACGGCGTCACGGCCTGACCCCCTCAGCACAAAGCGGCACTTTCACGTGAAAGTGCCGCTTTGTGCTGTAAAGCGTAGCTTTCACGTGAAAGTGGCGGTTCAGCTCAGGAGTTCGGCGAGGCGGTGGCGGGGGACGTCGACCAGGCGCAGCTCGACCAGGTCCCCGGGGACGGTCAGGGAGACGTTCGCCAGGCGGGCGTGGGCGCGGGTCAGGATCTCGTCCTGGTGCTCGACCGCGTCCGCGACCACCACCGCGTGCCGGTTGTCCGGGGCGCTCCGCAGGTACCGGAGGGTGTACTTGCCGCGGATCAGCGCGGCCAGCGCCGTCTGGGAACGCTCGTCCGCCAGGTCCGGGTGCGCGTTCGGCACCAGCAGCGCCAGCCGCCGGGCGTTCGTGCCCAGCAGCGTCCGCAGCAGCCACGGGCCCGGGTCGGCCGAGAGGTCCATCGCGACCGCGTCGCCCTCGGGGCCGGAGATCGACCAGTCCACCGGCCGCGACTCCAGCGAAAGCCCGTCCGCCGTGGCGATCTCCTTCAGCTTCTCCAGCAGGGCCGGTTTCGTCCCGGCGGCCTCCACCGACTGCGGCCCGTGCGTGTAGATCGCCTTGCCGCTGCGCATCTTCTTGGCCTTCGCCGTCGGCTGGCAGACGTACAGGTCCGCCGCACTGCCGATCGCCTGCGCCCCGAGGTACCGGTTGAAGCCCGGCAGGATCGCCTCGAACGTCAGCCCGAGTGTGGCCAGTGACCGCTGCACCTGCGCGCCCAGCGCCGGGTGCCGCGGGCTGTAGCCGTAGGCCAGCAGCAGCCGTCCCTCGCTCGGCTCGCGCAGCGCCTGCACCCCGCGAGCCGCGAACAGTCCCATGCCTTCGGGCGTGTACGGCGGATCGCTGAACACGAGGTCGAAGCCACCCGAGAGCGAGGGCGGCAGGCCGACGCGCAGGTCAGCGTGCACCGTCCGGATTTCGCGGCCACCGCGATCGTCGAGGTAGGCGAGGACGCGCTCGTCCAGGTCGACGACCGTGAGCGACGCCGACGGGCAGACCGCGCGCAGCGCCAGCGACGTCAGGTCGTGGTCGCCGAGGAACAGCAGCCGCGTCGAGGCGAGGTCGTACTGCGCGTCCAGCCACAGGGCGCGGCGCAGCACGGTCTCCGGCGTGGCCTGCACGTGGTCGAGCGCGGCCAGCGGCGACGGCACCTCCGCCACCCACTCGGCGACCTTCGGCAGCAGCTCGTGCGTGGCCACGGCTTCGTCGAGCGGGTCGGCGTAGCGCGGCGCGCGGTACTGCAGGTACGACGCCGCGACGCCGGGGGCGATGCGCAGCCGGTCGCCGCTGCGGTCCAGGTCGTCGCCGAGGGCGGCGAGGACGGCCTCCACGCTGCGCCGGGGCGCCGTCGACAGCCGGACCAGCTCACCGAGGTCGTGGTCGCCGGTGCGGAGCAGGTCGATTACGCGGTACAGCGGGCGGACGCCGACGCCGTGCGCGGCGAGGACGTCGTCGAGGGCCTTCACGGGACACGAGCCTAGCTACCAGCCCCCGGAACAGCGTGCCAACCACCGCCGACTCGGCTACGGTCGGACGGACCGGGACATGGGGAGTGGCAGTGACCATCGAATTCCGTGACGTGACCAAGCAGTATCCGGATGGGACGGTCGCCGTCGACAAGCTGAACCTGACGGTCGAGGACGGCACGATCACCGTGTTCGTCGGCCCGTCCGGCTGCGGCAAGACGACGTCGCTGCGGATGATCAACCGGATGGTCGAGCCGACCGCCGGGCAGGTGCTGCTGGACGGCAAGGACGTCGCCGAGGGTGACCCGGCGCTGCTGCGCCGCGGCATCGGCTACGTCATCCAGCACGCCGGTCTCTTTCCACATAGGACAGTCCTGGACAACATCGCCACCGTGCCGCTGTTGTCGGGCTGGGACAAGGCGAAGGCGCGCAAACGGGCGGCCGAGCTGCTGGAGATCATCGGCCTGCCGGTCGAGCTCGGCAAGCGGTACCCGGCCCAGCTCTCGGGCGGCCAGCAGCAGCGCGTCGGCGTCGCCCGTGCGCTCGCCGCGGACTCGCCGGTGCTGCTGATGGACGAGCCGTTCTCCGCCGTCGACCCGATCGTGCGCGAAGGCCTGCAGGACGAGCTGCTGCGGCTGCAGTCGCAGCTGGGCAAGACGATCGTGTTCGTCACGCACGACATCGACGAGGCCGTCCGGCTCGGCGACAAGGTCGCGGTGATGCGGGTCGGCGGCAAGCTCGCCCAGTACGGCACGCCCGCCGACGTGCTGCGGCACCCGGTGGACGACTTCGTCGCGTCGTTCGTCGGCCGGGACCGCGGTTACCGCGGCCTGTCGTTCCTCTCCGCCGACGGCGTCGAGGTCAAGGAGCTGGAGCTGGTCGAGATCGGCTCCACCGTGCCCGCGAGCGACGGCTGGCGGCTCGTCGTCAACACCGAGAAGCAACCCCGCGGCTGGCTCCCGCCGGACTCCACAGTGGACGGTCCGCTCAGTGAAGACGGCCTCGTGGCGGGGGGTTCACTCTGGGTGCGGGGGACGCCGATCCGCGGCGCGCTCGACGCCGCGCTGTCGTCACCCGCCAGCCTCGGCGTGGTCGTGGACGAAGAGCACCGGGTACTGGGCGCCGTGGTCGCGCGGCAGGTTTTGGACGTCATCGAGGGCACGCCCCAGGCGTCATGAGCTTCTTCGAGGAACTCGGGCGGTACCTGAGCAGCGCGAACAACCGCGTCCAGATCCTCGGCGACCTGGGTGATCACGTCTACCTGGCGCTGCTCCCGCTGGTCGTCGGGATCGTGCTGGCGATCGCGGCGGGCTGGCTGGGGCACCGCTGGCGGCCGGCCCGGCAGGTGGTCATGGTGCTCGCCAACCTGCTCTACACGATCCCGTCGCTCGCGCTGTTCGTCGTCATCCCCGGCCTGATCGGGTCGAAGATCCTGGACAGCGTCAACGTCCTCGTCGCGCTGACGATCTACACCACGGCCCTGCTCGTCCGCCCGGTGCTCGACGCGCTGGACGCCGTGCCGCCGCCGGTGGTCGCCGCCGCCACCGCCGTCGGGTACAAGCCGCTGCGCCGGTTCTTCGCCGTCGAACTCCCGCTGTCGGTGCCGGTGCTCGCGGCCGGCGTGCGGGTGGCGTCGGTCAGCAACATCAGCCTGGTCAGCGTCGGCGCGCTGATCGGCACCGGCGGACTGGGCGTGCTGTTCACCGACGGCTTCCAGCGCGAGTACTTCTCGCCGATCGTCGTCGGCATCGTGCTGACACTGCTGCTGGCGCTGGTCGTCGACCTCGTGCTGGTCGGCTCGCGAAACCTGCTCACGCCGTGGACCCGGGTGGCCGCATGATCAACGATCTCTTCCGCTGGTTCGGCGACCCGGCCCACTGGTCGGGCCCCGACGGCGTTCCGCAGCGGCTGCTGGAACACCTCGGCTACACGTTCCTGGCACTGGCGATCGCGCTGGTCATCGCCGTCCCGCTGGGGCTGTTCGTCGGCCACACCGGACGCGGCGGCGTCGCGCTGGTCAGCGCCGGCAACGCGATCCGCGCGCTGCCGACGCTCGGGCTCGTCACGTTCCTGTTCCTGCTCTTCACCGAAAGCGTCACCTCGACGATCATCGGGCTCGTCGTGCTGGCCGTGCCGCCGATCCTGGCCGGGACGTACGCCGGGCTGCAGGCGACCGACCACGGCGTGGTCGACGCCGCCGAAGGCGTCGGCATGACCGGCTGGCAACAGCTGTGGAAGGTCGAAGTGCCGATCTCGCTGCCGCTCGTGCTCGGCGGCATCCGCAACGCCGTCCTCCAGCTCGTCGCGACCGCCGCGGTGGCCGCGTACGTCGGACTCGGTGGCCTGGGCCGGTTCCTGCTCGACGGACTGGCCATTTTGGACTACTCCGAGGTCATCGCGGGCGCGCTGCTGACGACGGTGCTGGCCATCGTCCTGGATCTGGTCTTCGCGGTGCTGAACCGCGCACTGGTGCCCCGGGGTGTCCGGCTCGCCGCGGCCGTGAAGAAGGTGACGGCGTGAAGCGGCTGGTCTTGGTGGTGGTGCTGGTGCTCGCGGCCGGCTGTGGCAACCCGCTGGCGGGCGGCGGCGAGGGCGGCGCGACGGGGGACATCATCATCGGCGCGTCCGACGTCGGGGAAAGCCTGCTGCTGGCCCAGATCTACGCCGGCGCGCTGCGGAACGCGGGTGCCACGAACGTGACCGTGCGGCCGCCGGTCGGCAGCCGCGAGGTCGTCGTCAAGGCACTGCAGGACAAGTCGCTGTCGGTCGTGCCCGACTACAGCGGCAACCTGTTGCGGTACTTCGACAAGGACACCACCGCGACGACACCTCAGGACGTCTACGCGCAGCTGCGCCGGAAGATCCCGGCCGGGTTCGAGGTGCTGGACCAGGCGCCCGCCGAGGACAAGGACCTGCTCGTCGTCGGGCCGCAGCCGGCTTCCGCCGGGGTGAAGACGTTCTCCGACCTCGGGCCGCGCTGCCGCGAGCTGGTGTTCGGCGGGCCGGGCCAGTGGAGCAGCCGCTGGAAGGACAAGATCAAGTCCCTGTACGGCTGCGAGTTCAAGGAGATCCGCACGACCGACACCGGCGGCCCGGTGACGGTGGCGGCCCTGAAGTCCGGCGATGTGCAGGTGGCGGACCTGTTCAGCACGTCGTCGACGATCGCAGCGAACGGGTTCGTGCCGCTGGTCGACGACAAGAACATGTTCCCGGCGCAGAACATCGTGCCGCTGGTGGCGCGCGGGACGCTGTCCCCGGCCGAGGTGGCCGCGCTGAACCGGGTGTCGGCGGTGCTGACCACCGAGCAGCTCACCCGGCTCAACGTCGAGTTCACCGAAGAAAAGCGCAACCCCCTCGACATCGCCGAGGACTTCCTCGCCCGCAACAACCTCAAGTCCTGACGGCGAGGTCAGCCGCGTAGAGCTGCCGCGACTCGGCCCGCGTCCTCGATGCCCCGCTCCGGCGGCTCCTCCGGCAGCGGCAGCAACACGACCGAACCGCTGCCCGCCTCGTGCAGGGACCGGACCGCTGCCACACATTCGTCGAGCGAGCCGCAGATGGCCAGGCGGTCGATCCACTCCGGGTGCAGGCCCGCCGCCAGTTCGTCCACTGTGGACGCCGAGTCGACCAGCTCCAGCAGTTCCGCGGCGAACGGCAGGTCCTGCACCTGGACCAACGCGCCCGGCGTCAGGGACTCCGCCACCGTCCGGCGGGCTCGCTCGCGGTCGCCCAGCGCCAGCCAGTTGTACGTCACCACTGCGTGATGGGGCGGCGCGGCCTCCGAAGAGCGTCCGGGTGCGATGCCCGCCAACGCCGTCCGGACGTACTCCGGCGGGGACGGCTCGGCCAGGATCGTCCCGTCCGCCGTCGCGCCCGCGATCGCCAGGGACTTCGGGCGGCGGACACCCGCCACCAGCGGGGGCGGCGACGCCGGCGGGAAGACCAGCTCGACCGCGTCGAGGTTGACATGCTTGCCGGTCACCGAGACCCGGTCGCCCGCCAGCAGCCGCCGGACCGCCACCAGCGTCTCCTCGAGCGCCGCCAGCGGTGACGCCGGGTACGCCCCGATCTGCCGCATCCACGACGCGACGCCGTGCCCGAACCCGGCGATCAGCCGGTCCGGGTGCAGCTCGGCCAGCGCGGCGATCTCCATCGCCGCGATCGCCGGGTTGCGCGCGACCGCCGGCAGCACCCCGATGCCCACCTTGATCGTCGACGTCACCGCCAGCGCCGTCGCGACCGTGGCGATGCCGGCCGCCCAGAAGCAGTCCTCGACCAGCCAGACTTCGTCCAGTCCCGCGTCTTCGGCCTGCTTCGCCAGCTCGATCAGCTTGGCCGGCGGCTGTTCGCGGTTGATCCGGACACCGATCGACGTCGTGGGTGCGTACACGCGCGGCTCCTGTTCAGATCCGGGAGAACGCGGGCGCGTATTCGAAGGCGCCCGCCTGGGTGGGTTCGTACGCGGCCAGCGTCCGCGCCTGGAAGTGCTTGCCCCACTGCGGGTCCGGGGCGGTGATCGCCAGGTCCGACGCCGTGACGAACCCGAACCGCGAGTAGTAGGCCGGATTGCCGAGCAGGACGACCAGGCCGTGGCCGAGGGCGTCCGCCGCGCCGACCACGGCGTGCACCAGCGCAGAGCCGACGCCGCCGGCCTGGTGCGCGGGCAGCACACCGAGCGGGCCGAGACCCACGGCGGTCTTGGCGTCGTCGCCGAGGCGGGCGCGGCTGCAGCAGACGTGCCCGACGACGGCGCCGTCGCGGACGGCCACGAGTGAGAGAGGGTTGATCAGGTCGCCTTCGGCGCGCAGTTCGTCCACGAGCGGCGCCTCGATCGGGGTCACGCCCTCTTCGCGCCGGAACGCCGCGCTGTGGACGGCATGGATCGCGGCCTGGTCGGCGGGTGTTTCCCGGCGGATCAGCATGATCGCTACCTTGCCGTGAACCGGTGGTGGAGGGCAATCGGTTTGGGCTGCGCCCCCGGTTTCCACGCTACCGGAGGGCACCGACAGTTCCGGGCGCGCGAACGACGAAGGCCTCCTCCCGGCGGACCGGGAGGAGGCCTTCGTCGTGGTCAAACGATCACTCGAACGCCTTCGAGATCAGGGCCTTCTGCTCCACCTCGTGCACCTTCGACGAGCCGGCCGACGGGGCCGCCATCGGGCGGCGCGAGACGACCTGCAGGCCCGAGAGGACCTCCGGGAACTTCCGGGGCAGGTTCAGGCCGAAGAACGGCCACGCACCCTGGTTCTCCGGCTCCTCCTGGACCCACGCGACCTGCGTCGCGTTCGTGTAGCGCTCCACCGCCGCCACCAGCTTCTTCTTCGGCAGCGGGTAGTACTGCTCGATGCGCACGATCGCGACGTCGTCGGCCTCGCGCTTCGTCCGCTCCGCCACCAGCTCCCAGTACAGCTTCCCGGAGGTCAGCAGCACCTTGCGGATCTTCGCCGGGTCCGGTGTGACGTCGTCGATGACGGACATGAACCGGCTCTCGCCGGTGAAGTCCTCGGTACCCGACGTCGCGGCCTTGTTGCGCAGCATCGACTTCGGCGTGAAGACGACCAGCGGGCGCTGGATGCCGTCGAGGGCGTGGCGGCGCAGCAGGTGGAAGTAGTTCGCCGGGGTGGACGGCACCGCCACCGTCATCGAGCCCTCCGCGCACAGCGAGAGGAACCGCTCGATGCGGCCGGACGTGTGGTCCGGGCCCTGGCCCTCGTGGCCGTGCGGCAGCAGCAGCACGACGTCCGAACGCTGGCCCCACTTGGCCTCGCCCGAGGAGATGTACTCGTCGATGACGGTCTGCGCGCCGTTGACGAAGTCACCGAACTGCGCTTCCCACATTACCAGCGACTCGGGGTTGGCCACCGAGTAGCCGTACTCGAAGCCGACGGCCGCGTACTCCGACAGCGCCGAGTCGTAGATCATCACGCGGCCCTGGCCGTCGGCCAGGTTCTGCAGCGGCGAGTACTCCTGGCCGGTCTTGCGGTCGATGAACACCGAGTGCCGCTGGGTGAACGTGCCGCGGCGCGAGTCCTGGCCCGACAGCCGGACGAGCCGGCCCTCCATCGCCAGCGACCCGAACGCCAGCAGCTCGCCGAACGCCCAGTCGATGTCGCCTTCGCGGGACATCTTGTGACGGCGTTCCATGACCGGCTTGACACGCGGGTGCGGGGTGAAGCCGTCCGGCACGTTCACGAACGCGTCGCCGATGTGCTCGAGCGCCGCGCTGGTGATCGCCGTCGCGACCTTGGCCGGCACCTGCTGCTCCTCCTCGACCGAGGGGCTCGCCTTCGCCGGGTGCTTCTCCAGCTCCCGGACCTCGTTGAAGACGTGCTCCAGCTGGCTCGAGAAGTCGCGCAGCGCGGCCTCGGCCTCTTCGACGGAGATGTCACCGCGGCCGATCAGCGACTCGGTGTAGGTCTTCCGCACCGAACGCTTGGTGTCGATGATGTCGTACATCGCCGGCTGCGTCATCGAGGGGTCGTCGCCCTCGTTGTGGCCGCGGCGGCGGTAGCAGATCAGGTCGATGACGACGTCCTTGTGGAACGCCTGGCGGTACTCGACGGCCAGCTTGGCCACCCAGTGCGCGGCTTCCGGGTCGTCGCCGTTCACGTGGAAGATCGGCGAGCCGATCATCTTCGCGACGTCGGTGGCGTACTGCGACGAGCGCGAGTGCTCCGGCGCGGTCGTGAAGCCGACCTGGTTGTTGACGATCACGTGCACGGTGCCGCCGGTGCGGTACCCGCGCAGCAGCGACAGGTTCAGCGTCTCGGCGACGACGCCCTGGCCCGCGAAGGCCGCGTCGCCGTGCATCAGGACCGGCAGCACGGTGTAACCCTCGCCGCCCTTGTCCAGGAGGTCCTGCTTCGCGCGGACGATACCCTCGAGCACCGGGTCCACGGTCTCCAGGTGCGACGGGTTCGCCGTCAGGGAGACCTTCGTCTCGCCGTCGCCGAACATGCGGAAGTACTTGCCCTCGGCGCCGAGGTGGTACTTCACGTCACCGGAGCCGTGCGCCTGGCCCGGGTCGAGGTTGCCCTCGAACTCCTGGAAGATCTGGCTGATCGGCTTGCCGACGATGTTGGCCAGCACGTTCAGCCGGCCGCGGTGCGGCATGCCGATGACGACCTCGTCGAGCTCGTGCTCGGCGGCCTTGTCCAGCAGCGTGTCGAGCAGCGGGATCGCCGTCTCGCCACCCTCCAGCGAGAAGCGCTTCTGGCCGACGTACTTGGTCTGCAGGAACGTCTCGAACGCCTCGGCGGCGTTCAGCTTCGAGAGCACGTACTTCTGGACCGCGGGGTCCGGCTTCTCGTGCGGGATCTCGACGCGCTCCTGGATCCAGCGGCGCTCCTCGGGGTCGAGGATGTGGGTGTACTCGATGCCGACCGTGCGGCAGTACGAGTTGCGCAGCACGCCCAGGATGTCGCGCAGCTTCATCCGCTCCTGGCCGGCGAAGCCGCCGACCGGGAACTCGCGGTCGAGGTCCCAGAGGGTGAGACCGTGGGACAGGACGTCCAGGTCCGCGTGGCTGCGCTGGCGGTAGTTCAGCGGGTCGGTGTCGGCCATCAGGTGGCCGCGCATCCGGAACGCGTCGATCAGCTCGATCACGCGGGCGGTCTTGTCGACCGGACCGTCCGGGATGTCGGCGACCCAGCGGATCGGCTCGTACGGCAGGCGCAGGCTGGTGAAGACGTCGTCGTAGAAGCCGTCTTCGCCGAGCAGCAGCTCGTGGATGCGCTTGAGGAACTCGCCCGACTCCGCGCCCTGGATGATGCGGTGGTCGTAGGTCGAGGTCAGCGTCATGATCTTGCTGATGCCGAGGTCGACCAGCGTCTTCTCGCTGGTGCCCTCGAAGGCGGCCGGGTACTGCATGGCGCCGACGCCGATGATCGCGCCCTGGCCGGCCTGCAGGCGCGGCACCGAGTGGTTGGTGCCGATGCCGCCCGGGTTGGTCAGCGAGATGGTGGTGCCGGAGAAGTCGTCGGCCGTCAGCTTGTTGTTGCGGGCCTTCTTGACGATCTCCTCGTACGCCTGCCAGAACTGCAGGAACGTCATGTCCTCGACGCCCTTGATCGAGGCGACGACGAGGTTGCGCGAGCCGTCCTTGCCCTTCATGTCGATCGCGAGGCCGAAGTTGACGTGCTCCGGCGTGATCGCGAACGGCTTGCTGTCGATCAGCTGGTAGTGCCGGTTCAGGTTCGGGAAGTTCTTCAGCGCCCGCACCATGGCGTAGCCGATGAGGTGCGTGAACGAGATCTTGCCGCCGCGGGTGCGCTTGAGGTGGTTGTTGATGACGATGCGGTTGTCCGCCATCAGCTTCGCCGGGACCGCGCGCACGCTGGTCGCGGTGGGGACGCTCAGCGAGGCGTCCATGTTCTTGGCGATGGCCGCCGCGGCGCCGCGCAGCTGCTTCGACTCCGGCTCTTCCTTCTTCGCGTCGGCCTTCGGCTCGGCCTTGGGCTCCACCTTCGCGGCGGGCCTCGGGGCCGGCTTGGTGGCCGGCTTCGCGGGGGCCGCCTTGGCCGGGGCCGGCTTCGTGGCCGACTGCTTGGCCGCCGACTCCGCGTTCTGCACGGCCTTGGCCGAGGGCTGCGCCGCCTGGCCGTTGGTGGACGACTTGACGTCGGCCTGCTTCTGCCGGGCGGTGTCCGCCTTGGCCTGCGCGTTCTGCGTCGGCTTGAAGTCCGCGAAGAAGTCGTGCCATGCGGCATCGACTGAGGAAGGGTCTGCGAGGAACTGGTCGTACATCTCTTCGACCAGCCACTCGTTGGGGCCGAACTGTGACGCAGGGCTGCTGCTGGACACGGCTGGGGCTCGCCTCTATCCGTCTCGATCTCGATCTTGAATCCGCTGATGCGCCTACCAGGCTAACCCCCTCGGTGACCGCGATGTGATGGAACCGGCCTGTGTGAGGCGTGGCGCACTAGGGGATCGGTCACTGACTCGATCAAGATGTGCTAAGGGAACGTTAAGCGCTGGACCCGGTACAGGGTTTCCGGGCTCTTTTTCCCGGGTTCGTCCTCTGGCCCGTGGACGTTCATCGGGGTGGGTTCTCCTGGAAGGATGTGGCTGGTCGAATGTCCTTCGTTCTGGGACCAGGGCCTGGTGCGGCCGCTGGTCACCGAGTCCGGCACGGTCGTGCTGCGGTGCGACTCGTGCTCCGCGGTGTGGCCGACGCTGGCCGACTTCGAGGAGATGGAGTGGGTCGAGCCGGACGAGCCGGACTGGCTGGTCGGCGCCGGGGTGCACGTCCGGCCGGGCACGGTCCGCTGGGCGTCGCGGCCGGACGTGGAGGCGGCGGGGATGGGCTCGCTGAAGTGGCGGGCACTCCCTTAGCCGGCTTGTAGCTCGTATGGCGGCTCGTGGGGGACGAGCTTGACGGCCAGGTGCAGCTGGTCGGTGGCCAGCAGTCCGGCGATGTCGCGCATCACAGGTGTGACGTCCGTGATGGTGGTGATCCACTCGTCGGCGAGCTCGCCGACGATCCGGATCGCCTGGAAGTTCAGCGCCGTGTGGTCGAGATCTCGCTCCGGTACCCACTCGGTGTGCTCCAGGAGGGCTCGCTCGAAGCCTTCGCGGGTGATGTCGACGGCCAGGACACGCTCGTGCTCCGGCTTGCGCCCGTTGCCGCTGAGGTAGGCCGCCACGCGGAACGACGGCACGAACCCCGTGGCCCCGCCCCGCTCGAAGACCTGCTTCCCGAGCGCGGCGTCGGCGTCGGCGGGCGAGCAGGCCAGGTAGACCCGGACGGTCGTTTCGGTCCGCATGGCCCGGACCTGCCGGTCGGGAACCCGCCGCTCTTCGAACATGCCCGCCATGCTCCCAGCGCGGGCCGGCCCGGCGAGACAATTGCCGTATCTCGCGTGATCGGGGACGTAACTCGCGTGATCAAGGCCGGAACTCGTGAGTCACGTGTCCAATCACGCGGGATACGGGCTGAATCACGCGAGTTACGGGTTCAGCCGAGGGCCCAGAGGCGGGCGTAGTAGCCCTTGGCCGCCAGGAGTTCGTCGTGGGTTCCCGTTTCGACGATGCGGCCGTGGTCCATCACCACGATGCGGTCCGCGCGGGCCGCTGTGGCCAGGCGGTGGGCGACCACGAACGTCGTGCGGCGGCGGGCCACGGTCTCCGTTGCGCGGAGGACCGCCGCTTCCGTCGACGGGTCCAGCGCCGCCGTCGCCTCGTCGAGTAGCAGGATGTCCGGGTCGACCAGTTCCGCCCGGGCCAGCGCGACCAGCTGGCGCTGACCCGCCGACAGCGACCGGCCGCGTTCGCCCACCGGCTGCAGGAAGCCCGACGACAGGGCCGCGACGCCGTCGAGCGCGCCCACCGCCCGCACCGCGGCTTCCACCTCCGCGTCGGTCGCCGACGGGCGGCCGTAGCGGACGTTGTCGGCCACCGTGCCCGAGAACAGGTGCGCCTCCTGCGGCACCACGCCCATCCGGCGCCGCACCCCGGCCAGCTCGTACTCGCGGACGTCCGTGCCGTCGATCCGGACCTCGCCGCCGGTGGCGTCGTAGTAGCGCGCCACCAGCTTCACCGCCGTCGACTTCCCCGCGCCGGTCGCGCCGACCAGCGCGATCGTCTCTCCGGCCGCGACGTCCAGCGAGAACTGCTCCAGCGCCTTCGTTTCGGCGCCGGTGTAGGCGAAGTCGACTTCCTTGAACGAGACTTCGCCGCGCAGCCGCTCGGGCGCCGCCACCGGGTGCTCGGCCGCCGGCACCGACGTCGGCGTCCGCAGCAGGTCGCCGATGCGGTTCAGGCCGACGCGCGCCTGCTGGTAGCCGTCGAACACCGCCGACAGCTGCTGGATCGGCGAGAAGAACTGCTGCAGGTACAGCAGGAATGCGAGGAGCACGCCGGCCGACAGGGTGCCCGCCGAGACGCGGTTCGCGCCCGCCACCAGCACCGTCGTCGTGGCCAGGTCCGACAGCAGCGCCACCAGCGGGAAGTACGTCGCGACGTACCGCTGGGCCCGCAGCCGCGAGCGCCGGTAGTCGTCACTGCGCGAAGCAAACGCTTCCGCGGAGCGGTCTTCGCGCGTGTACGCCTGCGCGACGCGCAGCCCGCTGACGTTCTCCTGCATGTCCGCGTTCACGACGCTGACCCGCTCGCGGGCCTCGTTGTACGCCTTCGACGCCGACCGCCGGAAGATCACCGTGGCCACCGCCAGTACCGGCACCATCGCCAGCGCGTACAGCGCCAGCCCGGCGTCGGTGACCAGCAGCGCGGCGGTGATCCCGGCCAGCGTGAGCGCGCTCACCACCGCGGTGGCGAGCCCGGTCTGCAGGAACGTCGAGAGCGCGTCGACGTCCGTCGTCATCCGGGTCATGATCTTCCCGGACAGCTCCCGCTCGTAGTAGTCGAGCCCGAGCCGCTGCAGGTGCGCGTAGCTGCGGACGCGCAGCGCGTACAGCACCGTCTCACCCACCCGTGACGTCAGCCGCGTCTGCGCGAAGACCACCAGCCAGTCGGCCGCGATCACCGCGGCCCCGATCCCGGCGGCCAGCCAGATCATCCACTCGACGCCGGTGCGGACGCCGTGGTCGACGCCGAACTGGTACAGCCCCGGCAGCGCGATCGACGCCAGCGCGTCCGCCGCCACCAGCCCGATCACCAGGGCCAGTGGCCGGCGGACCGGCCGCAGCAGCCCGGTCAGCCGGAACTTCGGGTCGGGCGCGGTGACGTCCACACCGGGCAGCTGCGGCTCGTCGACGGCCGGCGGGAGCTTGCGTACGCCCTCGATCAGCTCCGGCGTCGGCGGCACGTCGAGGCCGCCGCCCCCGCCGCCGCCGACGAACCCGCTGCTGTTCGGGTCGCCGCTGCGCATTCGCGCGGCTTCGGCCAGTGCGTCGACCTCGTCGCGGCTCTCGTCCCGCGGCCAGAGCGCGGACGTGACCCCGGCCGGGCCGCAGTCCAGGCCCTCGCAGCGGTGCTTCTCTTCGACGTCGTCGCCCGGGCCCGCCACCAGTTCGCGGAACAGCGGGCAGCGCGCCATCAGCTCGGCTTCGGTGCCGACGTCGACAACGCGGCCTTCGTCCAGCACCGCGATCCGGTCGGCCAGGGCCAGAGTGGAGCGCCGGTGGGCGATCAGCAGGGTGGTCCGGCTCGCGGTGACCGACCGCAGGGTGTCGTGGATCGCCGCCTCGGTCACGGTGTCGATGGCCGACGTCGCGTCGTCGAGGACGAGGATCCGCGGGTCGGTGATCAGTGCCCTGGCCAGCCCGAGGCGCTGCCGCTGACCGCCCGAGAGCGTGAGCCCGCGCTCGCCGACCAGCGTGTCGTAGCCGTCCGGCAGCGCCCGGATGAAGCCGTCCGCCTCGGCCGCGCGCGCCGCCGCGACGACTTCTTCGTCGCTCGCGTCCGGGCGGCCGTAGGCGATGTTGTCCCGGATCGACGAGGAGAACAGGAACGCCTCTTCGAACACCACGCCGATCGCCTGCCGCAGCTGCCGCAGCGGGACGTCACGGATGTCAAGGCCGCCCACCCGCACCGCGCCCTCGTGCACGTCGTAGAACCGCGGCAGCAGCAACGAGATCGTCGACTTCCCGGAGCCCGCGGTGCCGACCAGCGCGAGGGTTTCGCCCGGGTTCGCGGTGACCGAAAGGCCGTCCAGCACCGGTTCGCTGCGGGTGTAGCCGAACCGGACGCCGTCGAGCTCGACGCCGAGCGGGCCGTCCGGCAGCGGCCGCGCTTCGGCTGAGTCGACGACCTCCGGCTGCGCGTCGATCAGCTCGTACACCCGCTCGGCGCCGGCGCGGGTCAGCTGGGCCTGCACGACCAGCCCGGACAGCATCCGGGCCGGGCCGATCAGCGTCGCGAGGTAGGTGGCGAAGGCCAGGAACGTGCCGAGCGTGATGGACCCGTTCAGCGCGAGGACGCCGCCGATGCCGAGCACGGCGACCTGGCCGGCGGCGGGCAGGGCGGCGGTGGTCGCCGTCGGGATCGCCGACAGCTTCGCCGCGCGAAGCCGCTCCCCGAACAGCTTGCGCGCTGTCCCTTCCAGCTTCGAGACTTCCCGCGTCTCCTGGCCGAATCCCTTGACCACCCGGACGCCGGTGACGGTCTCTTCGACCTGCTGCGCGACGTCCGCCGCGCGCTGCTGCGCCGACCACGTCGCCGGGAAGAGGCGCTTGCGGCTGCGCGCCACGATGATGCCGACCGCCGGCGTGACGACCAGCGCGATCAATGTCAGCACCGGGGACAGCCACAGCATCGCGATGAACGACAGCAGCGCGAAGACCACCGAGCCGAACGACAGCGGGACCTGCATCAGGATGCCGGTCACCAGCTGCAGGTCGGAGATCGCACGCGAGGCGACCTGGCCGGTGCGCAGCGCGTCCTGCTTGCCGCCGTCCAGCCGTGAAACGGCGTTGAACACGCGCTGCCGCAGGTCGTGCTGGACGTCGAGGGCGAGCTTTCCGCCTAGGTAGCGGCGCGCGAACGCGGTGCCGAAGGCGATCAGCTGCAGCGTGATCAGGAAGACGGCGATCCCGGGCAGCCCGCCGGTCCGCCCGGCCACCGCGTCGTCCACCGCCGTGCGCACCAGCAGCGGGCTCGCGGCCTGCACGCCGACACCGAGAGCGGCGGCGAGCAGCGACAGCACGACGAGCACGCGGTGCTCCCACGCCGCGGCGGACAGCCGGCGGATCCAGCCGGTTGTCTCGGCGGGTGGGAGCTCTTGACGGGAGCGAGGCGAAGCGACAGTCACGTTGTGACAGTAAGCGCCACCACCGACAAAATATTTCCCCGAACGCGGAGAAGGCCACCTCGAGCTGCTCGAGGTGGCCTTCACGAACTGCGGGAACTACGTGATGTCGCGCTTCTGGTTGCCCGCCCAGCCGAGGCCGAAGAAGAGCATCGTCCACGCGAAGAAGATCAGCGCCGAAGCCCACCACGAGAGGACGCCGGGTGCGCCCGCCGTGAGCTGCAGCACCAGCTGCGATCCGGAGCCCACGCTGGCCGGCAGGGCGAGCGAGTTGAACCCGAAGGCGTCCGCCGCGATGCCGCCGACGATCCCGTTCGCGGTGCCGTTCGGCAGGATCCCGCCCAGGATGCGGACGTCCGCCCAGCCCCAGAACGCGATCACCAGGACGTTCTCCACGATCAGAAACCACACCAGCAGCAGCACGACCGCCAGCGGCACACTGCGCAGCACCGCGCCGAAGCCGATGCCGAACAACGTCACCAGCACCGCGGCCAGCACCGTCCCGCCGAGCGCGGCCAGCCACTGGCCGGTGGTCGGCCAGCGGCCCGAGTCGACCGACGTCATGACCGCGACCGCCGAGACGCCGAAGCTGACCACGCCGTAGATGGCGCCCCACACGACGTAGGTGAGCATCTTCGCGGTCAGCGCCGAGATCCGGTTCGGCGCGGTGAGGAACGTCGTCGTGATCGTCTTGCTGCGGTACTCGCCGGCCAGGGCGAAGACGCCGAACAGCGCCGGGACGAGCTGCGCGATGTTGACGCCGTGTGCCAGCGCCAGCAGCCCCACCGGGATCTTGTCCGGGTCGAGGCCGATCGATTCGCTGACCTGCTTGGCGTCGCCGCTGCCCAGGAAGTCCGCGAAGTTGTTCGTGAGGCTGCCCCACGCGAAGGTCAGCCAGAACGCCACCAGCACCAGCGGGATCAGCAGCACCCACCACGTGTTCAGCGAGAGCGTCTTGCGGAACTCCGCCTTGATCAGGTTGCCCATCACTGCTGCGGACCTCCCCAGTACTGCTGCTGTTGCTGCTGGTGCTGCGGACCCGGCGGCGGGCCCTGCTGGTAGTGCTGCTGCGGCGGATAGCCGGGCGGCGGCCCCTGGTACTGCGGCTGCGGCGGGTAACCCGGCGGCGGCTGGCCCGGCGCGCCGGTGTACTGACCCTGCGTCAGCTGGAAGAACATCCGCTCCAGGTCGGCGTGGTCCTCCTGCATCCCGTAGACCGCGATCCCGGCCTTCGCGGCGATGTCACCGATCTGCTGGACGCTCGACCCGGCGACCGAGACCCGGCCGTCCGGCGTCGGTGAAACCCCGGTGATGCCGTTCTCCTGCAACGCCTTCACGAGCGCCGACGGGTCCGCCGGCTGCACCAGCACCCGCGACTGCTGGCTCCGGCGCAGCTGCTCCAGCGGGCCGTAGTAGCGCGTGACGCCCTGGCTGATGATCACGACCTGGTCGATCAGCTGCTCGACCTCGTTGAGCAGGTGGCTCGACACCAGGACCGTCCGCCCCTGCTCGCGGGCGTACGACCGCAGGAAGTTGCGCAGCCAGAGGATGCCCTCCGGGTCGAGGCCGTTCGTCGGCTCGTCGAGCACGAGGACCTGCGGGTCACCCAGCAACGCCGTCGCGAGCGCCAGCCGCTGCCGCATGCCGAGCGAGAACCCGCCGGCCTTCCGGTCCGCGGCGCTGCCCAGGCCGACCAGGCCGAGCACCTCGTCCGCGCGCCGGTCGGGCACGCCGATGGCCGCGGCGTACACCCGGAGGTGTTTGCGCGCCGTCCGGCTCGGGTGGAACCCCTCGTTTTCGAGCACCGAGCCGACCACCCGCGCCGGGTTCCCCAGCTGCGAATGCGGGCGGCCGTTGATCGTCGCCGTCCCCGATGTGGGTGTCACCAGTCCGAGCAGCATGCGCAACGTCGTCGTCTTGCCGGCGCCGTTCGGACCCAGGAAGCCCGTCACCGAACCCGGCTCGACCGTGAAGCTGAGGTTCTGTACCGCGTTCACCGCGCCGAACTGCTTGCTCAGGTTCTGCACCACAATCCGGCCACTGCCGTCGTGCATACCGTCCCCTAACGTTCCCCGCTGATGCGGCGTCATCCTGCCCTACCCACGCCGGCCGTGCGCACGGAACGCGCGAACCCGCGGAGAGCGACCTTCGTCACGTTCCGCTACTGCCGGGAGCGTTGACCTGAGGTTTCCCGGACCGGGTCAGATCAACTTGGTAAAGAATTCGTGCGACTTGCCGACCCGGTGCAGCGAAGTCGCCGCCAGCCCTCTAAGCTAGGAATCGGCGGCCCGCTCCCAGTGACCCCCAGGCTGGTTGAGCGGGTCGCCCCTTTTTGTCCGGAAGAACCCGGACTTTCCGCGTCACCGCAGGTCTGTGGCATCGTGACGCGATGCGGATCTTGCTCGTGGAGGACGAACGGCGGCTGGCCGAGGCGCTGCGGGCCGGGCTGACCGCCGAGGGGTACGCCGTCGACGTCGCCCACAACGGGCGGGACGCCCTCTGGCACGCCACCGAACACCCGTACTCCGCGATCATCCTGGACATCATGCTGCCGGGGCTGAACGGCTATCGCGTCTGCCGGCGGCTGCGGGAGCAGGGGAACAGCACTCCCATCCTGATGCTCACCGCCAAGGACGGCGAGGACGACGAGATCGAGGCCCTCGACACCGGGGCCGACGACTTCCTCCCGAAGCCCTTCTCCTACGGCGTCCTCCTCTCCCGCCTGCGCGCCCTGATCCGCCGCGGCGGCGCCACCCGGCCGGGCGTCCTCAAACTGGGGGACCTCGAACTCGACGAGGCCGGCCGGACCTGCCGGCGCGGCACGGCCGACATCACGCTCACCGGCAAGGAGTTCGCCCTCCTCGCCTACCTCATGCAGCGGCCCGGGCAGGTCGTCACGAAGGCCGAACTGGTCGACAACCTCTGGGACTTCGCCGCTTCCGCCACGGCCAACCTGGTGGAGGTGCACGTAAGCGCGCTGCGGCGCAAGATCGACGTCCCGTTCGGGGCCGAGACCATCCGGACGGTCCGCGGCGCCGGTTACCACGTGGTGACCGCGGGCGCCTGACTTCTGGCGGTGGCCGGAAAAGGGGAGCGGGCCCCTGCCGGTGAACGACAGGGGCCCGCTCGGGTCGGATAGTTCAGGCGAGGACGGTGTCCAGCGGCGTGTGCGGCAGGTCGTGGGCCACCGCGACCGGGCCGTTCGTCAGGGCGCCCGCGTGCGTGTTGAGGCCCTTCGCGAGCGCGGCGTCGGCCTGCAGCGCGGCCTTCCAGCCGTGCTCGGCCAGCTGGACCGCGTAGGGCAGCGTGACGTTCGTGAGGCCGTAGGTCGACGTCCGCGGCACCGCGCCGGGCATGTTCGCGACGCAGTAGAAGAGGGACTCGTGCACGGTGTAGGTCGGGTCGTCGTGCGTGGTCGGACGCGAGTCGGCGAAGCAGCCGCCCTGGTCGATCGCGATGTCGACGAGCACGCTGCCCGGCTTCATGCGGGCTACCAGGTCGTTCGAGACCAGCTTCGGTGCCTTCGCGCCCGGCACCAGCACCGCGCCGATGACCAGGTCGGCCTGCAGCACGGACTCCTCGACCGACAGCCGGTTCGACGTCACCGTGCGGATGCGGCCCCCGAAGTCGTTGTCGATCTGGCGGAGGCGGTCGACGTTGGTGTCCAGGATCTCGACGTCCGAGCCGAGGCCGAGTGCGACGCGGGCGGCGTTCAGGCCCGCCACACCGCCGCCGATGACGACGACGCGCGCCGGGTGCACGCCGGGGATGCCGCCGGGCAGCACACCGCGGCCGCCGCTGGGCTTCATCAGGGAGAACGCGCCGACCTGCGGGGCCAGCCGGCCCGCGACCTCGGACATCGGGGCGAGCAGCGGAAGGGCGCCGCTCGCGGTCTGCACCGTCTCGTAGGCGATCGCGGTGGTGCCGGCGGCCAGCAGCGCTTCGGTCAGCGGCCGGTCGGCGGCGATGTGCAGGTAGGTGAAGAGGACCTGGCCGGCGCGCAGCCGGGGGTACTCCTCGGCGATCGGCTCCTTGACCTTGAGGACGAGCTCGCCCTCGGCCCAGGTCTGGTCGGCGGTGGCGAGGATCTTCGCGCCGGCGTCGACGTACTCCTCGTCGGTGATCGAGGAACCGGCCCCGGCGCCCGTCTCGACGAAGACGTCGTGTCCGCGGCTGACCAGCTCGTGCACCCCGGCCGGGGTCAACGCGACCCGGTACTCGTGCTTCTTGATTTCACGGGGAACGGCGATACGCACGGTCGGCCTCCTGGGTCGGTCTGCGTCCGGAATCGGTGCGGTGTTGCCACTCACGGTGAGCCACCCGGACGGCGGTGTCATCGTGCTGAGCGGACAGTTCTTCCGGCCATTCATGGTGCTCTTCGGACAAGGTCCTTGACTTCGACTTCACTTGAAGTTGCAGCGTGGGGCCATGCGCGCGGTGTGGTTGAGAGAGTTCGGTGGTCCGGAAGTGCTGGTCCCGGGGGACGCGCCGGATCCGGTGGCGGGGCCCGGCCAGGTGCTGGTGGAGGTGGCGTTCGTGAACACCACGTTCGTCGAAACGCAGTTCCGGGCGGGCGCTCCGGGGCCGTTCCGGGCTTCGCTGCCGGTGATCCCGGGCAACGGCGTCGGCGGCCTGATCAGCGCGGTCGGCGCGGGCGTGGACCCGGGGCTGGCCGGGCAGCGTGTGGTCACGTCGACGGGCGGGTCCGGCGGGTACGCCGAGCGCGTCGCGGTGGACGCGGCGACGGTGTTCGAGGTGCCATCCGCGCTGTCGCTCGACGCGGCGGTGGCGCTCCTCGCGGACGGCCGGACGGCGACCGGCTTGGTGCATGCGGCCAGGGTGCGCCCGGGCGATCGAGTCCTGGTCGAGGCGGCGGCGGGTGGTGTCGGCGGCCTGCTGGTCCAGCTGGCGAAGGCGGCGGGAGCCACGGTGATCGGCGCGGCGGGCGGGCCGGGGAAGGTGGCTCGCGTGCTCGGGTCCGACGCCGTCGTCGACTACCTCGCGCCGGACTGGACGTCTTCGGCCGGCGAGGTGGACGTCGTGTTCGACGGCGTCGGTGGCGCGATCGGCACGGCGGCGTCCGGCCTGCTGCGCCGCGGCGGCCGGATGGCGATGTACGGCCTAGCGGGCGGCGCGTGGGCCGATGTGTCCGAAGAGGACGCCGAGGCGCGGGGAATTTCGCTGGTGCGGTCGATCGGGGGACCGGAGGAGATGCGGGCGTTCACGGAGTCGGCGTTGGCGGAGGCGGCGGCGGGCCGGCTGGTCCCGGTGATCGGCCAGCGTTTTCCGCTGGAGAAGGCCGCCGACGCCCACGCGGCGATCGAATCCCGCGCCACGGTGGGAAAGACGCTCCTGGTCGTCTGAGTGACCTGCTCGCCGGCTCGCTCTGTGCCGTGAAGGCCACCTTCAGGAACTTAGAGTTCCTGAAGGTGGCCTTCACGGACTTGCCGTGGGAGCGGGGGGTCAGGCGCGGTAGGCCGTCCACGAGTTCTTCATCCGCGTGGCCTGGCCCGCGGTGAACTCGTACATGCAGCCGTCGTAGCTGTAGTCCATGAAGTTGTGGACCGGGTCCTTGCCCGTCGAGGTGCAGGTGTCCTTGTCCGCCGGGCAGCCGGACGTCGCCGTCGCTTCGGCCGGGGTGTCCGACACGTAGTCGCCCGAACCGGAGCAGCCGCCCTGGAACGTGTGGTAGAGCCCCATCCAGTGGCCGACCTCGTGCGTGGCCGTGTCACCTTCGTTGTAGTTCGCCGCCGAGCGGCCGGGCAGCGACTCGTCGAGGATGACGACGCCGTCCAGTTTCGGCTGCGAGGCGTAGCTCGACGGGAACGTCGCCCAGCCGAGCAGGCTGTCACCGAGGTTGGCGGTGTAGATGTTCAGGGCGTTCTTGCCGCCCTTGCGCAGCGCGTTCTTCATGTTGCGCTCGGCCGACGTGCCGTCGGTGATGCCGGTGTACCAGGTGGAGTTGTTCGTGTAGTCGGTGCTGACCAGCGAGAAGCTGAAGCCGCTGGAGGAGTACGCGCTGTTGAGCACCGAGATCTGCTTGCTGATGGTCGACGCCGGCAGGTTGCCGGTCGAGCCGCTGGTGATCACGTGGAAGTACACCGGGATCGACACGGCCGCCGTCGCGTCCGCCGCACGCGCGGTGCGCTTGCCGGCGAGCTTGCTCTGCATGTCGGCCTCGATGCGGGCCGCCTCCGCCGGGGACACGCTGTCGGCGTGGCCGTCCTTGCTGCGGTCCGCGGCGTGGGCAGGGGTGAAGCAGTCGCCGCTGGGCGCCGCGACGGCGCTCCCGGCTGTGGTCCCCGGGACGGCCAAGGCGACCAGGGAGAGTGCGGACACCGCACCCAGCTTGACGGCCCTGGCGAACCGCTCCGAACTGCTCATGGAGGAACTCCTCTTGCAACGACCCGGCTACCCGGGGTGGTGAAGAGAAAATGCGGCACGCGATCTTCGGAAACCACCATCTTTCGGCTGGAAAAGACAATCCGAACGATCGGCGCGATCCATGCGGAGTAACGCATGGGACGGGCGTTGGGCCGAATGGCCCATCAGCTCCAGTGCAGGGCGACGAGCTGGGTGAGCAGCGCCAGCCGGACGTCGGGGTCGTCGAGGTCCAGCGGCACCAGCTCCAGGAGCTTCCGCATTCGGTACCGCAGGGTGTTCGGGTGGATCCGCAGCTCCCGCGCCGCCGCCCGCGGGTCGCCGGGGTGCCGCAGCCACTCGTAGAGCGTCTCGACGTAACCGGCCTTGCTCGTCTCGTCGTGGGCGCGCAGGGCGCCCAGCGGGCCGAGGTCGGCGACCTTCGCCGCGGCCGCCGCCGTCGCGCCGCGGTGCAGCGTCAACGCCGTCCAGGCTTCGTCGAAGGCGATCACGCGCTCGCCGGTGAGCTCGGCGCGCAGCAGGCCGAGGGCTTCGTCGGCCTGGGCACGCGACGCCGAGAGGTCGCCGATCTCGCCGGGGGCGCCGGCCGCCGCCCGCGGAGCACCAGTGCGACGAGACGGTCCCGTCGCGACGAGAGCCTTGCGCAGTTCCGCCCAGCCGCCGGGGCCTGGCCGGTCCGGCACCACGGCGTAGAGCAGCCCGCCCAGCTCGGTCGCCACCGGACGGGTGCCGATGCCCTGGGAGATCCGTTCGAGCAGGGCGAGCCGCAGGCCCTCGGCGTCGCGGCCGTCGCCGCCGGTGACCTCGATGACGACCACGCGGTGCGGCTCGTCGGCCAGGTCCAGCTCGGCCATCGCCTTGCGCGGGTTCGCCCGGCCTTCGAGCATCGCGCGCAGCAGCTCGGCCGACGCGCGGCGCTGCGCGTCGGTGTGCGCGCGGCGCCGCAGCAGGTGCAGCGCGACGACCGGAGCGGCGTCGGCGAACGCGGCCGCGCGCTCGTCGGACACCGGCCCGGCGACCACCGCCCACATCGAGCCGAGCAGCTCGCCGCCCATCCGGATCGGCACGATCAGCCGCGGCAGCGTGCCGTCGCGCTGGGCGGGCACGAAGATCGTCTGGCGCCCGCGGGACAGCTCGCGGAACACCCCGCGCGACCTGAACCGCGCGAGGACGTCGTCGGGGATGCGGCGACCCATGATCGTGGCCACGCGTGCGGGGTCGGTGAGGTCCTGGCGCGCGGAGTAGGCGAGCACGCGCGAGTTGGTGTCCTCGATGGTCACCGGCGCGTCGACGACGCTCGCGACGGCGTCGGCCAGCCGGAACAGGTCGCCGGAACCGGGGTCGAGGTCCTCGGACTCGTCGGCGAGGGCGTCGAGGACGGTCCGCAGCAGCCAGACGAGCTGGGCCCACGACGTCGCCGCGTGCACCTGGATGAGCGCGATCCCGCTGGCCTTCGCGGCCCGTTTCACGGCGGGTTTCGCGGCCACCGGCGGCTTGAGGAGCACCGCGGCCGCGCCCTGACCGGCG
Source organism: Amycolatopsis balhimycina FH 1894 (assembly GCF_000384295.1). Lineage (NCBI taxonomy): Bacteria > Bacillati > Actinomycetota > Actinomycetes > Pseudonocardiales > Pseudonocardiaceae > Amycolatopsis > Amycolatopsis balhimycina. Next base: position 3,693,915 of record NZ_KB913037.1, on the reverse strand, counting down.
CTCTGTTTCACCAGCTCGGCGGCGTCTTCCGGGCCGACCGTGGCGACGCCGAGCACGAGGTCGCCGGCGGACAGGGTGACCGCGCCGCCGGGCTCGGCGATCACGACGTCGGCGACCGCGGGCGAGTCGTCGGGCACCTGGAGCGCGTGGAGCAGCGTCGGCCCCACCCGGTCGACCACGCTGCGTACCGAGACCACGGGATCATTCTGGCCGAGAAACCGCTCGAAGGCTCGGTAGGGTCGCCGGGGTGAGGGATGCCCGGCGGATCGTGGAAAGCGGTTACGACAGTGTGGCTGAGCGGTACCTCGAGTGGAGCGCCCGGATTCCGGACGACCCGCGGCGGCGGTTCGCCGCGGAGCTGACCGGCCGCCTCGACGACGGTGCCCAGGTCCTCGACCTGGGCTGCGCGACCTTCCACTGAGTGCTCGGCCGGCGCTGAGTGCCGCCGAGACCGGGCCTGCCGGGGCGGTGGCGGGCGGACGCGCCGCCCCGGCAGGCGTTCAGGGGGTATCGCTCACGGGGCTCCCGGGATTTCGGAAATGCCGGACCGCTGATCGATCCCGGGTCCGGGGAGGCGCCGACTCTATGTCATCGACGCAAGCTTTCCCAGCCGGTTCCCCCATTCTTCGCAATGGTGGAAAACTCTTGCCGGGAATTCTGGGAGAGCGAAAAGAAACCGTCCGGGACGCGGGAAGCCCTTGTGGCAAGGGAAACCCACCCCGGTGTGCGCCCGGGTCGGGCGTATGGCATCCTCTCGCGATCAACCGGAAGGTTTCGCCGGGGAAAGTGCGAGGTGGTCGGCTTGTACGGACGTGACGTGGCGGAATGGCAAAAGATGATCGACGCGGGCAAGGCGATTCTGATCGCCCGCGCGGTCGTGGACCGGACGATTTCCTTCGGTGAATTCGCGGCCGCGCTGACCCGGCGAACCGGGGTTGCCGGGTTCGACTTCACCACCAGTGCCGGCCGCGCGAGCATGGCGTACCTGCTCGACCGCATCTCCGAAGCCGCGTTCGACGAGGCGGGCGGGCGGCTGCTCGGCGCGCTCGTCCGGAACCTCGGTGCCGACGACGCCGGGCCCGGCTTCTACCGGCTCGCGAGCCGCAAGGGCGTGGCCGTGCCCCGCACCCGCGGCGGGCGCCGGCTGTTCTGGGCCCAGCACGTCCGCGAGCTGCACGAACACTTCGCCGGAGTCGGCAGGCGGCCGGCCGCAGGCTGATCGGGCAAGTGTCGTCCGGGGCTCCGCCCGGCTCCGAGGGGAACCGCCTCGCGCTGCAGCAGCCCGGCTAACGCGACAGGACCGCGGTCAGGACCCGCCACAGCTCGCCTGCCGGGTCCTCGGCCGGCTGCCGGGAACGCCACGCGACGATGCCGTCGGGACGCACCAGCGAAGCCCCGCCCGCCGAAAGGCCGTACCGGGACGCGAACGCGTCGCCGCCGACCACGTGGCAGTCGAGGCGGACGCCCAGTTCCGCCGCGATGTCCGCCGCGGCCGGACGCCACCGCGTGTCGTCGGCGGCGCACAGCAGCACCCACGATTGCCCGATAAGGTCCAAAGTGGACCCCAGGACCGGCGCCCGGAAGCCGGGCCGCCCGGTCGGCGCGTGGACGTCCTCGACGCGCTCGCCGTCGTCCGGTCCTTCCGGCAGCACCGCCGTCGAGCGGTAGCGGAACCCGAGCTGGATCCCCAGCGGGTCCTCGGCTTTCGTCAGCCCGGAGACGTCGAGATCGGGATGCATGCGCTGCTTCATGTTGTGCAGCGACGCGTCGATGATCATCCGCGCGATCGGCTTCCGCTCGGCTTCGTAGGTGTCCAGCAACGCCGGACCCGCTTCACCGCGCAGGACCGCGGCGAGCTTCCACGCGATGTCCGCGCCGTCGCCGACCGCCGTGTTGCCGCCCATCCCGCCGGTCGGCGGGGTCACCTTCGCCGCGTCGCCGGCCAGGAAGACCCGGCCGGCGGAGAACTTCTCGGCGAGCCGCGCGGCGATCTCCCACGGGCCGGTCCAGACGATCTCGGGTTCCAGGCCGGGCAGGTCGGTGGCGGCGCGGATCATCGCGACCAGCCGGTCGTGGGGGAAGTCCGCCGGGCTTTCGCCCCGATCCGGGTGGTAGTCCGGCGCGAAGACGTACCGGTCCGGCACGTCGGTGTTCACCAACGCGGCCGAGAAGTCCGGGTGCTGCAGGTAGAACAGGTCGGCCAGGCCGGGCTTGACGCGGTCGCCGAGGTCGGCGTCGAACACCACGCCGAGGCAGTGGCCCAGCGCGTCCGGCCCGGTGGTCCCGATGCCGAGCCGCCGCCGGATGCCACTGCGGCCGCCGTCGGCCGCGACGACGTACTCGGCGCGCACCACCGTCTCCTCGCCCGAATCCCGGTGCCGCAGCGCCGCGGTGACGCCGTCGTCGTCCTGCGTCAGCTCGACGAGTTCGGTCCGGAACCGCACCCGCGCGCCGGCTTTCTCGGCGTGGGCCAGCAAGATCGGTTCGACGACGTCCTGCCCGGCCGTGCCGGCGGGCAGCGTGGTCGAGGCCGAGACGTCGAACTCGCTGCCGTCCTCGACGATCCGGTGCAGGACGTGGCCGGCGAGGCTGGTCGCGACCGTGATCCGCATGCCCCCTGACGCTCGCGGGCTCGCGGCCAGGACCTCGCGGTCGATGCCCGCCCAGTGGAACAGCTCCATCGTGCGCCAGCTCTGCCCGGCGGCGCGAGGGTGGACCGACGTCCCGGGGTGCCGTTCCACGGTCAGCACTTCCACTCCTTCGCGCGCCAGGAACAGCGACGCGGTCAGCCCGCCCAGCCCGGCCCCCACGACCAGGACCTGCACTCGCTCCGTCATGACTTCCTCCCTGTCCATGAATCTCATTTGTCAAATATCTTAGCTACAGAGAGACCTTGTCGGCAAGTAGGCTGGCTCCCAGGACGTGGGAGCAGTTGGGTGCTCCGTTCGGCCGCAGTAGCTTCGCCTGGCAGCCCTCCAGAACCCTTGAGCCGCAAGGAGAAACCGATGGCCGAGACTTCGGCGTGGTCGTTCGAGACCAAGCAGATCCACGCGGGCGCCGCGCCGGACCCGGCCACGGGCGCGCGGGCCACCCCGATCTACCAGACGACGTCGTACGTCTTCCGCGACAGCCAGCACGGCGCGGACCTGTTCAGCCTCGCCGAGCCCGGCAACATCTACACGCGGATCATGAACCCGACCCAGGACGTGCTGGAGCAGCGGCTCGCGGCGCTCGAAGGCGGCGTCGCGGCGCTGGCGTTCGCGTCCGGCTCGGCCGCGACCACGGCGGCGATCCTGAACCTCGCGGGCGCGGGCGACCACTTCGTCTCGAGCCCGTCGCTCTACGGCGGCACCTACAACCTCTTCCACTACACGCTGCCGAAGCTCGGCGTCGAGGTCACGTTCATCGAGGACCAGGACGACCTGGAGCAGTGGCGTGCCGCCGTCCGGCCGAACACGAAGCTGTTCTTCGCCGAGACGCTGGCCAACCCGGGCAGCAACGTCTTGGACATCCGCGGCGTCGCCGACGTCGCGCACGAAGCGGGGGTCCCGCTCGTCGTCGACAACACCGTGCCGACGCCGTACCTGCTGCGCCCGATCGAGCACGGCGCCGACGTCGTCGTGCACTCCGCGACGAAGTACCTCGGCGGGCACGGGACCACCGTGGCCGGCGTGCTGGTCGACGGCGGCACGTTCGACTTCGGCAAGGACCCCGGGAAGTTTCCGGGCTTCAACGAGCCGGACGCGAGCTACCACGGCCTGAAGTACTGGGAGGCGCTCGGCCCGGGCGCGTACGCGGCCAAAGCGCGCGTCCAGATCCTGCGCGACACCGGCGCGGCGATCGCGCCGCTGAACAGTTTCCTGATCCTGCAAGGCATCGAGACGCTGTCGCTGCGCCTCGAGCGGCACGTGGCGAACGCGCGGGCGCTGGCCGAGTGGCTCGAACAGCGTGACGAGGTCGAGAAGGTGTACTACGCCGGCCTGCCGTCGAGCCCCCACTACGCCAACGCGCGCAAGTACCTGCCACGCGGTGCGGGCGCGGTCCTGTCGTTCGAATTGCGCGGCGGCGACAGTGCTGTTGCGGCAGGCCGCAAGTTCGTCGACGGCACCGAGCTGCACAGCCAGCTGGTGAACATCGGTGACGTCCGCAGCCTGATCGTGCACCCGGCCTCGACCACCCACAGCCAGCTGACGCCGGCCGAGCAGCTGTCCAGCGGCGTCACGCCCGGGCTGGTCCGGCTCGCCGTCGGGCTGGAGGGGATCGAGGATCTCAAGGCCGATCTCGAGGCCGGATTCCGGGCGGCCAAGGCCGAACTGTGAGTGTCACCGGCGCCTGGCGGATCGGCGATCCGCCAGGCCGCCGGAAGTTCGTCACCGGCCCCGGCGCGCTCGCGCTGGAGGCCGGTGGCGTGCTGCCTTCCTTTTCGCTCGCGTACGAAACCTGGGGGACCCTGAACTCCGACGCGTCCAACGCGATCCTCGTCGAGCACGCGCTGACCGGCGACAGCCACGCCGCCGGGCCCGCCGAGCCGGGGCACCCCAGCGCGGGCTGGTGGGACGGGCTGATCGGGCCGGGGAAGGCCCTGGACACGAGCAGCTGCTTCGTCGTGGTCCCGAACGTGCTGGGCGGCTGCCAGGGGTCGACCGGGCCGTCGTCGCCGGATCCGGCCGGACGGCCCTGGGGCAGCCGGTTCCCGGCGGTGACGGTGCGCGACCAGGTCGCGGCCGAAGCGGTGCTGGCGGACGCACTGGGCATCGACCGGTGGGCGGCGATCGTCGGCGGGTCCATGGGCGGGATGCGTGCCCTCGAATGGGCGATTTCGCTGCCCGCCCGGGTGGCTTCGGTACTGGTGCTGGCGTCGGCCGCGCGGGCGTCGGCCGAGCAGATCGCGTGGGCGGCGCCGCAGCTGCACGCGATCCGCGGCGATCCTTCTTTTCACGGCGGTGACTACTACTCGGCGCCGTCCGGGCCGCATGTCGGCCTGGGCATCGCGCGGCGGATCGCGCACGTCACCTACCGCAGCGAGCCGGAGCTGGCCCGGCGGTTCGGCCGGGCGGCCCAGGACGGCGAAGACCCCTTGCGAGGCGGACGGTTCGCCGTCGAGTCCTACCTGGATCACCACGCCGGCAAGCTGGCACGCCGGTTCGACGCGAACAGCTACCTGGTGCTGACGGAGTCGATGAACACCCACGACGTCGGCCGCGGCCGCGGCGGCGTGGCGGCCGCGCTGGGCCGGGTGACGGCGCGGGCGGTGATCGGCGGCGTCGACAGCGACCGGCTCTACCCGCTGTACCAGTCGGCGGAGATCGCGGCCGCGCTCCCGGGCGCGCCCGAGCCGTCGGTGGTGTCGTCGCCGTACGGCCACGATTCGTTCCTCATCGAAACCGGGCAGATCTCGGCCCTGGTCAAGGCCTTGCTGGGCTAGCGCGGTCAGTCCTGGCCCAAGCGGCGAGTCAGTCCGAGACGGCTTCCGAGATCCAGGGGGCCACCGGCAGGTCGCGGTCCAGGCACTCCACCGACAGCCGGATCGTCCAGCGCAGTGCCTGCAGCACCAGGCTGTCGACCTCCTCCGGTGCCGCGTTGGCCAGCGCGATCTCGACCTGCTCCTGCGCGGCTTCGGTGTTGCCGTGCACCTCCGCGAGCAGTGTCCGGACCGCGGTCCGGACCGGCGGGTCGGCCTGGTCGATCGAGACCTCTTCGCCGTCCTCGTCGAACACCTGGACCTTCACCGGCGCGCTGCCCCCGTCGCCGAGGGTGGAGACCATCGCACTGCACTCGCCGAAGAGCAGCAGCATCAGCGCCTTCGTCTCGTCCGCGCGAGCCTGCGGTTCGACGGCCGTCGGCGCGACCTCGACGAGGGCTTCGGCGTCGTCACCGAGGCTCAGCGCGGTCAACGCGCGCTGAGCCTTCTCGACGAGCTCCTGCTCGTTCCAGTCCGCATCCACGTGCCCCATCAAACACCAGCGACGCCACTCGTGGGGATACCTTGATCCGGGTCGGTCATCCGGCCGCGCGAAGGGCACCCAGCGCGAGCCGGCTGAGCAGTTCGGCGAGTTCACCGTCACCGAGATGGCGGTTGTACGGCGTCGAGTTGATCAATCCGAACACGGCGTGTGCCGCCGACCGGGCCTGCAGTTCTCCCAGGCCAGGGACCGCTTCGCGGATCACGCGCACCCACACCTCGACGTACTGGCGCTGCAGGGCGCGCACCTGCTTGCGGTCGGCGTCGGTGAGGTTCGCGAGGTTGCGCTCCTGGACGGTGATCAGGGCCGGGTGCGCGAGCGCGAAGCCGACGTGGAACGCCACCAGCCCGGCCAGCGTGTCGTCCGCGTCGCCCGGCCGGCTCGCCCACGTCGTGCCGCCGTCGAGCAGGTAGCGGCTGATCGAGTTCAGCATCTCGCCGAGGATCGCGTCCTTGCTGCGGAAGTGCCGGTAGAGCGCCGGGCCGGAGATGCCGACCGCGGCGCCGATGTCGTCGATGCCGACGCCGTGGAAGCCGTGGTGGGCGAACAGTTCGGCGGCCGCGGACAGGATTTGCTCGCGCCTGTTCGCCTTCTCGCCGTTCACGAGCGGCGTGGGGTTGGCCGACATCCCGCCATATTAGAGCGGCAGGTTAGCGAGCGCTAACACGCGTTCCCGCCTTCCGACGTGAGCCGAGTGGGTTACTTACTGGTAACCGGCTCTTCCTTGTGGGGCTTCCACCTGCTGTTCTATTTGGGTCGGCCCTGTCACAAAGGAGTGACCCATGGCTGTTCCCACCCGTAATTTCCGGCGATCCCTCCTACGGTTGAGCACGGCCCTGGGGGCCGTCGTTCTTGCTTCTCTCGGCGTCACGGGCCTCGCCCAGGCCGCCGGGACCGTCTACGCCGCGCTCGGCGATTCCTACTCCTCGGGAGTCGGCTCCGGCAGCTACGGCAGTTCCGGGAGCTGCTACCGCAGCTCGAAGGCCTATCCGCAGCTGTGGGCCAACGCCCACAGCGGCACGTCGCTCACCTTCCTCGCCTGCTCGGGGGCGAAGACCGGTGACGTGATCAACCAGGCGAACTCGATCCCGGCGTCGGCCACGCTCGTCACGGTGACCGTCGGCGGGAACGACGCCGGCTTCAGCGACGTGATGACGACCTGCACCCTCGGGAGCGACTCCGACTGCGTCAACCGCGTCAACACGGCGAAGACGTACGTCAACAACACGCTGCCGCCGTTGCTGACCAACACCTACAACGCGATCAAGGCCAAGGCGCCGGGGGCCCGGCTCGTCGTCCTGTCCTACCCGCGCTTCTACACCGTGCCCGGCTCCTGCTGGGTCGGGCTGAGCGACACCAAGCGCACGGCGATCAACTCGGGCGCGGACGCGCTCGCGGCGGTCACCCAGCAGCGCGCCGCGGCGGCCGGGGCGACGTTCGTCGACGTCCGGCCGTCGTTCGCCGGCCACAACATCTGCTCGTCGGCCGACGACTACCTGCACAGCCTGACCTGGCCGGTGATCGAGTCCTACCACCCGACCGCGGCCGGGCAGTCGGGCGGCTACTTCGCCCCGCTGCGGGCAGCCATCGGCTGAGTGCACTGTCATGAAGGGCACCCTCATGGCCTTTATGTCCATGAGGGTGCCCTTCATGGCATTCCGGTGACTGGACACCCACGTTAGCGGTCGCTAACATCGAAACGGAGGTTAACGCCCGCTAACTTCGAGGGAGCTCATGGACACGCCGGCACTGGGGACTTCGGCTGCCCCGGACAGCGAGGCCTATGCCCGCAACGCCACATCCCACGCGGAGCTGGTCGAGGACCTCCGCAAACGTCTGTCGAGCGCCCGGCTCGGCGGCCCGGAGAAGTCCCGCGCCCGGCACGTCGAACGCGGCAAGCTGCTCCCGCGCGACCGCGTCGACACGCTGCTGGACCCGGGTTCGCCGTTCCTCGAGCTCTCGCCGCTGGCCGCGAACGGACTCTACGACGACGAGGCGCCCTCCGCCGGGATCATCACCGGGGTGGGACGGGTCTCCGGCCGCGAGTGCGTGGTCGTCGCCAACGACGCCACCGTCAAGGGCGGCACGTACTACCCGATGACGGTGAAGAAGCACCTGCGCGCCCAGGAGGTCGCGCTGCACAACAACCTGCCGTGCGTCTACCTGGTGGACTCCGGCGGCGCGTTCCTGCCCAGGCAGGACGAGGTCTTCCCGGATCGTGAACACTTCGGCCGGATCTTCTACAACCAGGCGACGATGTCCGCGCGCGGCATCCCGCAGATCGCCGCGGTGCTCGGTTCGTGCACGGCCGGCGGCGCGTACGTCCCGGCGATGAGCGACGAGGCCGTGATCGTCCGGAACCAGGGCACGATCTTCCTCGGCGGCCCGCCACTCGTGAAGGCCGCGACCGGCGAGGTCGTGACGGCGGAGGAACTCGGCGGCGGCGACGTCCACGCGCGCCAGTCCGGCGTCACCGACCACCTGGCCGACGACGACGCGCACGCGCTGCGGATCGTCCGCTCGATCGTCTCGACGCTCGGGCCGCGCACGCCGCGTCCTTGGGATGTCCTGCCGACCGAAGCGCCCGCGGTCGACCCGGCCGAGCTGTACGGCGTCGTGCCGACCGACCCGCGCGTGCCCTACGACGTCCGCGAGGTGATCGCCCGGATCGTCGACGGCAGCCGGTTCGGCGAGTTCAAGAAGGAGTACGGCGCGACGCTGGTCACCGGGTTCGCCCGGATCCACGGCCACCCGGTCGGCATCATCGCGAACAACGGCGTGCTCTTCGCCGAGTCGGCGATGAAGGGCGCGCACTTCATCGAACTCTGCGACAAGCGCTCGATCCCGCTGCTGTTCCTGCAGAACATCACCGGGTTCATGGTCGGGCGGGCGTACGAGGCCGGCGGCATCGCCAAGCACGGCGCGAAGATGGTCACCGCGGTGGCCTGCGCGCGGGTGCCGAAGTTGACCGTCGTTATCGGCGGCTCCTTCGGCGCCGGCAACTACTCGATGTGCGGCCGGGCCTACTCGCCGCGGTTCCTCTGGATGTGGCCGAACGCGCGGATCTCGGTGATGGGCGGCGAGCAGGCGGCGTCGGTGCTGTCGACGGTCCGCCGCGACGCCATCGAAGGCCGCGGCGGCGAGTGGTCCGCCGAGGACGAAGAGGCGTTCAAGGACCCGATCCGCGAGCAGTACGAGGCGCAGGGCAGCCCGTACTACTCGACCGCGCGGCTGTGGGACGACGGCGTGATCGATCCCGCGGACACCCGCACGGTCCTCGGCCTGGCCCTCTCGGCCGCGGCCAACGCGCCCCTGTCCGAGGTCAACTACGGCGTCTTCCGGATGTGATGATGTTCGACTCAGTGCTGGTAGCGAACCGGGGCGAGATCGCGGTCCGGGTCATCCGCACCCTGCGGGCCCTCGGCATCCGCGCGGTCGCGGTGTACAGCGATGCCGACGCCGACGCGCGGCACGTCCGCGAGGCGCACACCGCGGTGCGCATCGGCCCGGCGGAAGCCGCTCGCAGCTATCTCTCGATTCCGGCCATCGTGGACGCCGCCGTGTCTTCGGGTGCGCAGGCCGTGCACCCGGGTTACGGCTTCCTGGCGGAGAACGCCGAGTTCGCGCGCGCCTGCGAGGCCGCCGGGCTCGTGTTCATCGGCCCGCCGGTCGCGGCGATCGACGCCATGGGCGACAAGATCCGCGCGAAGGCGACGGTCTCGAAAGCCGGAGTCCCGGTCGTGCCTGGTGCGTCCGATGTGGACATACCCGAAGGCGGCTTCGCCGAAGCCGCCGCGAAGGTGGGATACCCGTTGCTGCTCAAGCCGTCCGCCGGTGGCGGCGGCAAGGGCATGCGGCTGGTGCACGCTCCTGATGAGCTCGACGCCGCGATCGAGTCCGCGCGGCGCGAGGCCAAGGGGTCCTTCGGCGACGACACGCTGCTCATGGAACGGTTCGTCACGACACCGCGGCACATCGAGATCCAGGTGCTGGCGGACACGCACGGGAACGTGATCCACCTCGGCGAACGCGAATGCAGCCTCCAGCGGCGGCACCAGAAGATCATCGAGGAAGCGCCGTCGGTGCTGCTCGACGAGGTCACCCGGGAGAAGATGGGCTCGGCGGCGGTCGAGGCCGCGCGTTCGGTGGGTTACGTCGGCGCGGGCACCGTCGAGTTCATCATGTCGGCGAAGAGCCCGGACGAGTTCTTCTTCATGGAGATGAACACCCGGCTGCAGGTCGAGCACCCGGTCACCGAGCTGGTCACCGGTCTCGACCTGGTCGAATGGCAGGTCCGGGTGGCGGCGGGCGAGGAGCTTTCCCTCAGTCAGCAGGACGTCACTTTGACCGGTCACGCCGTCGAGGCCCGCGTGTACGCCGAAGACCCGGCGCGTGGCTTCATCCCGACCGGCGGGACGGTCCTGGCGGTGCACGAGCCGTCCGGCGACGGCGTCCGCGTCGACTCCTGGATGACGTCCGGCGCGGTGGTCGGCTCGAACTACGACCCGATGCTGGCCAAGGTCATCGCCTGGGGCCCGGACCGCGCGGCGGCCCTGCACCGGCTCGACCTGGCGCTGGCCGACACGGCGTTGCTGGGCATCGGCACGAACACCGCGTTCCTGCGCGGGCTGCTGGCCGACGCCGACGTCCGCGCCGGTCGTCTCGACACCGAGCTCGTCGACCGCAATCTGTCCACTTTGGTCTCTTCGGACGTACCCGCGGAGTTCTTCGTCGCGGCCGCGCTGGACCGGTTCCTGGAGCTGCAGCCGGCCGGGCCCGTGGTGGACCCGTGGGACGTGCCGGACGGCTGGCGGATGGGCGGCTCCGGCGGGGTGACGTTCCGGCTGAAGTCCGGCGCCGCCCGCGCGGTGGTCCGCGTGCAGGGCACCCCCGCCGCGGCGACGGTGTTCGTCGACGACGCCGCGCCGGTCCAGGTCACGGCCCGGCGCGACGGCGACGTGCTCGAGATCCGGCACGCGGGCGGCTTCCACCGCTACCGCCAGGCCTGCGCTGCCGACCGGACGGTCTGGCTGGCGCGCGACGGGCTCAGCTTCCCGTTCGGCGAGCAGGAGTTCGTGCTGGCGTCGCGCGGCGAGGCCGCCGGGGCCGGTCCGGTCACCAGCCCGATGCCGGGCACGGTGCTCGTCGTGAAGGTCGCCGCGGGTGATGTCGTGAAGGCCGGAACGCCGTTGCTGGTCGTCGAAGCGATGAAGATGGAGCACACGGTCACGGCGCCGATCGACGGCGTCGTCAGCGAACTCCCCGTCCGGGCCGGCCAACAGGTCGCGCTGGACGAAACCCTTGCCATAGTTACCAATCCGGCCAAAAGTAGCCTTCAGTCGTGACTGTGGCCGGATTGGTAACCATCAGCACAGTCACGCCCCAGAAGGAGCAGCAATGATCGACTTCCGTCTGGACGAGGAGTACGAGTCCCTCCGCAAGACCGTCGAGGACTTCGCGCACGCCGAAGTCGCGCCCGTGATCGGCGAGCTGTACGAGAAGGAGGAGTTCCCGTACGCCATCGTCGCGAAGATGGGCGAGATGGGCCTGTTCGGCCTGCCGTTCCCCGAGGAGTTCGGCGGCATGGGCGGCGACTACTTCGCGCTGTGCCTGGCGCTGGAGGAGCTGGCGCGCGTCGACTCGTCGGTCGCGATCACCCTGGAAGCCGGTGTCTCGCTCGGCGCGATGCCGATCTTCCGCTTCGGGACGCAGGAGCAGAAGGAGAAGTGGCTGCCTTCGTTGTGCGAGGGCACCGCTCTCGGCGGCTTCGGCCTGACCGAGCCGGGCGGTGGCTCGGACGCCGGGGCGACGCGCACGCGTGCTTCCCAGGACGGTGACGAGTGGGTCATCAACGGCAGCAAGGCGTTCATCACCAACTCGGGCACCGACATCACCCGGCTGGTCACGGTCACGGCGGTGACGGACGTGATGGAGAACGGCCGCAAGGAGATCTCGGCGATCATCGTGCCTTCGGGCACGCCGGGGTTCCAGGTGGCGCCGAAGTACTCGAAGGTCGGCTGGAACTGCTCCGACACGCACGAACTGTCCTTTGCGGACGTCCGGGTGCCGCTCGAGAACCTGGTCGGCGTCCGTGGCCGCGGGTACGCGCAGTTCCTGTCCATTCTGGACGAAGGCCGGGTCGCGATCGCGGCGCTGTCGGTGGGCCTGGCCCAGGGCTGCGTCGACGAGTGTCTCAAGTACGTGAAGGACCGCGTCGCGTTCGGCAAGCGGATCGGCGAGTACCAGGCGATCCAGTTCAAGATCGCCGACATGGAGGTCCGCACGCACACCTCGCGCCTGGCGTACTACCAGGCGGCGTCGAAGATGCTGCGCGGCGAGCCGTTCAAGAAGGAGGCGTCGATCGCGAAGCTGGTGGCCTCGAACGCGGCGATGGACAACGCCCGCGACGCGACCCAGATCTTCGGCGGCTACGGCTTCATGAACGAGTTCCCGGTGAGCCGCTTCTACCGCGACGCGAAGATCCTCGAGATCGGCGAGGGCACCAGCGAGGTCCAGAAGATGCTGATTTCGCGGCACCTCGGGGTCGCCTGAGCCGGTCCGGGCGCCGAGCTCGACAACGATAACTATACCGGTATAGTTATCGTCATGGTTGAGATCAAGACGGAGTCCGAGCTGGCGATCATGCGCGAAGCCGGACGAGTGGTGGCGAAGACCCTGGAAGCGGTCAAGGAGGCCGCCGCGGCCGGCGTCTCCCTGCGTGAGCTGGACGAAGTCGCCGCGCAGTTCATCAGCGACGCCGGGGCGAAACCTTCGTTCCTGGGCTACCAGCCGCGGTCCGCGCCGACGCCCTACCCCGGCGTGCTCTGCACGAGTGTCAACGATGTCGTCGTGCACGGGATCCCGACGGCGTACCGCCTCAAGGACGGCGACCTGGTCAGCATCGACTGCGGGGCGATCGTCGACGGCTGGAACGGCGACGCCGCGATCAGCTTCGTCGTCGGCGACGCCGACCCGGCCGACCTCGCGCTGATCGAGGCGACCGAGCGGGCACTGGCCGCGGGGATCGCCGCCGCCCAGCCGGGCGCGAAGCTCGGCGACATCTCGTACGCGATCGGAGTCGCCGGCCGCGCGTCGGGCTTCGGCATGGTCGAGGACCACGGCGGCCACGGGATCGGCCGGGCCATGCACGAGGACCCGCACCTGCCGAACGAGGGCCGCGCGGGCCGCGGGATGCGCCTGAAGCCGGGGCTCGCCCTGGCGATCGAACCCATGCTCGTCGCGGGCGGGACCGACGCCTACCGGTACGCCGAGGACGGCTGGTCGATCCTCACCGTGGACGGCAGCCGGGCCGCGCACGTCGAGCACACCATCGCGATCACCGAAGACGGCCCGCGGGTGCTCACCGTGCGGTAGACAGGGTTCATGAGCCACATCGTCATACGATCGGGTGATTCCGGGGACGCTGACACGCTGCTGTGCTTCTTCGATGAAGCCGTGGAATGGCTGGTGGCCCGCGGCAGCTCGAAGCAGTGGGGGACCGAGCCGTGGAGTGCGGTCCCGAAGCGCGTCGAGCGGGTGAAGGGCATGGCGGCGGACCCGGGTCTGCGCATCGCGGTGGTCGACGGCGAACCCGCCGGCGCGCTGGTCGTCTCCGAGGAACACGACCGGCACGTGCCGCCGGTTGACGAGCGTGAACTGTACATCCGGCTGCTGATCACGTCGCGGCGGTTCACCGGCCAGCGCGTCGGCGGCCGCCTCGTCGAGTACGCGCTCGACGAGGCGCGGCGGCGTGGGATCGACCTCGTGCGCGTCGACTGCTGGGCCGGCGGCGACGGTGGCCTGCAGCGGTACTACGAGAGCCAGGGGTTCTCGCCGACGGTGCGGTTCACCGTCGACGACTGGGTCGGGCAGGTGCTGGAGCGGCGCCTGGGGTAGCGGGATCCGGTGGCGCGGGTGACACTGTTGACGCGTTGCCAACAGACGAAGGAGTCGCCATGGCCGAGGAACTCGCGGGCAAGGTCGTCGTCATCACCGGCGGCGGGCAGGGGATCGGCGCGGCGACCGCGTCCGCCCTCGCCCGGCTGGGCGCGAAGGTGGTGATCGGCGACCTCGACCAGGTCCGGGCCGAGAAGACGGCCGGAGAGCTGGGCGCCGACGCGCTGCCGCTGGACGTCACCGACATCCGCGGGTTCACCGGGTTCCTCGACGAGGTCGAGCGGCGCCACGGCCGGATCGACGTGCTGATCAACAACGCCGGCATCATGCCGCTCGCCGCCCTCGAAGAGGAGAGCGACGCGACCACCCGGCGTCAGCTGGAGATCAACGTCCACGCCGTCATCCACGGCACCCGCGAGGCGGTGAAGCGGATGCGGCCGCGGGCCGGCGGGCACATCGTCAACGTCGCGTCGTTCGCGGGCAAGGCCGGCTTCCCCGGCGCGGCGACCTACTGCGCCACCAAGCACGCCGTCGTCGGGTTCTCCGAAGCGGTGCACCTGGAGCTGCACGGCAGCGGCGTCCACGTCTCGTGCGTGATGCCGGGCATCGTGCGGACGGAGCTCGCGAGCGGCCTCGGCGAGGCGAAGATGTTCAAGTCGGTGCGGCCGGAAGATGTGGCCGACGCCATCGTATCCGCGCTGCGCAAGCCTCGTTTCGACGTTTTCGTGCCCCGGTCGCTGGGCACTATGGGCAAGCTCACGCGGCTGTTGCCGCGCCGTGCGGGCGAAGCGTTCGCACGAGCGTTGAAGGCGGACCGGCTTTTGGCTTCGGCAGCCCATTCCCCGGCCCGTGCGGCGTACGAAGCGCGGGCCGCGGAGAGCGGGCCCGGGGTAACTCGGACGGACTAGCGACTGTCCGAATTGGACGTGCTTGCGGGGTGCTTGCGGGCGTGGTGATGTTGAGTCCGCTCGCCCGGCCCGGCAAGATTGCCCCCGAATCCGCTTTTGGGAGGCACGAGAAATGGCTTCACCACCCGCACGGCTGGCCGCCGCGGCGTCGAACGTGGTCGGCAAGGTGCTGCACGGCGGCGTCGCCGACCTGCGCCCGATGCCGCGGGTGCTGATCGACCAGGGCCCGAACCGGTCGCTGTACCGGATGACGCACAGCAGCCGCCCGGTGTCCGGGCCGCCGATCCTGCTGGTGCCGCCGCTCGCCGCGCCGGCCATCTGCTTCGACTTGCGCCGCGGCTGCAGCCTCATCGAGCACCTGGTCGAGGGCGGCCGCAACACCTACCTCGTCGACTACGGCATGGTCGCCTTCTCCGACCGGCGCCTGGGCATCGAGCACTGGATCGACGAGGTGCTGCCGCGGGCGATCCGCAAAGTGAGCCTCGACGCGGGCGGCCAGGACGTGCACCTGGTGTCGTGGTCGCTGGGCGGGATCTTCTCGCTGCTGGTGAACGCCGACCGGCCGGACCTGCCGATCGCGTCGATCACCGCGATCGGCTCACCGGTGGACTTCACGGCGATCCCGATCGTGGCGCCGTTCCGCCCGCTGGTCGACCTGACACGCGGCCACCTGCTGACCCCGATCTACCGCGCGTTCGGCGGCGCACCGTCCTATTTGGTCAGCCGCGTCTTCCGCGCGACAGGCATCAGCAAGGAAATCACGAAACCCCTGGCGATCCTGTCTCACCTCGACGACCGCGACTACCTGGCCCAGATCGAGGCGGTCGACCACTTCATGAGCAACATGTACGCCTACCCGGGCCGCACGTTCGGCCAGCTGTACCACCGGCTGTTCCGCACGAACGACCTGGCCGAGGGCAAGGTGGACCTGAACGGCCGGATCATCTCGCTGTCGTCGGTCCGGGTGCCGACGCTGGTGGTGGCGGGCGAGAACGACACGATCGCGCCCCGGCCGTCGGTCGAGCGGGTGGTGGAGCTGCTGGACAAGGCCCCGGAGGTCCGCTTCAAGACGGCTCCCGGCGGTCACCTGGGCGTCCTGACGGGCCGCAAGGCCCGCGGCACGACCTGGCGCTACCTGGACGAGTTCCTGGACGACCGCATCGCGGCCTCCTGAAAGCCGTGAATGGCACATTGAGGGACGTAGAGTCCCTCAATGTGCCATTCACGGACTTGGGTGTTACTTGAGCTCGGCGGAAGTCTTGCCGAGGATCCGGCGGGCCACGATCAGCTGCTGAATCTGCTGAGTCCCCTCGAAGATGTCGAGGATCTTCGCGTCCCGGGCCCACTTCTCGAGGAGGGACTCCTCGCCGTAAGCCCCGGTCAGCTCGACGCACTTCAGAGCGATGTCGACGACGGAGCGTCCCGCCTTGGCCTTCGCCATCGACGCCTGCAGGGAGTTCGGCTTGCGGTTGTCCGCCATCCACGCCGATTCCAGCGTCAGCAGGTACGCCGACTCGTAGTCCGCTTCCAGTTTCAGGTATTCCGCGGCCGCCGCGTGCTGGGCGTTCGCCGGGCGGTCGTAGTCGATTTCCACCCCGGCTTCGGACAGGATCCGCTTGGTCTCCTCCAGCGCCGCGCGGGCCACGCCGATCGCCATCGCCGCCACCAGCGGCCGCGTGTTGTCGAACGTCTGCATGACGCCCGCGAAACCCTTGGCCGTGTCGATCTCCGGTGTGCCCAGGAGGTTCTCCTTGGGCACGCGGCAGTTCTCGAAGCGCAGCACCGCCGTGTCGGAGGCGCGGATGCCGAGCTTGTGCTCGACGCGCACCACCTCGAAGCCCGGTGTGCCCTTCTCGACCACGAACGACTTGATCGCCGCACGGCCCTTGGTCTTGTCCAGCGTCGCCCACACGACCACCGCGTCGGCGCGCTCGCCCGACGTCACGAAGATCTTCTCGCCGTTCAGGACGTAGTGGTCGCCGTCCAGGCGGGCCGTCGCCGTGATGGCCGCCGAGTCCGAGCCGCACGACGGCTCGGTGATCGCCATCGCCGCCCACATGCCGGAGAAGCGTTCGAGCTGGTCGTCCGTCGCCACCGAGCCGATCGCCGCGTTGCCCAGGCCCTGGCGCGGCATCGACAGCAGCAGGCCGACGTCACCCCAGCACATCTCGATCGTGCCGAGGACGACGTTCAGGTTGGCGCCGTTGCGGTTGCCCTTTTCGTTCTCGTCCTTCGAACGGCGGACGCCTGCCGCGCCCGCGCCACCCTCGCCGGAGGAGTTGAGCCCGTCCAGCAGCGCCGCGAACATGTCGAGCTCGGCCGGGTACGTGTGCTCCGCGCGGTCGTACTTGCGCGAGATCGGCCGGAACACCTCGGCCGCGGCCTGGTACGCCTGGTTGATCAGCGCGCCGGCCTTCTGGGGGACTTCCAGGTTAATCATCGTTAACGCCTTTCCGAAGCCTAGAGAAGGACGGCGCCTTCCATGACGCCGATGGCGCGCAGGTCGCGGTACCAGCGCTCGACCGGGTGCTCCTTGACGAAGCCGTGCCCGCCGAGCAGCTGCACGCCCGCGCTGCCGATCTGCATGCCCTTGTCCACGGCCAGCTTCCGGGCCAGCGCGACCTCGCGGGCGTAAGGCTTGCCCTGCTCGGCCCGCGCCGCCGCGCGCAGCGTGACCAGTCGCAGGCCCTCCAGCTCGATCGCGATGTCGGCCACGGAGAACGCCACCGCCTGCCGGTGGCTGATCGGCTCGCCGAACGCCGTCCGCTCGTTGACGTAAGGGACGACGTAGTCGAGGACGGCCTTCGCGGTGCCCGCGGCCAGCGCCGCCCAGCCCAGCCGTGACAGCCGGACCGCCTCGGTGAAGACGTCGAGCTTGCCGCCGCCGAGCAGCGCGCCCGCGGGCAACGCCACCTTCTCCAGGTGGAGCTTGCCGGTCGCGGCGCCGCGCAGGCCCATCGCGGGCTCGCTCTCGATGGAGACGCCGGCGTTCGACGACTCGACGAGGAACAGCGCCGGGCCGCGGCCTTCGAGGTCGGCCGAGACGATGAACAGCTCGGCCGCCGCCGCGCGCGGCACCAGCGACTTCACGCCGTCGAGCTGGTAACCCTTCGGCGTGCGACGCGCCTTCGTCGCGGGCTTGAACGGGTCGTAGAGCGCTTTCTGCTCCTGCAGCGCCAGCGCGGCGGCCGGGACGTGCTCGCCGACGAACGCCGGCAGGTAGTCGGCCTGCTGCTGCTCGTCGCCCCAGCTGACCAGCGCGGTGCTCACCGCGGACGGCGCGAGCACGGCCACGGCCAGGCCGAGGTCGCCGTGCGCAAGCGCTTCCGCGACGAGCGCGTTGGTCACCACCGAGCGTTCGGTGCCGACGCCGCCGAGCTCCTCGGGGATGCCGACCAGGCTGATGCCCAGCTCGGCGGCCCGGTTCAGCAGCCCCTCGGGTGCTTCGAGCTTGGCATCGGCGTCCGCGGCGGCCGGGCGCAGCTGCTCGGCGGCGAACTCCGTCACCGTCTCGACGATGAGCTGCTGGTCCTCGGTCGGCGTGAGGTCGAACAACCCGGTGTCCGCGGACGGCGCGAGCCGGGCGGGCTTGCCCAGCTTCTGCACCGACTTGAACGACCGGGTAGCCGCGCCGGCGACGCGGAAGCCGTTGCGGGTCCCCGCGGTGACCAGGCCTTCGAGGGGCTTGCGCAGCCCGGCTCGCTCGACGACCTTGCTCCCGGCCAGCTGGGTCAGCGCGGACAGGCCCCAGCCCATCGCGTCCCGTTTCCTTGGCGCAGCCATGTGGCCCTCCATCCCGTTACCTACTCGTGAGTAGGTTAACCCGGGAGGCGGCGCGACGCCAGTGCGGGGTCACTCACGAGTGAGCGGTGTGCACCTGCCTGCGCCATTCGGCGAACCGAAACCGCTCGAAGGTGACAAGTCCGAGCACGAGCCCGGCGATGATCAGCAGCAGCACGGCCGCGGGCACGTGTTCCAGCAGCGGTGTCGCCGCGACCAGCAGGACGCCGACGACCAGCCGCTGGTGGTTCCAGCTGCCGAGGTTGCGCTTGCGCAGGGAGCTCAAGGCGATCAGGTAGAGCGCGAGCCCGCCGGTCAGGGTCCAGATCGGGACGCCGTGCAGTGCCTCGCCAGGCGTGTGGTTCTCGGTGTCGGCGATGGAGAGGAAGGCCTTCTTCAGCCCGAGGGCGACGAGCACGATTCCGGCGATCAGCGGCAGGTGCAGGAAGGTGTAGGAGTCGGTGGCGAGCTTCGCGCGTTCGACCCCGGTCGCCTGGGTCAGCCGGTGCTCGGAGACGCGCGCGACGACGTCGAAGTAGGCCCACCACATGCCGGCGGCCAGCGTGAGCCCGCACACGGCGGCGCCGGCGACCAGCCACGACATCGGCAGCGCCCCGATCCCGATGCCGATCGCGACGATCGACTCGCCGAGCGCGATGATCACGATGAGCCCGAACCGCTCGGCGAAGTGCGCGGGCGAGTTCAGCCGCCAGCCGTCGGGCCCGGTGAGGTAGACGTTGAGGTAGTCGACGAGCAGCGCGACGACCCACAGCCCCAGCTGCCACGGCCCGGTGAGCGCCGTGCTCACGGCCAGGAGCACGACGCTCGGCAGCAGCCCGACGAACATCTTGAGCAGAACGCGCCGCAACCCGGGATCGCGCTGCGCGGCGCCGAGGTAGGCGACGAGGTGCAGCAGCCGCACGAGCGCGTAGCAGCCGACGAACAGCCCGGGCGCGAACAACCCGCCGGGGTGGTCGACGAAGGCCTCGGGGATGGTCAACGACACCAGGAACATCACGGTCATGGCTCCGAACATGGCGAGCCGCGCGATCCCGTGGTCGACGTGGATGGTGGTCCCGAGCCAGGCATAGCTGCACCAGCACCACCACAGGACGGCGAGCATGGCCAGCCCCTGCCCGACCCCGAGGGGGCTGAGGTGGTCGGCCATCAGCTGGGTGGTCTGGGTGATGGCGTAGACGAAGACCAGGTCGAAGAAGAGCTCGATGGTCGAGACGCGGTGATCCTCTTCCGCGCTCACCAGGTGCAGGCGTGTCGTGGGCACGCCGAATTATGGACGAAAACATGTCAGCAGGTTCCGGTTTTGTCGTAACGCCCTGCGCGAACATGGCCGAACGTGCATGGGTCTGGGACAATGAGCGACGGGACGTGGGGAGGTGGGCCGTGCATTCCTATCCGGCCGCGCTGCACCGGACGGTCATGGCTGTGGACGTCGCCGGGTACAACCACCCGAGCCGCACCATGGCCCACCTGCGCGAGGTGCACGACGGACTTTGGCGGGTCCTGCGCACGACGTTCGCGGAAACCGGCATCCCGTGGGACGTCTGTTTCGTGGAGAACACGGGCGACGGCGCGATGTTCCTCCTGCCGCCGGAGATCGGGAAGGCGGACCTGGTCGCCGAATTCCCCGCCCGGATGCACGCCGAGCTGTGCCGCTACAACCACGTCCACGCGGCGGAAGCCCAGATTCGGCTCCGGCTGGCCTTGCACGCCGGCGAGGTGGCCAAGGGCAGCCACGGTTCGGTCAGCAAGGCGGTGAGCGCGACGTTCCGCATGCTCGAAGCACCAGAGGCCAAGTCGGCGCAGAAGGAGTCGGGGGCGGACCTCGCGCTGATCGCATCGGACCTGATCTACCAGGACGTCGTCTCCCAGGACCCGGCCGCCGATCCCCGGTCCTACCGCCGGATCCCGGTGAAGGTCAAAGCCGGGGAGCACGCCGCGTGGGCGTGGCTGCGCCTCTTGGGTGCCCCGCTCGCCGGGATCGCCGTGTCGGCAACGGCGCCGGCCGTCGAACGAGTGGACCGGCCGCTCCCGTTCGCGGCGCTGGTCGAGGCGCTGCTGGCGATCACGTGCGTGCGGAACGCGGAAAGCCGCCGGCTCCTGCTGGAGATGTTCTCCCGGCGTGAGATCGCGGACGCGGTACCGCACCAGGCGGAAGACCGGTTGCACGTGATCGAATTGGCGCGCACGTGCGAACGGTACGACGGCGGGCTGGAGGAATTGCTCGCCACCGTGCGCATGCTCGATCCGGTGTCGCCGCAGGTCGAGAAGCTCGGCGCGGTGATCGCGAGCCGCTCGGCGTACGGAGTCCGTTAGCAGTTGTCCGCCTTTTGCCCCTTTTCGCGGTGCACCGGATAGGTAGACTCGCGATCTTCGGGGCACTTCGCGGGGGCGGGAGGTGGTACGCCGGTGTCGACAACGCATGGGCGCCCCCAAATCGGCATAGCGATTCGCCGGGCACTCGTCGACGTGCTGGTGGTCGCCGGCTTCGCCGATGACAAGTCGATCCGCACATTGATGGTCGCGGAGCTCCGAAGAGCGCTGGACAATCCGTTCACCGTGCCGGATCAGCTGGCGCCGCGCGCGCAGTTGATCGAAATCGTCAACGGGTGCAGCGGGATCGAAGAGGGGCTGCCGGTACTGGCCGACGTACTCGAGTTCCTCCGGCCGGGTACGAAGGAATGCACGGAGTTCCGCGCTTTGGTGGATTCCTTGCCGTTGCGAGATGTGGTATCGGCGGCGGAGCAGGAGAAATTCCGCCGTCAGCTCGAGGGATTCTCGCCGCCCGGGCTCCGGGCGGCCGTCCGCCGCGCCGCCCGGTATGTCGTACCGGCACCGCGCTACGCGGACGCGGCCGAAGCCTTCTTCGGCCTTGCGGACTTCAACGCCGCCCCTGGGGAGCTGCCACCGGTCGTGGCCTTCGCCGTGCTGATCGCGGCCGAGTGTGACGACCAACTGGCCGCCCAGCTCCGAAAATGGGCTGACGGACAGGCGCACCGCCTTCGGCTCGAAGATGCGCTCCGGGAGCTCCGGGCTCACGTGACGCCGTCGGCGTCGGGGCAGCTGCACTTGACCATCATGATCAGTCCCGACCCCGTCGAAGCGGATCTCTACGAGATTTCGCACTGGCGGCAGGACGATCCCGCCGAGTGGCCGCCACCTCGTGGGGAAACCGTTTGGACGACATCGGCCGGGCTCGAGAACGAAGTGGCGAAAGTGATCTCGGCGGCGGAAGAGGCGTGGTCGACACGCGATGCCGAAGCCGTTCTCGAGTTCGTGCTTCCGCGCGTGCTGTTGGACCTTCCGGTGCACACCTGGAACACGCAGCGTGACATCGGGGAGCCTCAACCGCTGTACATGACTTATCCGACGGTTATTCGTTCACTGGAACGGATGAGTTCCCGGCGTTCGCACCGGGTTTGGCGCCGGAGATGGACGGCCTGGACCGAGGAGCCGTCGTTCGAACGAGTGTATTTCTGCAACCCCGAGGACACCGAAGATCATCGTCGTCTCGACGCGATTCTCAGCGACGAGCGATGGCTCATGGCCGTTCTGACGCAGACACCGCCGGTGAGCCCGATTCCGGGGCGAGATGAGCTTTTCGCCGCTTTGCGCGCCGGACTGCCCGTGATCGTTTGGCACCCGACGGTCTCTTCGGAAGTCGTGCGCGAGGTG